>JBFFIE010000031.1:0-23208 GCA_041556555.1 Gammaproteobacteria bacterium
GCAACATCAAGTTCGTATTTTTCTTCATCAGACATATTGAATTCAGCCAGTGGTCCATAGTTTACCTTGCAGGCCGCATTGGCTATAAGATTTGTCAACACCGGCACCCTTCGGCAGTGCCCGGCCGTATATGGAGACTTTTCATCAATAGCGTTGGCAATAAGCTTAATTAATGCATCAAACAATTCTTTTTGGGCGTCCAGCAATGACCGGTTGGTGATGGTCACTGAAGCCTGGGAAGCCAGGGACTCAACCAGTTGTTGTGATACATCAGAAAACGGAATGACTTCGCCAGTGTCTGTATCTATCGCATTAATCAATTGCAGAACCCCGATGATATTATTTTCATGGTTGACCATGGGCACAGTGAGAAAGGACTTTGAACGGTAACCGGTTTTCTTGTCAAAATTACGCGTACCTGAAAAATCAAACTCGGTATCTTCATACGCATCAGGAGTATTAATGGTCTTTCTCTCCAGCACGGCACAGGCAGCTACATTATTCAGGTTTGGACTACCATCTTCGCGGTAAAGATACACAGGATAAAACGGGATTTCCTCGCCCGAGGTGCCCCCCATATGGATTTTCAGCGTGTTCGTCTGCATGATTTCAAACCGCAAACGATTATCTTCTGTCCTGATATACAATGTGCCGCCATCAGCATTAGTAATATCCTTGGCACGTATCAGGATCATTTCCAGCAAACGCTGATGGTCCTTTTCTGCTGAAAGGGCAATACCGATTACATTCAGCTCATCAAGCAACTTAAGCAGTTTTGTGCGGGTAAACTCCATCGGTAATTTAATTTATGAATATATAGATAAATATATAGCTTGTTATAGGTATAACAATGATAATACAACCGAAACAAGGGTTTATACAGAACAGGCAATAAATTAGTCCGTATATTGTGTCATATTCCGGAATTATCCTACTTTTGGGGTATGTGAGAATTTCAAACCGGGGGTAGACAGGTCTGAAATTAATCAGGTTTCATCTATCTATAGCTATGCCGGGTTGCTCTTAAGAAAAAAAATATTACAGCCCGGAAGGGTTCATAGACTGAGCGATGAATTTTTTTCATTCATTCCTGTCCCTACCCATCTGAATGAACATTTTGTTCAATCGCTGGACAAACCCTGCCGGATCTTCGAGCTGGCCACCTTCACTTAAAAGCGCCTGTTCGAACAAAATATTCGACCAGTCAGAAAAGACCTCTTCTTCATCCATGCTCTTGAGCCGCTCAATAACCGGATGTCCCGGATTGATTTCAAGGATAGGTGCAGTCCCCGGTACCTTTTGACCGGATGCCTTTAGAATCCGCTCAAGATTCAGACCCATATCATGCTGATCTGAAACCAGGCATGCAGGAGATGAGGTCAATCGGTTCGTAGCACGGACTGACTTGACCTTGTCATCCAGAACATCCTTGATTCGGTCTGATAATTTTTTGATTGATGGATCTTCGGTGTCTGCTTCGCTGGCCGCAGATTTATCTTCCTTACCCAGCTCACCGAGCTCCAGTTCTCCACGAGTGACTGACTGCAGGGGTTTGCCATCGAATTCACTCAGGTGATTGGTAACCCATTCATCAATCGGGTCGGTCATTAACAACACTTCGATACCTTTCTTGCGGAAAATTTCAAGATGTGGGCTGTTTTTTGCTGTGGCAAAGGTATCGGCAATAATATAGTAAATTGCCTTTTGGTCAGGCTGCATTCGACTGACATAATCTTCCAGGGAAACACACTGTTCTGATTTATCATCGTGTGAAGAGGCGTACCGGAACAGGCGTGCCAGTTCTTTCTGTTTCTCAGGATCATCGATAACACCTTCTTTAAGAACACGGCCGAATTCATCCCAGAATTTCTGATATTTTTCAGGCTCTTTTTTGGCCATATCCTGCAACAGCTTCAGTATTTTCTTGACATTGCCGGCACGAATGGAATCGATGGTCTTGTTGTGTTGCAGTATCTCACGGGACACATTCAACGGCAGGTCATTGGAGTCAACCATTCCGCGAATAAACCTCAGGTAAGACGGAATCAGTTGTTCCGCATCATCCATAATAAAGACGCGTTTTACATAGAGCTTGATGCCGTGTCGTTGCTGACGATCCCACAGATCGAATGGGGCCCTGGACGGAATAAATAACAGGCTGATGTATTCGAGTTTACCCTCGACCTTATTATGTGAATAGGATAATGGGGGGTCAAAATCATGAGCCACGTGTTTGTAGAATTCATGATACTCCTCTTCATTTATATCTTTTTTATCTCTAATCCATAGCGCCGTTGCTGAATTGACGGTTTCCTCGCCTTTGGCATCCTTGCCCTCCGCATCCATTACTATAGGAAGAGAAATGTGATCCGAATAATGCTTGATGATACCGCGCAGACGCTGGCCATCCAGAAATTCTTTCTCGTCCTTGCGTAAATATAATGTAACCCGGGTGCCGCGTTTTGGCCTGTCAATGGTTTTTACGGTAAATTCGCCTTTTCCCTCCGAGACCCATTGCACACCCTCACCGCGTGGGGCGCCGGCCCGCCGGGTTTGTACTTCTACCTTGTCTGCAACAATAAAAACAGAATAGAAACCGACACCGAACTGCCCAATCAGCTTTGCATCCTTGCCCTGATCCCCGGTCAGAGATTCGAAAAACTGTTTGGTGCCGGATTTTGCAATCGTGCCCAGGTTTCCAACAACCTCGCTGCGGGTCATACCGATGCCATTATCGATAACACTCAGGGTATGATGTTTCTTGTCATATTCCACCCGGATTTTAAGATCACTGTCGCCTTCATACAGGCTGTCGTCCTGGAGTGCGGCAAAACGTAATTTGTCAGCGGCATCCGAAGCATTCGAGATCAATTCACGCAGGAAGATCTCCTTGTTGCTGTACAGTGAATGAATCATCAGGTCCAGTAATTGCTGAACCTCGGCCTGAAACCCCAGTGTTTCCTGTTTTGCTTCGACACTCATGGCACTTTTTCCTCGGTTTTAATTAGAAAATCTTCTCTAATCTAGGGCCATAGCTATGAAATTCAAGCCCCGGAACCACGATTCAGGTCATGGTCCGTCACGCTCGATGGCCAACACCCGCTTGTTGGCCCAATTTTCCCGGAACACCGGCAGTGGAAAAACTGGTATCCTCTCTGGTCATTGCTGAAATGAGCCGAAAATTTCCAGCAAATCAATAAACTCTGTGCCAACTCAGGGGCAAGTTTAAAATTTCTCCAACATGACACCCAGCTGGGGGAAGCGTCAAATGATACAGCGAATCGTCATCATGGCATTCACCACCCTGTTACTTACGGCCTGTGAGCTGGCCCCGGTCAAGCAGGTACAGCAATCTGATAGTCTCATTGAGATCCAAAATCGGGCGGACCAGGCTTACTGGAACGAGGACTGGGAAACGGCAGAACAGGAGTATCTGACACTGACCAAGCAGGCCCCGGACGACGCCGAGTCCTGGTTTCGGCTGGGCAATGTCTATGCACAAACAGAACGGCTGGAAGCCTCGGTTATGGCCTACCGCGAAGCCCTGGCAAGGGATGACTCTAACAGCAAGGCCTGGCATAACCTGGGAATTGTGCAGTTGCGCCAGGCCAGCACGACATTCAACGACATGATTGAACATACCAACGCTTCCGATCCACTCAATCAACGGGCACGTTACATGCTTGATGCAATTACCCGGGCCATGGCCGCCCGATTTGGCGTTACCGTGACCGAGTAGAATGGTTTATCATGGCCGCCAGTGATGGAAACCTCGGGCTTTCCTCCGGTTTCCAGGCACCGGAAAAGCCATAACGTCCCTTGTGGGTACGAGGAATCGAGTTTGACTACGACAAATAAAAGTCAACAAACCCGAACTGAACACACACCGGTCATCCGCCAATACCTGGGCTTCAAGTCTCTTCACCCTGACAAGCTGTTGTTCTTTCGTATGGGCGATTTCTATGAACTGTTTTTTGATGACGCCCGCAAGGTGGCTCGAATACTGGATATTGCGCTTACCAGTCGTGGTCAATCCGGAGGGAAACCGGTTCCCATGGCGGGTGTGCCTTATCATGCGGCTGAAAATTACCTGGCCAGACTGATCCGCCAGGGAGAATCCGTGGTGATTTGTGAACAGATCGGTGATCCGCAGACTTGCAAGGGGCCGGTAGAAAGACAGATCGTACGCATCCTCACCCCGGGGACGGTGACTGAGGACAGCATGTTGGAAAGCAGGACTGATAACCTGCTGTTGGCAATCCATGGTGATAAACATGACTTCGGGATCGCTGCACTTAACATGAGTTGTGGCAAATTGGTCTTGCACGAACTTTCTTCACTGGATGCCTTGATCAGCGAGCTCGACAGGCTAAGGCCTGCGGAGTTACTGGTTGCCGAGGATTCAGAGCTTGGTGATCTGTTGACAAGGGTGTTTACAGTCAATCCCCGCCCTGCCAGCGAATTTGAAGAGGGTCAGGCCCTCTCACTGATTCGGAAACAATTCGGGATATCCGATCTCTCGGGATTTGGTTGCGAAGCTATGGCTTTTGCCATCGCGGCTACCGGCTGCCTGCTTCACTACCTGCAAGAAACCCAGGCCTGCCAACTGCCACACCTTAACGGCATCAGGGTCGAATCCAGTGATGAATGCATTGTCCTCGACAGTATCAGTCGCCGTAACCTGGAACTCGATACCAGTCTTGGAGAAAACAATACTCACACCCTGTTAAACGTCATGGATACAACGGCCACGGCCATGGGTGGCCGCTTGTTACGACGCTGGTTGCATCGTCCCTTACGTAATCAGGATGAACTGCGATTGCGCCATGCTGCAGTTGAATCATTGATTCAAAACCGGCATTACCTGCAGTTGCTGGATCCCTTGCGTTCCATCAGCGATATCGAACGCATCATGACACGGGTTGCTCTAAAATCTGCCCGTCCTCGAGACCTGATTGCGTTACGGGATTCACTCGGGATAATCCCCGAACTGAAATCAGTGGTAAGCAAAATTGATTCTCCCTTGCTGCAACGGATTAATGATTCACTCAATGAATTTCCAGATGTAGTGTCATTACTCGACAGGGCCCTGCCGGAGCAGGTACCTGTTACCCTGCGTGATGGTGGCGTAATCGCAACAGGGTTTGACGCGCAGCTGGATGAACTAAGAAAGATGAGTGACAACGCCAGCGGCTTCTTGCATGAGCTTGAAACCAGGGAGCGCGCCCGGACCGGACTCTCGACACTCAAGGTTGGCTTCAACCGTGTCCATGGTTACTACATTGAAATCAGTCGTGCACAAAGCGACCGGGCTCCGACAGATTATACCCGGCGGCAGACTCTCAAGGGCACGGAACGGTTCATTACCCCGGAACTGAAAAAATTCGAGGACGAGGTATTGAGTGCACGGGAAAAAGCACTGATGCGAGAAAAATTTCTTTATGATCAACTGCTGGATGATCTGCTGGGTGTAATCCATCCAATCCAGACAACTGTTGAACATATCGCCCAACTGGATGTAATTACCTGTTTCGCAGAACGCGCCGTGAGCCTGGATCTCTCTGCGCCCGAACTCAAACAGCAAAGAGGCCTGTGTATCACGGGCGGACGCCATCTGGTAGTTGAACAGGTTCAATCCGGACCATTCATTGCCAATGATCTGAGACTTGATCGGGAAACTGACATGTTAATTATCACCGGGCCGAACATGGGTGGTAAATCAACCTACATGCGGCAAACCGCATTAATCGTGTTATTGGCTCACATCGGCAGTTTCGTGCCGGCAGAACAGGCACTGATCGGACCCGTGGATCGAATATTTACCCGTATCGGTGCTGCCGATGATCTCGCGGGTGGTCGCTCAACCTTTATGGTGGAAATGACCGAAACTGCGAATATCCTCCATAATGCAACCCGTGAAAGTCTGGTATTGATGGATGAAATTGGTCGCGGAACCGGTACCCTGGATGGTCTTTCTTTGGCATGGGCAACAGCAGAATATCTTGCCATCGAAACCGCTGCGATGACCCTGTTTGCAACACACTTTTTTGAACTTACTCACTTGCCCGAGCGTCTTGAAAATGTCAGCAACGTCCATCTTGACGCGGTTGAACACGGCGATGACATTGTTTTCTTGCATGCTGTCAAACCTGGTCCGGCAAGTCGTAGCTATGGACTCCAGGTTGCGCAACTCGCTGGTATTCCCGGGCGAGTCCTTGAACAGGCCCGTATTTATATGCAATCTCTCGATCAACAACCGGTTGAAAGCCTATCCAATAAAGATGAGGGACTATTCAAATCCAGGCACCATGAAGCCCTGGATAAATTGGCCACACTGGATCCCGATGAACTGACACCCAGACAGGCACTGGACATTCTCTATTACTTGAAACACACCCTTGATGATTAATTACATTCGCGAGCACGGCGCAACTGTACTCGAATTCAGGTCCGGTGGAGATTTTTCAGACCGTATTATCCAGTTGGTCAGCGGTGAAAACAGCGGTTCAAAAACAACAAACTAATGCTTTTTCAACACCGCTAAAAAACGGTATGATTAGCGCCAATTTTCCCGATGAACACAGGTGATAATACATGCCATTTGTAGTAACCCAGAATTGTATCAAGTGCAAATATACCGATTGTGTCGAGGTTTGCCCGGTTGACTGCTTTCATGAGGGCCCAAATATGCTGGTCATTGACCCGGATGAATGCATCGATTGCACCCTTTGCGAGCCCGAGTGCCCGGTGAACGCCATCATGTCCGAGGAAGATGTCCCGGATAATATGAAGGAAATGATAGAACTAAACGCCGAACTCTCCAGGGAATGGCCTGTGATCAATGAAATGAAAGACCCGCCCGCTGACGCGGATGAGTGGAAAGAAGTTCCGGATAAATTGAAATACCTGGAACGTTGACAACCGCTGATTGGAACACAAAACCGGCTGACCCGATGGGCGGCCGGTTTTTTTACGTATCGCCGCCACCTTCTGCAGCTGTGACCTAGTGATGATAATTAATAATCGCTTTTTGCACCGACTATTGCTAGACTTTTTCCAGCAAAATCAGCTAAATATAGCTGCTTCCTGAAACAGGCATAAGCAATAGGGCGGCATCTCTGCTGGCTGGTCGCGGCCAAGAAACACAATGGTAAGGCTATGAATTCAGAGACATCTTGGCGGGCATGACATGAACACCGGGTTCGAAATCGCCACTGCCTCGCACATCGGAAAACACCGACCTCACAATGAGGACAGTGTACTGACGGATAAAGCTCTGGCATTGGTCGTGATGGCCGATGGCATGGGTGGATATAAGGCGGGCGAGGTGGCCAGTGCCATTGCGGTGACCACGATTCACCTGGCCATTCAGACAGCGCGCCTGGGGAAAACGAAAAAGCGAGTCGACGGTCACGTACCAGGTCTGATACGTCGGGCAATAAATCAAGCAAATTCAAATATTTATGCGATGGCCCGATCCAACCCGGAATGCTATGGGATGGGTACTACGGTGATTTGCAGCCTGCTAAGCGGTCAAAAATTGTTCATTGGCAATGTCGGTGACTCGAGACTCTACCGCTACCGGGACAATGATCTCGAACAAATAACCCGAGATCACACGCTGATACAGGAAATGATCGATCGCGGCATGTATACGCCCGAGGAAGCCAATGCCAAGATGCCCAAGAATCTGGTGACGCGTGCATTGGGACTTGAGAACAATGTCGAGGTGGATATCGTGGAAGAAACAATCGTAACCGGGGATATATATTTGCTTTGCACCGACGGATTGAATGATATGGTAAATGATGAAGAAATTCACTTAACCCTAAGTAAATATAGTGCTAATCTTGCACAGGCAGCGGACAAGCTCGTGCAACTGGCCAATCACTACGGAGGAAAAGACAACATCTCCGTCGCGCTGGTGCGAATATAAAAGTAGCGACTTTATATCATTTTTATACAGGATTTATTGAAGTAAGGGGACAAACAGAGCGATGGCAAAGCTGGTTCTGAGCATGAATGGAGAGGTTCAAGGTGAGTACGAACTGAGCCAGGAACGGATGAGCATTGGCCGCAAGGCAGAAAATGATATCCAAATCGACAATCTTGCAGTCAGCGGCAAGCATGCCCTGATCATTACCATTCTCGATGACTCCTTCCTCGAAGATCTGGGCAGTACCAACGGTACCTATGTCAATGGAAAACTGGTCAAGAAGCACGCCCTGAAAGACGGTGATGTGATTGCTATTGGCAAGCATGAGCTGAAATACATCAATGAGAATGCTACCGCCGGTGATGATGAATTTGAAAAGACCATGATCATCAAACCGGGTTCAGCCAGCGCTGCAGTTGCCGCTGCCCAGGCAGCTGAAAAAGCCGGTGCCAAGGCAGAAAATGTCTCTCTCTCATCCACAAATGCTCCGGCCGGGATGCCGCTGGCCCGCTTGACCGTGCTCAACGGCCCAATAGCCGGTAAGGAGCTGGAACTGAGCAAGGCATTGGTCACGCTGGGTAAACCGGGTACCCAGGTTGCCGTTATATCGCGCAGGCCCCAGGGTTATTTTCTGACCCATATTGAAAGTGACGGTGATGGCAAGCGTTATCCAGTTGTTAACGGTGAACCTATCGGGCCCAAGGCCTATCAGTTGAAAAACTCCGATCTGATCGAACTTGCCGGTATCAAGATGGAGTTCACAGCCGGCTAATTTCTTCGGCGGTCTTCTCCGTCGGCAACTACAGCAAGCGCTTGATTTTCTCCAGGTAGTCGGCCTCATCCGGTATGGCCTGCTCGCGTTGGGCACGCCAGAGCACTTCGCCCAGGCAATCCAGCATCCGGTGTTCTGCCTCCAGCGTGGAATTCATTTTCCGGGCAAGCTGTTTATGCAGGTTACGTATTCCCGGCGGCCTGTCGGTACTGACCTGTTCGCGGATCGCGATATGCATTCCCATGTGTAGAAAGGGATTACTCATACCGGATTCCGGAGTAAATTCCTGTGCCAATGCAGCTTCTCCCTGGTCAAGGTAATCATGATATTCCGGATGTTCAAGCATGACCTGCAGGACCATGTCTTCCATGGGTTCAAGTACGGTTCCTGTTTTATATTTCTCCCAGACAGACAGGAAATAACGCCGGGAGTCATCACGATCCTGAATAAAGGGCCCTGCCATTAGAGATAATCCTTCTTCTGCTTCCACTCACACAGGTCTTCAATAAGGCACGACCCGCATAGTGGTTTACGGGCCATACAGACATAACGACCATGCAAGATAAGCCAATGATGCGCATCCTTTTTAAATTCATCCGGTATAAACTTCATAAGTTTCCTTTCAACTTCCAGTACATTTTTACCGGGTGCTATACCGGTTCGGTTGGCTACCCGAAAAATATGGGTATCCACAGCGATCGTTGGCTGACCGAAAGCCGTATTCAGGATCACATTAGCTGTTTTCCTGCCCACACCTGGAAGCCTTTCAAGTGATTCCCGGTCGCTGGGCACCTTGCCGCCGTGTTCTTTAACCAGGATTCGGGAGGTTTTCATAATGTTTTCGGCCTTGGCATTATAAAGGCCAATAGTACGTACATACCTTTTCAGTTTCGAAAGGCCGAGGTCAAGTATGGCCTCCGGGGTGTTGGCGACCTTGAACAGCTTTGCCGTTGCCTTATTGACACCAACATCTGTAGCCTGGGCGGAGAGGATAACAGCGACAAGTAACTCAAACGGGTTGTGATGTTTCAATTCGGTCGTTGGCTTCGGATCCTGTTTCCGAAACCTTTCGAATATTTCAGTCCGCTTCTGTCTGTTCACTAAATTTAGTAATGCTCAAGTAGAAACGGGGTCTGCGTTGGCCGCAAATAATGACCTCAACCAGTTAAAACCGGCAATCAGAAAACCGAGGAGAAGAAAAGCACCGGACGAGCCATTCAGCAAATCAGACGCAATAAACTGGCGCAAGGAGCCCACACATATTAATACGATAAAGACAGCAAAACAGGTCAGCAATCCGGTCGTTACTGACTTGATCAAACCATCGGTAAGGGCCACCTCCTCGGCATGAGTTAGCACCAGACAATTCATGGCCAGTAACAAAATATAAATACCCAGGCTGGCATGAACTTCGTATGCCAGGTATTGCATGCCTGTGGAAACCAGTGAAACGACCAGCGCTGACAATATAAGGATCATGATCATCCTGATGTGATACGGGATCATGTTACGTATCAAGGCCATCAATACACCAAGAGAGAGCAGGCAGGATATAAATACCACACTCATGTTCAGAGCCGATTGAATGTTGATTGTGGTTATCAGCAAGGGACAAACCCCGAGCACCAGGTAGAGCGGATAACGATTCATATCCAGGATGAATATTCCGGGTTTCATAAATTCATTATAGAAATTTCAGCACCAGAACAAATCATAATGCAATAAAGTGGAGTCGATTGGCAAATATTGCCAGGCGGGCACGAACTGCGGTTCCTGTATACCGGAACTTAAGTAGCTGCTGACGAACTGTGTAACCGGCCAGGCATTGTATTGATGCGGAATACTGTCCGGGAAAGACAGCAGGTAAATCATACCGGTGCTTCCCTGCACCGGCAACAATTCAAAAAGCTGGTTTAACTTGCCATTTCTTTGGCGGCTTTCAAAGCCAACGCCCTGACAGAGGTCGAAGCTGGCTTGGCCTTAATCATAATCTCTTCACCGGTGAACGGGTTTCTGCCAGGCCTTGCCTTGGTGGCCGGTTTTTTCACCGTTTTCATTTTGACGCCCAGTTCCGGTACAACAAATACACCACAACCCCTTGGTTTGAGGTGGCGTCTGGCCTGATCAGCCAGGGAGACCAGGACGGCTTTTACATCTTTCTTGGATACCCCGGTTTCCTCAGAAATTTCAGCAATGATCTGGGCCTTGGTTTGGCGTTCTTTATACGCCGTTGATTTTGCACTAGACATATTATCTCCTTTGAAAAATTGATAAACCCCGTTCAAAAATTGAATGATACCAGAATTATATTAAGGTTTGAAAACATCATGAAATTACCCTAAAGCAACAGATATTCAAAAAATGCATCGCTCCACTGCCCTCTCCGTTCGAGGATGAAACGGGTCAGTTCCCCGATTATGGTCCTGGAATTCCGGTGCAAATCATCATATTCCGGCAACCGCCGGGAATAAAGTTCCTCCAGTGATTTTGGTGTGGTTTTAATCAGTATTTCCCGGGTTCGATCATCGTTCATCTTCATCATAAAGTACTCGTAAGCCCCGAGGATCCTGTCAATATTCGGATCTTCATTCTGTTCGTATACATACCGGAGCCTTTGCATCATCGTCAGGTCAAGATGCCTGTCCAACCAGCCAATCTTGTCCTCTTTTTCCTTGCTGCATTCACCCAGAAGGAAAATCAGCCCGGCGAACATCGGGATACGGCTGTTCCTGAGCTTTACATTTCGCATGTACCAGCTATCTATCGGATCGCTCGACAAGTCAAACTGGTGCCAGCTGCAATATGACCTGAGATAGCGCAACAGGTCATTGAGCAAGTACACCCATTCCCTGCGTTGATCATAAATGAGAAAACCAGCGGCGTATCGCTCCAGCAGTTGACGCCTGAGGTCCCTGAAACGCTCATGCCCGTATACCGGCAAAGTATCCAGCAATATCTGCAGGCGTTTACCGAATATGTTTTTGTCATCGGCCACCTGCCCCAGGGTAATGTGATCGCAAATTTGTTCCGGGCTTGCCGCTGTGGCGTAGATGCCCGAGGATTTTGGCATGGGCAAACCCAGTGGCTGGAGTTTCCTCCAGACTTCTTCCATGGCAGCTTTTGCCCTTTCTTTATCCATCGCGGCATCATCTGTGATCAACACAATCAAGTCACAGTCTGAATGGGCCATCCCTTCCAGCCTGCCCAGTGATCCGGAAGGGGCGACAACAAGGACATCCGGATTAGTTTCAGCCATGGAGGCAAGCAAGCTTTCCATTTCTGCCAAAGTCTTGACCGACCACTCATACGCATACGTCAGGGTGGGATAGCGGGAAAAATCAGACATCGCGCTTACTTATTCCGGTAATGGGTAGTGTTCCATTAAATAACACAGGCAATCTTTCTTTATAACGTCAGTATTGAGCGTTATCATTGCCGGAATGATTTCCCTATTAGAAATCAAGTCGCCGTCTATTATTGAAAAATAATCCTGACTGACATCCTCACCCTGTTCATCAGTAATAATGAGTGGATTGCCTTTATTACTATTTACCTTGCCGATACAACTTCCTCTTGGTAATTCCCGGAAATTAAAATATTCAATATTCCTGTCCAGCCAGAGATCATAATCCTTGTGATCAAAGCCAAACTGATGATCATCCATAATTTTCACCGTGGCAACTGTGTGATAAAGATCAATATCCCGATTGCCCAGGGTACGCTCCGGTAATTTTTCAATATGCATGCAGGCATCTATAAATTCACAGGCATGATCGATACCGCTTTTTTCGCCAGACAAACCGCATTCAACAGTCACCGCGGGACAGAACTGTGCAAATGCCATGCTTTGTACTCCCCGTGGGCGGGTAAAATAAACCATGGTTCTTGAAAACAGGCTGCCCAGCTGCAGGAATTTATTATCTGTTCTGTTGACACAGGCATAATGAGGGTTTTTCCCACTGTTGTTATGGATATCAATGCTGCCAAACACCCCACGCTGTTTCATTTGTTCAACAACTGTGCGCATCATCTCGTGTTCTGGTGAATTTTCATTGCCTTCCCAGACACGGTTAAAGTCCCGCTGCTCGTCTAGATAACGCTTGCCATAGCGGGCGGCCTGTACGTTACCTATATATAATGAGAAATCACGTGGTAATTCTCTTCCGGAATATCCCAGTAAACATTTCCTGACTGCTTCCCAGCCGGTATGCTCGTTACCATGAAGCAGTACGGATGCAAATAATGCAGGTTGTTTTCTTCCTTTCAAATGGACCAGAACGGGGCCCGGTAATCTGGTATGCAACTCCTCTGCAGGTAACAGCAGGACCTCGTCATCCAGTGATTCAAGTATCGTCAACATCAGATGTCCCATTCATGTACCGGACAGCCGGACTGTTGTCTTTCAAGGTATGCCTTGCTTAACAACTTCATGTCCTTGCCATATTTTTCAACCCAACGCCGTTGCCATACGGCACCGTTCTGCCCTTTTCGTATCCGCTGTTCAATTACAGTCAGATAATGCTTGCGGTTCTCATCGGAAATCCCCAGCTGTTCAAGCCCCTTCTCTGCTACAGGCAACAACTGGTCCAGTAAAAGCGTATTAACATCGTACTGTTCGCCATCCAGCCAATGTAATGATGACCGCATGCCATAACGTGCCGCGTTGTAAAAGTTTTGCCTGGCTACAGGAAACTCTATCTGGTATTCCGGTGGTTCTGTCATACTGGCAAAGAAATGGACAAGTCCCCAGAACAAGCTGGCATTGGCAACCATATCAATCATCGAAGGGCCCGAAGGTACTACCCGGTTTTCAATCCTCAGGTGAATATGCCCTTCCCTGTCAAATCCCACCAGGGGCCTGTTCCAGCGCCAAATGGTGCCGTTATGCAAGCGCAGGTGTGGAAGTTCGGCAGAATTGCCCTCATCATTTATGGGAATGAGAATGGCATACTTTTCCAGGTTTTCCTCAAAACAGGAAAATAATGAACCCTTGACGTATTCATGACCGAATGTCACCCGTTTGCTTTCTTGCATGCCTACATCTACCGATTGTTCAAACAAACGTATCCGGGTCTCGTCCCAGAGATCACAACCAAACAGGAATGGAGAATTTGCACTGACGGCCACCAGTGGCGCCGAAATAATCTGTGCTGCGTTGTAGCTGCGTACGGCATCTTCCTGTTTGATCTGGTAATGGATCTGGAAAGATGTCGTCGCTGCTTCAAGCATGACATTATGATGCACGGTATTGAGATGATCCTTGCCGCGGATATTCAGCGTCAGTGGCAAGCCGTTTCTGATTTCCATGACTTGTTCATTAAGCGCGCGATAACGTTGGCTTGTCGACATATGTTCCAGGGTCAGTTCCTTGTCGATAATCCCGGGATGTATCCCGATAGCCATCACATCCGCATCCAGTGATCCTGCTACTTCGTGACATCGGTTCCAGGTCAACAATAATTCCTGATAAAACTTATCCAGGGCATCATTTATTAATGGCTGTGGCTCAACATTAATCTCGAAATTAAATTGTGATAATTCATGTATGACCTTGGAATAATTAAGTGCCTTGAGAAACTTTTCGTTTATCGGTAATGGAACAGCATCTTCATCCACGAGCCAGGCCTCAACCTCAAAACCACCGATATTGTGCTGACAGATAAACTGGTTTTCGCGAAAATACTGGCGTAATGTCTCGGTTTCGGAACGCAAATGTTCACGGAAAGCACTGAAATCATGCTTTGTGAATTGACTGGTTGGAATTTCTTGCCCCATATTGGATCATCTTGTTAATGAATTGATTGTAACGATGAACATCAATGATTCAACTACTATTATTTTATTATGATACGCGGTGTACTGCTTGATCTCAGTGGTGTCCTCTATGTCGGCAATAAGGCATTACCTGGAGCCAATAAAGCACTGGACAAACTCACTGAATCCGGATTGCCTGTCAGGTATGTCACCAATACAACCCGCAAAACATCCCGTGTGATTCTGGATCAGTTGTCCGCGATGGATTTTATAATCAAACCGGATGAATTATTCACTGCCCCGATTGCTGCCAGAACATTCCTTGAGCGTGAAAGTTTACGGCCTTACCTGTTAATCCATCCGGACCTTGAAGAAGAATTTTCCGATATGAATTTTCAGGAGAACGTTAATGCGGTGCTGGTAGGTGATGCGGGTAAAAGGTTTACCTATGAAAAGATGAATGCAGCTTTTCGACTGATTATGGATGGTGCCCGGTTCCTGGCGCTAGGTGTCAATCGGTATTTCAGTGAAGGCGAATCACTGAGTCTTGATGTCGGTCCATTTGTCCGTGCACTTGAATATGCTTCCGGCATAAATGCCAAGGTTCTCGGCAAGCCCTCAGCTGATTTTTATATGAGTGCTGTTGAAAGTATCGGCTGTGATCCCTCTGACGTGATCATGGTGGGCGATGATGTTGAATCCGATGTGAATGGTGCGCTTCAGGCGGGGCTGCAGGCCATCCTAGTCAGGACCGGTAAATATACCAACGCTGACAAGGAAAGAATCCAGGCAAAGGGTCACTGCAAGGCAGACCTGCAAGAAGCCGTTGATTATATCCTTCATCAAGCCTGAGTTTTATTATCGGGACGATGCGATGCTATGATGACTCGAGCGACCGGGATATCAGAAAATGAAAATAACCACGTTCACTCACAACGGCACTGAACACGTCGGCGCCATCGATAACGATTCGATAGTCCCGTTTAATCTTGCAACGAAGCTGGATATGAATGAATTCCTGGCTGGTGGCGACCTGCTGCAGCAACAGTTGCAGGAAAAGATCGAGACTGGCCGGGAGCGTCTGGCCTTACCAGATATCAGTCTGCAGGCACCGGTGCCACGACCGTCGAAATATTTTGGCGTCAGCCTGAATTATGCTGATCACATCAAGGAAACCGGCCTGGAACGTCCCGAATACCCGACTTTTTTCAACAAGCAGGTCAGTTGCATCATCGGACCCGGCCAGCCAATCCATCGCCCGAATGTCTCGGAAAAACTCGATTATGAAGGTGAACTGGGTCTGGTCATTGGCAGGCGTTGCCGGCATGTCACACGTGATCAGGCCCACTCGGTAATTGCGGCCTACACGGTCTGTAATGACGTCTCGGTACGGGACTGGCAAATGCGCTCGCACACCTGGACCTTGGGAAAATCATTTGATACCCATGGCCCCATCGGTCCCTGGCTGGTCACCGCGGATGAGATCGGCGATCCGCATCAACTGAACATCAAGACCTGGGTCAACGACGAACAACGGCAATCATCCAACACCGATCAACTGATCTTTGACTGTTATTACCTGGTCGAATACCTCTCCAGCGTCATGACCCTGGAGCCGGGCGATATCATTGCCACCGGCACCAGCAGCGGGGTTGGTGTCAAGATGAAACCACGGGGATACATGCATCCCGGTGATACGGTTCGTGTCGAAATCGAGAAGATCGGGACACTGGAAAACCCGGTCATCCAGGAACCGGACGATACGGCCTTTATCGATCCACCACGGACCGGTTAAGCGAACTGTCTATTGTTATTGTTCCGGGTTCAGCACCTGGAGCAGTGACTGGATCTGCGCCAGCCGTTGAACCGGGTCATCGGTCTCCAGCAAATCCTGTTTTTCCTCGAGCTCGAGTGGCAGCAACTCCGCCAGTCGGCAACTCACCCAGCTGGCATCCAGATATTTCTCTTCTCCGCTCAAGTGAGTCAGTTCAAACTTTTCGACAATCTGGCGCAGCAGGTCTGACAACAACTGGAATTCTACCGGCAACTCCTCGTCGTCATTCTCATCTATGATTTCGACGTCACCTTCCAGTAATTTATTCGGGCGTAACCGCTTTTCGACAACACGAAATCGTTTCCCGCCTTTTGCCGTCACACCTAGGATCCCGTCTTCCCCCTGGTCCCAGTCAACGATGTGGGCAAAGGTCCCAATGTCATGGCATTCAGCCGGCGTTCCTGCCTCGTTACCGCTGGTAATCAGGCACACCCCAAAGCAGCCATCTGAACGTAAACACTCACTTACCATATCAAGATAACGGCTCTCGAAGATCCGGAGCGGCAGAACGCCCTCGGGAAAGAGCACAGTATTCAATGGGAACAATGGGATATGTTTCAGCATGACGCCTGTAATTGCTCTATCAGTCGCTGGTGAATGTTAGCAAACGAACCGTTACTCATTATGACAATCTGGTCCCCGGATTGTGCCATGGCAACCAGGGCATCGATCAGCTGCTGGGTATCAGCAAACACCTCTCGCTTTCTGGCAATCGATCGGGTGGCATGTTCAAGGTCCCATGACAGGTCATCAGGGCGGAACATCAGCACCTGGTCGGCCAGCTCGAAAGCCGCAGCCAGTTCCGCCTTGTGGACCCCCTGACGCATGGTGTTAGAACGGGGCTCCATGACTGCAATAATACGTTGTTCGCCCACGCGGCTGCGCAGTGCCTCCAGGCTTGCCTCGATTTCGGTGGGATGATGGGCAAAATCGTCGTAGACCGATATGTTGTTAATTGTAGCTAATTGTTCCAAACGTCGCTTAACATTCTTGAAATTTGCCAATGCTTCACATACTTCACCAGCCGTCAATCCGACGTGGCCAGCCGCGGCCACGGTCGCCAGGGCATTCATGGCATTGTGCTTGCCAAACAGATCCCAGCGCATGACGCCACCCGGTTCACCATCCACCGTGATCTCGAATTCACTGTAGTCATCCTGCAGGGGCTTGGCGCACCAGCGGGCATCATTCTCACCAAAATATTCCACGGTTGACCAGTAACCCTGCGCCAGAACAGCCTGAATCTCCTTGTCCCCGGCCTTGGCAACAATCAAACCATGGCGTGGAATCATCCGGATCAAATGGTGAAATTGGCGTCTGATAGCGTCAAGATCGGCGAAGATGTCTGCATGATCGAACTCAATATTGGTAATAATCAGAGTCCGGGGATAATAGTGGACAAATTTTGACCGCTTATCGAAAAATGCCGTGTCATATTCATCCGCCTCGACCACAAAGTACTTGCCAGCGCCCAGGCGAGCCGAAACTCCGAAATTTGCCGGGATCCCGCCAATCAGGAAACCGGGAGCCAGGCCTTCGACTTCCAGTGACCAGGCCAGCATGGACGCCGTGGTCGTCTTGCCATGCGTACCGGCCACGGCGAGCACATGTTTCCCGACAAGCACCTGTTCATACAGCCACTGTGGTCCCGAGATCATTCGTAAGCCGGCATCAAGGCAATATTCAATGCAATCATTGCCGCGGCTCAGGGCATTACCCACCACCACGAGGTCCGGTGCCGGCTCGAGCTGGATTGGATCATAACCCTCGGTGAGATGAATACCCTGTTCTTCCAACTGGGTGCTCATCGGCGGGTAGACATTGGTGTCAGAACCACTGACCTCATGACCCAGTTCACGCGCCAACAGTGCCAGGCCACCCATAAAGGTGCCGCAGATTCCCAGGATATGGATTCTCATTGTGAGCCTATGGCAGGAAACACCAAGGAGATGAGGTAGGTCGTAATCACGATGTAGATTATGGCAAACACTATTCCAAAACCCAACGTGGTCGCTAGCGCATGGCGAAGGATATGGCCCAGAATCATTATGTTCCAGATGACCAGGGCAAGGTAGAACAATGCAGCCACTGACTGTAATACCTCGCCGGTTTGCCACAACATACCACTGTAAATCAGTGGGATTGCAAACAGGCTGATGATGCAACCGGTACCTACAATTGCTGTCAGGGTTTGCATCAGGCGTTCGGGCTTTTTATGCAGCCTTAAAATAACCCAGGTGATCAAGCTGACCAGGAGGATTTCAATGACACTACTGGCCATGGCCGTTGCCAGCGGTGCACTGTAAACGATCACCAGGGTGCTGATGGCAATATAGAGCGCCAGTGAGACAGCAAGCAGTTCTGCGGAGCGCGGTAGGTCCTGTGGGTTCTTGCGCAGCAGGCAAATTTCAAAATAGTTTTTGAACAGGGTCACCAGCATTCGAACAATCCCGCTTGAGGTAAGGCTACAGCCGTTCCCGGTAATGTGAATAATCGTAAACCTTGCGTGAATGCAAGCGTCCCGATGCATCGAGTGAATAGACAGCAGGCAGGTTAATGCCATTGAACATACTGGCCTTCACCAGCATGTAGGCACCAACATTTGCGATCACGACCCGGCTGCCTATCGTGAGTTTATGATCAAAATAGTAATCGCCGAACAGGTCGCCGCTAAGACAACTGGCCCCGGCAAGACGATACTCGTGTTTACCCTGGGTTGATTCCTGCAATACCGTGGGCCGGTACTGGTATTCAAAAATCTCTGGCAGATGATTCACGCTGGTATCAAGTACCGCAATGGTTTTATCGTCTGCTCTGAACAGATCGATCACACTGGCGACAATAAACCCGGCGCTGCCAACGATTCCCTTGCCCGGTTCAAAAAACAAATCCAGC
Organism: Gammaproteobacteria bacterium; assembly: GCA_041556555.1. GTDB lineage: Bacteria > Pseudomonadota > Gammaproteobacteria > Eutrophobiales > Eutrophobiaceae > SZUA-592. The sequence goes on from JBFFIE010000031.1 coordinate 19,192, forward strand.
TTGTATTTCTCCTTCAGGGTCCTGCTCAGGCCGACGAGTGGGTTCAGATCAGAATACCGCTCAAAGAGGTAACCACCGCCGAAATTGATCCATTTTAGTTGTTGCATGAGTACCGGGTTGGTACCCATAAGTTTTTTGACACTGACCACCAGTTGCTCCAGGTCCCGGGATTCGCAATTGTTGTGAATGTGCAGGCCATGTAATTGAGCGGGCAGATGATCGCTGTCAGTTATTGCAGCAAGGGCTACCCCCAACTTGGAGGACGGTCGGCACGGGTCGAAACGGACATCACGAGCATATGACACACCGGGGTTCACACGCAGACCACAACTCAACTTTTTAAATACAGGTGCGAATTGTTGCCACTGGCTAAGCGAATTAAAACTCACGTAGCCGCAATGATCGGCGATTACTTTGCTGTCCGCGGGTCGAATGCCAGGGCTGGTCAGGTGGATCCGGTGCTTGTCTTTGAGGATCTCGGCCGCCAGGCGGGCCTCAAAGGCCGAACTGACCGAGAAACCATCAACCCGTTTGGCGACCTGTTTTAGCAAGGCCGAAAAACTCAGCGCCTTGACTGAATAGAGGATCTGGCAGCCCGTCTCACTCCGCAGCTGTGTGAGCATGTCCAGCTTGTCGTTGATCGCACGTTCATCGTATACAAAGGCAGGTGTCGTCAGCGAGGCATCGCTCCAGAGACCCAGTAGATGTTCATTAAATTGCTGTGAAACTGTCATGTGTTTTCCTCTGGGGAACTTGCTGGTTTATTCGCTGCCCAATTCCCGGTAACCGGGTTTGACTTGCCGGCAAACCGGCAGTTATGGTAGCCCTCAACTTATTACACAAACGAAGAAAAAGAAATATGAACATGAAACCCCCGAAGCACGTACTGCAGGTGGTATTCCTGATGGTATTTTTAACGACTGGCCTGACTACATTCGCCGAGGAGGCGGAAACCGCTAAAACCGACTATATCATGCCGAACGAAATGACCCAGGATGATCAGAAAATGCTGTCCGAATATACCAACCGTTATGATTATTGCATGGGCGAAACCTCCGTGCAGCAGATGCAACTCCAAGATGACCCGCGGCACGTGGTTGATTTCGCCATGAAGAAATGCGCCACCGAACTGGAAAATCTCAACATGGAAATGACGGCCCGGAATTTCGATCCAAATTTTCGCCAGGGCTACATCAAACGCATCAGTAATCGATCAGCGAACCAGACCCTGAAAATCGTCATGATGGGCATGGCCAGAAAACAGTCCGCCGCCGCTTCTGAAGAAAAAAGCCAGTAAGGTCTTATTTGAATGCAGATAGGTAGGGTTCGAGTTCCTTCAGTGCCATCTGGTAGACATTGCGCTTGAAGGAGACGACCTGCTGTACCGGGTCCCAGTAATCAATCCAGATATATTCCTCGAACTCGGGTTTTTTGCCAACGTCCAGCCGCACTTTGCTCTCGTCAGCCACAAGCCTCAACAGATACCAGATCTGCTTTTGGCCAATGCATAGGGGCAACGTGTTCTGGCGAATGAAGCGCTTGGGCAACCAGTAGCGTAACCAGTCGTTGGTACTGGCAATAATCTCGACATGTTCCGGTAAAAGTCCGGTCTCTTCCCGCAGTTCCCGGTACATGGCATCTTCCGCATCTTCGTCTTTCTTGATACCGCCCTGCGGGAATTGCCAGGCATCCATACCCATCCGGCGGCCCCAGAACAACCTGCCCTCCTTGTTGAAAAGCATAATGCCAACATTGGCGCGAAATCCGTCCGAATCGATCATATCAGTCTGATTTAGATAGTATTAATTAGCTTAAATTCTTCCAAAAAACAGGGCATCCCGCAATTCGTGGCGCGGGGATTTTACCTTTGCGGGTATTCTGCCTAGACTAGCCGGCTTTCGCCTGCCCTCAGCAAAGGATAGACCATGAAACTGGCCATTTTTGACCTCGATAACACCCTCATCGCCGGGGATAGTGACTGCCTTTGGGGAGAATACTTGTGCGAACAGGGTTTCCAGGACCCGGAAATCTACGTCCGCCAACACGAACAATACTACAAGGATTACGTGGCCGGGGTACTGGACATCCATGATTTCCTCGAGTTCCAGTTAAAACCGCTGAAAAATGTGGACCCGGAGATACTATCGGTCCGTCGCCAGGAATACCTTGAGCAAAAGGTCAAACCCATATTGCTCGATAAGGCCATCAATTTGATTAAAGAGCACCGGCAAAAAGGCCATGAATTGATTATCATCACTGCTACCAACCGCTTTATAACCGAACCCATCGCCGAACTGCTGGGTGTGCATGATCTCATTGCTTCGGATGCCGAGATCATCGATGGCATTTATACCGGCAAACCGGTGGGCATCCCGTCCTATGCGCAGGGCAAGGTCACCCGGCTCAAGGACTGGCTGAAAGAACACAACAAGCAACCGGAAGAGACCTGGTTTTATTCCGATTCCCACAATGACATTCCCTTGCTTAAAGAAGTGGACCACGCCATTGCCGTGGATCCGGATGAGCAGTTACGTGCCGAGGCTGAAAAACAGGCTTGGCCGATCATCAGCCTGCGCTAGACTGTCATAGACAATCAATAAATTGATCACCGGCAAGGTCTCTTGTAAGACCGCCCAATCAGAACAGCTATTTCGGGAATAACTGCAGAACAATGGACAGGGAACAACGCATTCAGGCAACCGGCAAACAATTGATTGAGCAGGCCAGCCGGGAGGCGGAATCCGCTGCGAGGATCGAACGCTGGCTGTCCGGTTTTATCCAGCGCATCATGGAAAACGAAATGTTTCGCGTGCAGGCATTGCGCCTCGTTGATGTCTTACCTGCCTTGAATGACGACGTGGATCTTGTCGATCACCTACAGGCCTATTTCTCGGATGAAGAATTTCCCCTGCCGGATGCCGTTAAATTCGGACTGAAACACGTACGTTCGAAACCGACTGACAAGGTCACGGCCATGGCAGTTCGCAAGGGCGTCCAGCACATCGCCCGCTGGTTCATGGGTGGCGTTGCGATCCGGGATGCATTGTCGGTTGCAGAAGATTACCGCCAGGACAATATCGCCGTGACCCTGGACCGCGTTGGTGAAGTCACCGTCAGTGAAGCTGAGGCTGAGGCCTACCTTAAGGATTACATCGACATAATCAACGATGGCCTGAAGGTAACTCACAATTGGCAGACAAATGAATTTCTGGACAGAACCAATGATCGTGAAATGCCGCGCCTGCATCTTTCCGTCAAACCGTCCTCGCTGTATTCACAAATCAACCCGCGTGCACCCGAAGCGAGTATCAAGGGGCTTGGTGAACGGCTGCGCAAACTGTTGCGCATGGCGCGGGAGAAACACGTGTTCATTTGCCTGGACATGGAACACTACGATTTCAAGGACATCATCCTGCATTGTTTCCGTGAGTTGCTTTCGGAAACGGAATTCCGTGACTGGCCCCATGCCGGCATCGCCTTGCAAGCCTATCTAAGAGAGACAGCAAAGGATATTGAAGAGCTGATTGCGTGGACAAAGGAACGCGGCACCCCGATCAGTGTACGTCTGGTCCGCGGCGCCTACTGGGACCAGGAGACCATTATCGCCCGGCAACACGGTTGGGACATCCCGGTGTGGACGACGAAAACGGAGACTGATCAAAATTACGAGCACTGTGCAGAGTTGTTGCTGCAGCAGCATGAAACGATCCACACCGCTATCGGTACGCATAATATCCGTAGTATCGCGCATGCGATCACTGTCGCAGAGGAAATTGGTCTGGCACCCGGAGCATTTGAATTCCAGATGCTCTACGGCATGGCGCCGGCCCTGGAAAAAAGCGTACAACAAATGGGGCAATACCTGCGGGTTTATATCCCCTTCGGCGAACTCATACCGGGCATGGCTTACCTTACCCGCCGGTTACTGGAGAATACCAGCAGCCAGTCATTCCAGCGGCTCACCATGCAATGGACGGAACCGGTAGAAACTGTCCTGGCCCGGCCCATGCCCATAAC
>JBFFIE010000032.1:0-21753 GCA_041556555.1 Gammaproteobacteria bacterium
CCTGGCCGACTTTCGCTATAAACGCCGGTTCCGCGCCGAACGCGGCCAGAACGGGATGGGCGGTGAACGCATCGGTAAGAGCGGTGACGATCTATATATAAATGTACCCCTGGGGACCCTGGTCTATGACGATGATACCGATGAACTGATGGGCGACTTGGTCAATCCTGCCGATGTCCTGCTGGTGGCCAAGGGCGGGTTCCATGGTCTGGGAAACACGCGCTTTAAAAGCAGCACCAACCGCGCCCCGCGCAAGACCACGAACGGCACGCCCGGGGAAAAACGCAAGCTGCGGCTCGAGTTGCAGGTGCTGGCCGATGTCGGCCTGCTGGGACTGCCGAATGCCGGCAAGTCCTCGTTTATCCGGGCGGTCTCCGCGGCCCGGCCCAAGGTGGCGGATTACCCGTTCACGACCCTGCATCCACAGCTCGGGGTGGTGCGCACCGGCACCGACCAGAGTTTCGTGGTCGCCGATATCCCGGGCTTGATCGAGGGCGCGGCAGAGGGCGTGGGCCTGGGGATACAGTTTCTCAAGCACCTGTCACGAACACGATTGTTACTTCATGTCGTGGACATCGCGGCTTGTGGTGATCTTGAGCAGTTGCTGCAACAGGTGGCGATGATAGAAAAGGAGATCGCCGGGTTTGGCCGCGACCTGGAGGGCCGGGAACGCTGGCTGGTGTTGAACAAGATCGATCTGCTTGCGGCTGAAGAACTGGAAAAACTGAAACGGCTCATTGAGCAAAAGTTTGAGGATAAGATGCCGGTGTGGTTTATCTCGGCGGCAACCGGCCAGGGCTGCGAGGTACTCTGCAAGGCGATACAACACTGGCTGGACCAGCAACAGGAACTGGCAACAGGAACCGGAACCCATGAATAACGAACGCAAGAAACTGGGACAGGCCCGCCGCTGGGTGGTGAAGCTGGGCAGCTCATTGTTGACCAACAACGGTTGTGGCCTGCGCGTGGATTCCCTGCAGGCCTGGGTGAACCAGATGATGGAACTCAGAAAGCAGGGTTGCGATGTGGTCGTCGTCTCGTCCGGTGCCACGGCCGAGGGTGTGGCCCGGCTGGGCTGGAAAAAGCGGCCCCATGCCATCCATGAATTGCAGGCCGCGGCCGCCGTGGGGCAGATGGGGCTGGTGCAGGCCTATGAGACCTGTTTCCAGCAATACGCTGTGCACACGGCGCAGATCCTGTTGACCCATGCCGACATTGCCGATCGCCAGCGCTACCTGAATGCTCGCAGCAGCCTGAGCACGCTGATCAAGCTGGGCGTGGTCCCTATTATTAATGAGAACGACACGGTCTCGACCGACGAGATCAAGTTCGGTGACAACGACACCCTGGCCGGACTGGTGGCTAACCTGATCGAGGCTGACCTGCTGGTCCTGCTGACGGATCAACAAGGCCTGTATGATCAGGACCCCCGGGTAAATCCCGGGGCCAGCCTGATCACCGAGGCCGATGCCGGGGACCTGAAATTGTTGAAGTACGCGGGCAAGGGCGGGGTGCTGGGCAGGGGTGGCATGCAGACCAAGCTGCACGCGGCGACCCTGGCGGCCAAGTCCGGGGCCAGCACCGTGATCGCCTCGGGCCATGAGACCAATATCCTCACCCGCCTGGCCGCCGGCGAAGACCTGGGGACCTTATTAAAATGCAGCCGCACGCCATTGACGGCCCGTAAGCAATGGCTGGCCAGCCAGTCCCGGGTGCACGGCAAACTGATACTCGATGCCGGGGCCGTCACGGTCCTGGTGGAGAAGGGCAAGAGTCTGCTGTCGGTGGGTGTGAAGGCGGTCGAGGGTGATTTCCGCCGGGGTGAGATCGTTTCCTGCCTGGACGAGGACCGCCGGGAGATTGCCCGGGGCCTGGTGAATTACGGCGCCTCGGAGGCACGCAAGATCATGGGCTGGCCCAGCGATAAATTTGAATCCCTGCTGGGCTATGTGGATGAGCCTGAGCTGATTCATCGCGACAACCTGATCCTGGTCTAGCCATCAGCGGGCAAAAAAAACCGGCCAGAGGCCGGTATCTAGAGCATCGTTTCTAACTTACAGGGCCCGCACCAGCGAGTTCAGCTGTGACTTGTGCCGGGCGGCCTTGTTCTTATGGATCAAACCCTGCTGGGCCATGCGGTCGATCAGGGGGACGGCGGCGTTAAACGCGGCAGTCGCGGCGTCCTTGTCCTTGGCCTGGGCCGCGGTCACGACCTTTTTCATGGTGGTACGCAGCATGGAACGCTTGCTGGCGTTATGCTGGCGGAGTTTTTCTCCCTGGCGGGCGCGTTTTTTAGCTGAGGCAATATTGGCCAATGGTTTGCTCCTGTGATTCTGTCTCTGTACTCGAAGGCGCGTAACTATGCTGATAATGAAGGGATTTGTCAATCCCGGGCCGTGAATATGCTATTCTCGCTGCTTTTAATAACGACCCGGGCCGATTCGCCGGGTCATCCACCTTAAATATAAGGTATTTACAGGTTACCCGGCGTGTCCAGACGGCTGTTCAAATCGACATTCATCTTCAGTTTCATGACGACCATTTCCCGGGTCTTCGGGTTGATCCGTGATGTGGTGATTGCCACGTTTTTCGGTGCCAGTGCCGGGACCGACGTCTTTTTCGTGGCCTTCAAGATCCCCAATTACCTGCGCCGCCTGTTTGCCGAGGGGGCCTTTTCCCAGGCCTTCGTCCCGGTCCTCAGCGAATACAAGAGCCAGCGATCCGAGGCCGAGGCCAGGCAACTTATCAACCACGTCACCGGTACCCTGGGCCTGGTGCTGCTGGGGGTGACCGTCATCGGTGTCATCGCCGCGCCGGTACTCATTATGATCTTTGCCCCCGGCTTTATCGGCGACGAGACCCGGTTTGGGCTGGCCGTCGATATGTTGCGGATCACCTTTCCTTATATTCTGTTTATCTCATTGACCGCGCTGGCAGGGGGCATACTCAATACCTGGGGCCGGTTTGCTGTGCCGGCATTTACTCCCGTGTTACTTAACCTGTCATTGATTCTGTCCGCGATTTACCTGACCCGGTACATGCCGGCCGAGCGCCAGATCATGGCCCTGGCCTGGGGAGTCTTTATTGCCGGCGTCGTGCAGTTGTTGTTTCAATTTCCGTTTTTATTGCGCCTGCGGTTACTGCCAAGACCACAACCACAGCGAACACACGAAGGCGTCAGGCGCATCGTGACATTAATGATACCGACGCTGTTTGCTGTATCGGTTTCACAGATCAATCTGATGATTGATTTGTTGATTGCCTCGTTCCTGCAAACCGGCAGCATCACCTGGCTTTATTACTCTGACCGGCTCATGGAATTTCCGCTGGGTGTGTTTGGTGTAGCCCTCGCCACCGTCATCCTCCCGGATCTTTCCCGCGAATTTTCCAGTGGTTCATTCGAACGCTTCAGTCACAAGCTCGACTGGGCGTTACGCTGGACACTATTGATCAGTTTGCCGGCGGCACTCGGATTGATCTTTCTATCCGGCCAATCACTGACCACGCTTTTTAACTACGGTGAATTTACGACGAATGATGTCAACATGGCCAGCCGCAGCCTGGTGGCCTATGCCATCGGCCTGTGCGGTTTTATCCTGATCAAGGTTTTCTCCAGTGGCTATTTTTCCCGCCAGGACACCAGGACACCGGTCAAGATCGCCGTTGTTGCCATGGCCTCCAACATCATCCTGAGTCTCGTCCTGGTCTTTCCACTGGCCCATGCCGGGCTGGCGCTTGCGACGTCTCTGGCGGCGTTTGTGAATGCCGGCTTGTTGTTTTATTTCCTTAAAAAGAAAGGGGCCTATGCACCACAACGCGACTGGCCCGTCTTTTTTGCCCGGGTGGGCTGTGCCTGTGTGGCAATGAGCCTGTTGTTGTTCCTGTTTGTCCCTAAAGCCGATACCTGGATGCAATGGAGCACAGTACACCGGGTTACCGAGTTGGCTATCTGGATCGGCCTGGCCATGCTGGTTTACTTTGCGGTATTAAGGCTTTCCGGTTTGCGGCTCAGGCAAATGACACTGGATGCTGAATAAAATACGATTAAACAAACATGGAACTGATTCGGCACCTGCATAACATCAAGCCCCGCCACCGTGGTTGTGTTATGACGATTGGAAATTTTGATGGTGTGCACCGTGGGCACCAGTTGATCGTCTCGCAACTTCGGGAAGCCGCCAGCAAGGAAAATGTGCCGGCGCTGATGGTAACCTTTGAACCACATCCGCAGGAATTTTTTTCACCGGGTCAGGCACCGGCCCGCTTGATGCGTTTGCGGGAAAAGATCGAATACCTGGAATCCCTGGGTGTTGATCGGCTGCTGGTCCTTAATTTCAATGAACGTCTGGCTTCATTGACTGCCGAGGCATTCATTCAATCAATTATGATCGACAAGCTGGCCGTGAAACATTTGATTGTCGGCGATGATTTTCATTTCGGGCGGGACCGCCGGGGCGATGTTGCCTTGTTACAAAAATTTGGCAAGCAACATGCCTTCGAGCTTGAAATCGCCCGTACCTGTGAATTCAACTCACAGCGTATCAGCAGTTCGTGGGTGAGAGAGGCTCTTGCAGATGGTGATATGCAACTGGCAGACAATCTGCTCGGCCGTCCCTATTCACTCAGTGGCCGGGTCCGGCATGGTGACAAACGCGGCCGTGAACTTGGATACCCTACACTGAATATTGATTTGCATCGAAAGGTCAGCCCGGTTACCGGCATATTTGTCAGTGAAGTTCATGGTCTCGGTAAGTCGGCCTTGCCATCAGTCACTTCCATTGGCATGCGACCGGTATTTTCCGGTGAGCATCTCTTACTGGAAAGTTACCTGTTTGATTTTGGGCGAGACGTTTATGGTGCCAACGTTACCGTGGTACTACTGAAGAAACTCCGTGCTGAACAGATGTTTGACAGTGTCGAGGCACTGCGCGAGCAGATGGAACGTGATATCTTAAGCGCCCGAAATTATTTCAAGAATAAAAATAAACCTGTATTGACCTGATGGTATGACTGATTATAAGTCCACTTTAAATTTACCAAAGACTGATTTCCCCATGCGCGGCAACCTTGCGCAACGTGAGCCGGACATGTTGAAACAGTGGCAGGATGCCCGCCTGTATGAAAAACTGCGCGAGCAACGCCAGGGTGCAAGGGTTTTTATCCTGCATGATGGTCCGCCCTATGCCAATGGTGACATTCACATTGGTCATGCCGTTAACAAGATACTGAAAGACATCATCGTCAAGTCACGTAGTCTCGATGGTTATGACGCGCCGTATGTACCGGGCTGGGACTGCCATGGGTTGCCTATTGAACATATGGTCGAAAAAAAGATTGGCAAGGCCGGCCAGAAAGTGGATGCGCGGACCTTCCGGAATGCTTGCCGTGAATACGCAGGCAAGCAAGTGGACCGGCAACGCGAAGACTTCAAGCGCCTGGGCGTGCTGGGCGACTGGGACAGACCCTACCTGACGATGAACTATGATACCGAGGCCAACATCATCCGTGCCCTTGGCAAGATGATCGAGGCCGGACATGTCATCAAGGGTTTTAAACCAGTGTACTGGTGCATGGACTGTGGATCGGCACTGGCTGAGGCGGAAGTGGAGTATGACGACAAGACCTCGCCCGCCGTCGACGTGTTGTTTCCGGTGACTGATGAAACCTCGTTCTGGTCAGCGATAGGAGAAAAGCAAAGCGGTGAAGGCGAGATTGCCGTGGTCATCTGGACTACCACACCCTGGACCTTGCCTGCCAACCAGGCCGTGTCCCTGCATCCCGAGTTTGACTATCAGTTGCTGCAATATGAATTTAATGGCAAGCCACAAAGACTGATCGCAGCCAGGGAATTGACCAGTGCACTGATGCAACGGGCGGGTGTGGAAGACTACCAGGTACTCACAAGTTTCAAAGGTGGGTCACTGGAAGGCCTGTTGTTAAATCATCCTTTTTATGATCGGCAGGTCCCCGTCGTTTTAGGCATGCACGTGACCCTGGAAACAGGTACCGGTGCCGTGCATACCGCTCCCGGTCATGGTATCGATGATTATGTCGTCGGCCAGCGCTACCAGTTACCGGTTGATAATCCTGTTGCCGGTAACGGTTGCTTTCTGCCGGACACCGAGTTGTTTGCCGGTGAACATGTGTTCAAGGCCAACGATCATGTGATCGAGGTATTGAAAGAGAAACATCATCTGCTCGACAGTTACAAATTCAATCACAGTTACCCGCATTGCTGGCGACACAAGACACCGGTGATCTTTCGGGCCACACCACAATGGTTCATCAGCATGGACAACAATCACCTGCGTGAAAATGCCCTGCGTGAGATCAACAGGGTCAACTGGATCCCCGGCTGGGGAATGCAACGGATCAAGGGTATGGTCACGGACCGGCCGGACTGGTGTATCTCCAGGCAACGCACCTGGGGTGTGCCGATTACCTTGTTTGTTAATAAAAGCACCGGTGATTTGCACCCGGATACCAGTCGTTTAATTGAAGAAGTTGCCGGCAAAGTAGAAAAGGAGGGCATCGATGCCTGGTTTGATCTGGAAGCGAAGGAATTACTTGGTGAGCAATCCGATGACTATGACAAGGTAAACGATACTCTGGATGTCTGGTTTGATTCCGGTGTAACGCACAGTTGCATACTGGATGCCGATGATCGTTTGCGATCGCCGGCAGATATTTATCTGGAAGGTTCCGATCAACATCGGGGTTGGTTCCAGTCTTCTTTACTGACATCTGTCGGTATGAAAAATGAAGCACCTTACCGAACGGTACTGACCCATGGCTTCACGGTGGATGCGAAAGGCATGAAGATGTCCAAGTCAAAGGGTAATGTGGTCGCTCCACAACAGGTCATGAAAACACTGGGCGCTGATATCCTGCGATTGTGGGTCGCGGCAACAGATTATCGTCACGAGATGGGTGTTTCCGATGAGATACTAAAACGTATGTCGGATGCCTATCGCCGGTTAAGAAATACCGCGCGTTATCTGTTGGCCAATCTCGATGATTTCAACCCGGAAACCGATTGTGTTGCATTTAATGACATGCTGGCACTGGATCGTTGGGCCGTGCACGAGGCAGCGAAATTGCAGGACGACATTATTTCCGCCTATGATAAATTCCAGTTTCACCAGATTTACCAGAAGTTGCATAACTTCTGTGTAGTTGAAATGAGCGGCTTTTACCTCGATATCACCAAGGACCGGCAGTACACCACGCAGGCAGACAGTTTGCCGCGACGTTCGGCACAGACAGCGGTTTATTATATTGTCGAGGCATTGTCCCGCTGGTTTGCACCGATCCTGACGTTTACCGCAAATGAAATCTGGCAACATATTCCCGGTCAACGCAGCGAATCAGTCCTTCTGGAAGAGTGGTATCAGGGCTTTGACTCACTTGAGGGATTGCATGCGTTTGATGATAAAAAGTGGCAAAAAGTGATCGAGGTCAGGGATGAAGTCAGCAAGGTTCTGGAAAAACTGCGGGTGAATGGTGATATCGGATCGTCACTGGATGCCGAAGTTCAGCTTTATTGCCACAATAATTATGCCGAGTCTCTCAACTGGCTGGAGGATGAACTTCGTTTTGTGCTGATTACCTCCAGCGCCTGGGCCCATGAAGTGACCGATCCCCCTGCGGATGCCATGGCGACAGCTATCGACGGGGTCTGGGTATCAGCGACTGCATCGGAGCATCCCAAGTGCATTCGCTGCTGGCATCACCGCGAGGATGTCGGGGTCAATCCAAAGCATCCCGAGATTTGTGGCCGTTGCGTCGAGAATGTCGACGGCCCCGGTGAAGAACGGCAGTTTGCCTAGGTGATCATGAAATCCGGATTACGCTGGTTGTGGTTGTCGGTGCTGGTGATATGCCTGGACCAGCTGACCAAGTCACTGGCCACGCAATATCTGGTATTGCACCAGCCACTGCCGGTGTTTCCCGGCCTGAACTTGACCCTCATGCACAATACCGGCGCCGCGTTCAGCTTTCTCAGCCAGGCCAGTGGCTGGCAGCGCTGGTTCTTCATTCTCCTGGCCGTCGGAGTGAGTGTGGTGTTGATGATCTGGCTGGCGCGCCTGCCGCGCCACAAGGTCTGGCTGCCGGCGGCCCTGGCACTCATCATTGGCGGTGCCCTGGGTAATGTCTGGGACCGCATTGTTCATGGTTATGTTGTTGATTTTATAGATGTCTATTTAAAGTCCGCACATTGGCCGGCGTTTAACGCCGCGGACAGCGCGATCACCATCGGCGCGGTGATGTTAATCGTCGACGCCATCTGGTTAAATACCGAGAAATCACTCACTTAACGGTTATTGCATGGCCCGGGCGGGTGTTGACACGTGTTGCAAAGCAACGTAGTTTCCGGGTTCACAGTCTCAACCGGATTAGTTAAAAGGACACTATGCAGATAATATTGGCAAATCCACGTGGTTTTTGTGCCGGGGTCGACCGGGCTATCGAGATTGTTGAACGCGCCCTGGAATTATTCGGTGCACCGGTCTATGTCAGGCACGAGGTCGTACACAATAAATACGTCGTGGATACCCTGCGTGCCAAGGGCGCCGTGTTTGTCGAGGAACTGGACGAGGTGCCTGATGACACGACCGTGATTTTCAGCGCCCATGGTGTCGCCAAAAAGGTCCGTGAAGAAGCTGCGCGCCGGCAGTTACGGGTGTTTGATGCTATCTGCCCACTGGTAACGAAGGTGCATATGGAAGTCGGTCATTACCAGGACGAGGGCCGCGAATGTATTTTAATTGGCCATGAAGGTCACCCGGAGGTAGAGGGCACACTGGGTCAGTACCGGCCCAAGGATGGTGAGGGCGGTATGTACCTGGTTGAGTCTGTCGAAGACGTCTGGAATCTCAATGTCAAGAACCCGGACTTCCTGGCTTTTGTGACCCAGACCACCTTGTCCATGGATGATACGGCCGAGGTCATCGATGCCCTGCGGGAACGGTTTCCGAACATTGCCGGACCCAAGAAAGAAGACATCTGTTATGCCACCCAGAACCGCCAGGATGCAGTCAAGAAACTGACCGCTCAATGCGATATTATCCTGGTGGTGGGTTCAACCAACAGTTCCAACTCCACCCGCCTGATGGAGATTTCACAAAAAGCGGGTGTGCCTGCTCACTTGATCGACAATTGTTCCGAGATAAAAAAAGAATGGTTCACTGATAATATGACCATCGGTCTTACTGCCGGGGCGTCAGCACCGGAAGTGCTGGTCGAGGACGTGGTGAAACAACTCAAGGAGTGGGGTGCTGAGGTCGTTAACGAAGCGCCAGGGAAACGGGAGAAGGTTGTCTTTTCTCTGCCCAGGGAACTCATGAAATCCCAGCAGGGCGTGTCCGAAACCTCAACACAGCCATAGTACTACTACGACAGCAAAGAAATTATTCCTGTTTGGATTTCGGTTCCACAAAACCGGCAGTCGTCAGTGCAGATGCCAGCTTGTCGCGATCATAGCCGGTGATCATCTCAGCACCAATGACGGCAACCGGAACATTCAGTTTGCCGCTCAGTTCTCTTAACTCGTTCTGCAGTTCGATATCTTCACTGACATCAAACTCAACCACATCAACGCCCCGGTATAACAGGTAATCCCTGACTTCCTCGCAGGCGCGGCAATCCGGTATCGAGTAAAGAGTGGCGGTGATATCAATAGCGGATGTGCCCGAAGATTTATTAGCTGTTTCCTTGACGCTGATCGTGGTTGAGCCTTTCGGGCAGGGCAGTTGCTGGTAACTATGTTCACCACTCGCATCCATACATTCATAAACGTCAGTGGCATGGCCTTGTATAAACACAAATGGCAGGAGTAGAAATGCTGCGCCCAGGAGTGATTTTTTCATTGCCTTGTCATCCTGTCCCATGAACTATTGATATGGAGTAAAATCAAATAAAGTATAGCGATTGGGTCAGGACTATACCACAGAATATCTGCAAAAAGTGACCGGATTCCTATTATAGATCGCTGATTTTATGCTATTTTGCATTCCGGATTACAGTAGATTCAGCGGGCACCTTGGCTAACACAACAGGAAAAAAACATGAAAACAATCCGTGGTCTTTCAGGTTCAAGAATGATGCTGGTTATGTCTCTGTTGTTGGGTATACTATTTTTATCCGGACCGGGTTATGCCGAGGTTTATAAATGGAAAGATGCCGAGGGCAACATTCAATATACCCAGCAACCCCCGCCGGGTGATACCAAAAGAGAAGTATTAAACCCTTCTACCGGTACCAGTTCCTCACAATCCTTGTCACCACCACCTGTAGCCGAACCGGAGAAAGCAAAATCCAAGCCTGAAACAGGTAAAGGCAATGCGCAGACGGCCGAAATGAGCGCCGAAGAGAAGGCCGAGTTGAAACGCAAATGTGATAATGTCCGTGCCCGACTGCAAAGCCTGCAAAGACCCAGGGTCGCAACGACCGATGAAGATGGCAACCGGGTCATACTGGGCGAAGACGAACGCCAGGCACAGATCAAGGAAACAACCCGCTTACTCAAGGAACACTGCAACTAATCCACAGGATTGGTACTTTAGATTAACCGGCCTTTTGTTCCGGCCAACGGTAGGCCTGCCAGAGTAACTCTGTTGCCAGTTTGCTGCGGGGATCATCGCTGAATTCCTTTTCAATAACGATGAGGGCATCGCGTGCTTTTGGATTATTCATCAGTGCCAGTGCACTCATTGAAGTTTGTACGATATAAACATTATCACCGCTTGCCAGTTGTTCCAGGTAGTCAACATCGGCCGGGTCGCCGTTCAGGCCGAGGGCGATGGCAACCTGGGCCAGGTGAAATTCATGTTCTTCATCCATGTGCTCGCGGATAAAGTCGATGTATTCCCGGGTCTGGCCGATGTAAATACGATTCAGGGTTGAGGCAAGGGCGATCCGGATCGGAGTCTTTGCCAGCAGATCCCATGAGAGTTCCGGATACAGTGTTTTATTCTCCTGCCACAGGGAATCCAGTAAGTGAATGACACCCCGGTGATAACGCATGGTATAGAGTCCATGCAGGGTGTTGGTCAGACCCGCCACATTCTTGTCAGTCAATAATTCCCTGATTTCCGCCAGCGTGGCCTCGCCGGTGACAACCTTACGGTAGAGCTGCTGAAAACGCAGGTTGGAGTTGATCGGGCTGGATTGATTCACTTTCTGTGCTGACTGTACTTGTTTTTCGATTTCAGGTGAATTGGCATCACTACAAGAAGCCAACAGCAACACGGAGCCTAGCAAGACGATGTGATTGAACCTGATCATATCGGAAAGCTTCAGACGACTGACAACGGGTGATGATTAGTAATGATAATTACCTGGCCCAACAATCAGCAACACTCGAGGTACCACTCTTGCCTTTCGCGCCCGCATTGGTATAGGTCAATTGGCCGCAATCCGGGTCAACAAAATTTGGTGTGGCCGTCAGCGTGTATGTCTGGTTATTGGCACCCAGCGCAATACCCAGATTGTAATGGCCATTCTCACTGCTATTGTCAATTAATGCCGTAGCCAAGGCAGCGTATTGGTTAGTATCTGAGTAATAGCGTTCTTCACGGGCTGCGGCATCCAGCAGTGCGGCACGGCCTTCTGCGCGCTTGCCCCGTAACACATACTTGGTATAACTGGGATAGGCGATGGCTGAAATGATTGCCAAAACGGTAACAACAATCATCATTTCTATCAAGGTAAAACCTTTCTGTTTTTTTGATCTCATCATCATGTCTGCTTGCCTGATACGGTTATTGTGACGTTAGGGTTATCGAACTGAACGATCCTGCCGGATTACAAGACCCGGCAGGATCGGTTCGATCAGTTTGGTTACTAGTATACTTCTTCATACCAGTAGGTCCTCACCCTCGGTACGCCGGCCAGTGTACCGACCTTGGCCGCACCACCTTCAACACCGACGATACCGACCACACCTTCCTCGGTAAACACCGGTACCACTTCGGATGGAATACCGCCACCAAGCGAGAGTTTCCGGTCGGCGAAGTCCTCGATGGTGCCGTCCGTATCCCAATCCAGGGTGGCCTTGCCGTTGAGGATATTGAAGTTATAGGCAAAGCCGGAACCCACGTTGGGCGAGCAGGGGTCGGCAGTGGTATCTTCTGTCGGTGAATAGGTCGTGAAGACCACCGTACCGGCAACGACCCTGGCCGGTGCCATGACTTTCTCACCACTGCCACTGCCACTCGCGGCATCAAAGTCGTAGTACCAGCCATCTCCACCCTTGTGTGCCGAGGACGTTGGATCCAGGATGGTACTGGTGATGTCTATGAGTGTGGTGTTATCGATAGGCCCGGCAGCTGAGGGGTAATCCTCGGCCAGGTTATCGCCGTTACTGTCCGTCATGGGCGAGATGTTGCGGTCACGGATGCCATAGAACCGATCATTGACCGAGGTGTTCAGCGGAATGGGCCGGCTGCCGCTGCCGATCATGATGTAATCGTATTCACCATTGGCCGCATCGGAGTAGGTGCTGTCTTTGACCTGCACGAAGGCAATCTTCTCAAAGAACATGCGCTGATCAGCCACCACAGACGGGTCAGACAGCGACGCCAACTTACCGACGATCGTGCTGCCCTCCGGATTGGAGGAACCGCCAACGTCCTGGGCGAGGTCGACACGCCAGATATTGCCCGCGGTATCGGCGATGAAGACGCGGTCGTCATCGCCGTCACCATCGGTATCGGCGACCGTGGGCTCTGCCGCCATGGAATAAAGCATTCCCGGGACCTCGATGTCGGCACCGGAACCCGGGCCGCTGATGGAGAATATCAAGGTACCATCCGCGGGGTCGATGAAGTAGATCGCGTTACCCTCGTTGGCCAGGCCACCGGTGCCCAAGGTCCCGAAACTGACATCCAGGGCGTCATCGTAGCCACCGCCGACAATCAGCACGGGTGTGTTGACACCGTCGGAGGCAAAACCGGTACCGCCGGTCTTCATCGTGGTGACCACGGGCTCGGACCAGGTCTGGCCCATGCGGGCATAATCACCGGCCGTGCCGCCCTGGATGCGCCACAGGAACCTTGGCGTTACCTGTGCTGCATAGGAAGCCAGGCTGGCCGTGAGGTTCAGGGCGTAGTAATTCTTGCCGCCCCGGCGCATACCGGTGATGGCATGGACAAAATCACCGTCCGCCGGCTCGATGACGCCATCGAAATCAATGTCCTTGGAATACAGCGTCGGTGTCGAGTCGATACCATAGAGGTGATTGCCCTGGGCGTTGGTCTGCAGGATGTCCTGCTGGCCCAGCAGCGTCGTCGGCATGAAGGTCCATTCCTCCTTACCGGTGACGCCGTTGAAGAAGCGCAGGCCGCCTTCGTTGGTGCCGACCACGACCTTGTCGTAGTAGACATCGACGATGCCGTCGGCGTCACTGTCGCGGCCGCCATAGGTGATGACGCGCGGGCTGCTGTGGAGGACATCATTCACCGTCCAGCGCGTGGTGGCACTGACATCCTCATCGGCATCGGCGTCATAATCGTTGGAGCCGAGGACCCAGAGCATCAGGCTCTCACAAGCCGAACCGGAACTGATGTCCGCACCGACGCCGCAGATCTCGTCGCGGATATTCTCGGTCGCGGCCGCATTCCAGTTCGACGTATCAAACCAGCGGCCGGAATTGCCCAGGGATGAGTCGTTTGCCGGGGGTGCACCGGTGTTGGTGACATCGGTGTAGATCAGGCGCTCGTTGAAGTCGTCCATCTGCGCGCCCGCGCCACCTGCCATCGTCTCGATACCGTCGACCACCGGCACGGGGGCCGTGTCAGACCAGAGGCTCTGCGAGGTGTCCCTGAAGCGGTTGTTGGCGTCGGTGGCCACGTTACCGTTGGCATCGAGGATTTCACCCAGCTCACAACCCTGGGCGGTATCGATACAGACGTTGTATTTCTTCACGTTACCCGGCCAGCGGGTTTCCAGGAACGGGGTGAAGATACCGAAGTAGACCTCGTCACGGCTCAACAGGCGGTTGAACGAGTTGCTGGCCAGAGACGGGGCAACGATCGAAGTCGGCAGGTTTCTCACGCTGGCAAAGAAGCCGGTAAAGATGTTGGCCAATTCTGCAGAGGTATTGGATTCGTAGAAACTACCGCCACCTTCAAGGGCCATGTCTCTCAGGAACGTGTCACTGAATTCGAAGCCCACGGTATTAGTAATCACGGTCTGGTCATTGGCCAGCGAGGGATCCAGGTCGTTCTCGTACATGTGCTTGACGAGGTCGACACCGCACTCTTCGTCGGAGTAATCAACCGAACTGCCGTCACTGAACTGGG
Source organism: Gammaproteobacteria bacterium (assembly GCA_041556555.1). Taxonomy (GTDB): domain Bacteria; phylum Pseudomonadota; class Gammaproteobacteria; order Eutrophobiales; family Eutrophobiaceae; genus SZUA-592. The sequence goes on from JBFFIE010000032.1 coordinate 14,304, forward strand.
TGATACACGAGGCACCCGCGCCGCCGAGGTAGTTGGTCCGGATGAGATCGGCACCCAGATCGTTGTTGTTGGCGGAACCATCGGTCAGCAGTACCTGGTAGTTCTTCTGGCACTCGAGGTCCGAGGTGAACGGGCTGATGTAGAACGGCTTGGTCGGCGTCGGGTCGATGACCTGGGTATCACAGTCGTCGTGTCCCATGTCGTCCGGGCTACAGGCGCCGGGCCAGGTGACGGTGCCGCCCGTATAACTGCTGTCGATACTCAGGCGGTTGAATTCATTGCCCCAGCGGCTGGCGCCGAAGATGACTTCGCCACCGGTCCAGTACTGGGCCGCCTCGAACATCACTTCAACGATCGGGGTGCCGCCATGTTTAACAATGGAGCTGACGAAGTCCATAAGTTCATCGCGCGCGGTTCTTACCAGGCTCACGCCCGAGGTGGAGCGGTACTGGATTTCCAGTCTCGGGGCAGCGCCCGGTGAATCGTCATGAGACACCGTCGGGCGGTTGTTGCTGCCCGCGCTAATGATGAAGGCCATGGCATTGCCGGCGGCCCAGGTACCCTGGGTCGTGATCTCGCGGACAATATCGGTCAGATCCGGGGTGTCATAGGTCGAACCCTGGTTATAGGTCGGTACCGACCAGCTGACCTGCGCGCTGGTCCGGGTTCGGTCGCTGATGTTGTTAGAAACCTCATCGAAGATCAGGGCGTCGCCAGTCAATTCACCGTCAATCGTGACACTAACGGAGCTGGAATTATTAGCATCAGCAACCAGGGTGATCTTGGCACTGAGGATCTCGGCACCGTTCGGGACATCGATGTCCGTGAAACGCAGGCCGACCATCTTATCGGAGATATCCAGGTCACCACTGCCCGTATCCACAGAGCTGCCGTCTTGCTCGGCATCATCATCATCCGAGGCAATCGCGGCCGATTCGGTTGCCACGTAACAACCGGTGGCAGTGGCCGGGTCATACTCCAGATCCAGCCTGGGCATGAGTTCCGTGCCATTGACCTCGGCGGGGTAAAAAGCACGGCTGGGGTCAGCGGAGAAAGCTTCCCTTTCCACAAAAATGGTGAGGTCATTACCGCCGCACCAGTTGGCGTTACCGACAATCTGGTTGATCACACCATTGATGTTGGGGCTGACATACGGGTCGTTGTCGTCGACAAAGCCCAGTGTCCAGGGCACCTTGGAGGTCTTGGGCCGGCTGCTGAGGTCAGAGGTGGCACCGGCCGCGAACGGGTCGGAGCTGCCATCCACACTGTCCGGGACTTCACCACTGACGAGATAGGTGGAATCCCCGGTGGAGATGAGGGCCGCGGTCAGGGTCAGCCGGGCATTGGTAATAACCGTGCCCTGGGGCAGTTGCAGGTTTTTGAAACGAAAGGCCAGCAGCTTGTCATTGGTCACCGTCGCCGGGTTGGTGTGGGTGATTGTCAGTTTCGCTGCCTTGGCACCCGTCGGATCCGAATTATCCGACCAGGAAAAGAAATCAATGAAGCTCCCCGAGGCACTGTGCATGTAGAGGGCGATCGGGCCGGCAGCGTTCCAGGTGGTGTCGCTGACCAGTTCATCGATCACGGCCGTGACGTCAGTATCGATGGTGTCGCCGGCGGTGGTGTTTGTCAGGGTTTTGATCGTGGCGGTGTTGGTCGTCGGATTGAGCTTGCGGCGCGAGTCGAACTGGCCGGTGAACTCATCGTATAGACCCAGGAAGTCCCCTGGTGCAGACACCTTTTCACCAGTAATGGTGCCGGTCCCCTGCTCGAAACCCTTGGACTTGTCATGGGTCAGCGTCAGGGTGGCGGCATCGACCCGCGAACCTAGCGGAATATTTGTACCGCGGAACAGCATGCCCGCCGTTCGGCTGGCGGTGGTGGGATCCAGGACCAGGTATTGTTCCGTATTGACGAACGTATACCAACCGTTGACAAACGGCGAACAGGGGCTGCAATAGAATTCATCGCCGTCGTCATCCTTTTTCGCGATCGCATATACGTTGGTCTCCTGGGCGCCGGCCACGGCCGTCGAGGTCACCAGGGGATTGGCGTTCAGCACGACATTGCCGGTGGCCAGGTCTTCCTCGCCATCATCGGCGCTGTCGGATACCACGCGGGTGATGGTGTTGTCGGTGAGGTCCTTGTCAATATAGGTAATGGGGTAACTGACACGGCCGCCGTCACCGCCCTTGTTGAAAATCATCACGCCGAGGTTGACATTTTCCACGGTCCTGATGACTTCCAGCATCACGTCTTTCATGACTTCCATCCGGGTCGAGCCCTCGAAATCGGAGCTCATACTGCCTGAGGTATCGAGTATCAGCAGGACGTTGGGACGGGCCTGTGCATTGACCGTGCCACCAAAATAGATATCGGTGTCATCGGCATAGGCCGGACCGGCGCTGCCGATGGTCAGGCCAACGGCTGTCAGGAAACCAATGAATTTTCTGTAGATAAGAGCACACACGGTCTTGTCCTCTTTCATGTCTTGAAGTGTCCAGGTGTTCATAACCAGTTCCTCAATTTCAGTGTTCGATTACTTGCAGAATGACTGGGCAGCCTTGGCCACAGTCCAGTTGGCCTTGCAGGAGTAACCCTGCAGGCAGATTTCGACGATGGGTAATGTCTCATCACCTGAGGTGGCGGAAGGTCCCGGCAGTTGGCTGGGATCCGTTTCGCCCGGGACATATTCGCTTGTGGACGGATCCTGTTCGAGTTCGCTTTCTTCAAATCTGACAACGATCGTGCCGCGGGCATAAGGATCGTTGCAGCTGACCTCGTAATAACGTTCAAACGCGTCCATGCCGAGGTCATACAGGCGATAGCCTTCGGCCTGGCTGACAGGACTGAGGGCAAAGATGAACAGGATTGTCAGTAAACTTTTCAAGCTGTGCATGGCAGTTCTCATGGCTGTTCTCCGATAATCAATCATCATGCATCCGGACCGACCTGGTAGGCGCCGGCATGAACGGTTGTGATGGCGCCACTCTGGGTCCGGCCGGTGGCTGACAGGTCAAAGTGATAAAGTGCAAAACTGGAATCCCATTTCGACTCGCGCGGCGGCCGGGTCTTTTGCATGAAGACGGCGTTGTAGTCCAGCTCGGCATTATAGGAACCGATATTGGTCACGGTTTTGTCGGGGAAGGTGTCTCCGCCGGTGCCATCCAGTGCTTTCAGGTGAGAGGTGTTGAATGCCTGGTTGTCGGCCATGGCCAGTTCAATCCCGGTCTCGGCCGTCTGGAAGGCGCGGTTAATCTCCTGGGAATTGGCCGCCATTCTTTCCTCCAGGGTGTTGGTATTCATGGAGGTGATCGCAAGCATGGTCAGGATGACCAGAAAGAACAGGGCGGTGATTAACACGGCACCGCGCTGTTTGCCAGGGGATTGAGGTTGTCTGTAGCTTTTCATGGGAAACTCCGTTACTTAAATTGATCGGTTTCGGATATCGATCGTTGAAGTAAAGACCCGGCGGCGGCGGTGATCATCCGGGTTGGGATCCACCGCGGTGCCGAGCAGGTTGTAAACGTTTGTGTTCAGGGGCGCAGTGAAGTCCTCCTGAATGGTGCGCATGAGCAGGGAAATCCGGGCACTGACCACGTTGTTCCAGTTGGTGACCGCATCGGCGGTGACATAGGTGTCTGCGATAAGATCATTACCCGCGGTATCTTCGCCATAAAGGACCTGCATGTTTTCCACGCCTTCAATGACTTCCTGCGGCAGGATCTCGGTGGTATCACCATCGCCATCGATGTCATCAACGTCCCGGGTATCGGGTCCGAGGCGGAACAGGGCGGTTTCACCCGTGTTGGGATTGGTGCCGACGAAATAACGGCGGGCAACCAGCCTTTCCACACTGGAGTCATCCTGATACTGCTTGCTGAGAGCTTGCGTTGCGTTGCCCGGGGTCATGGTGCCGGTCTGGTGTTGCAAGCCCTGGGTCCCTGTTATCCCGGTGATCTGCATGATGTCTGCGCTGTCGCAGTCGGTCAGGGCAATGATGTCGCCCGGTTGGATAACACCGTTCGTATCAACATCAATCTCGGCAGAAACGTTGGGCATGGTGGTACTGGTATTGATACCCGTGGGTTGAAAAAACTTGATGGTAATGCCGTCACTACCGGCCACCATGTCGGCAACGGCTTCGTTGCTGTTGGATGGGTACCAGTTGCTGGCGGCCTCGGATCCCTCGACGAGGAGGTTGAAGCTACCCATGTAGGTATCGACTCCGGCATTATTGAGGTGATTGGTCACGGCATTGACCCTGTCCACGCAACCGGCATAGCCTGCCCTGCGGATGTCCCTGATGAGGATCTCCATGGCAAAGCGTGCGTTTTCCTGTAACCGGCCCATCTCGTTTTGTTCCTTGTAGATGCGCTTGTTGCTGATCAACAAACCGGCGGTCCCGGCCATCAGTAACACGCCAATAACGATAGCAATCATCAGTTCGATGAGCGACAGCCCAAGTTGTTTATGTCGGATTTGAGTATTCATGGGGTTCATGGCTGAAAGGTGTAGGTAATGGTCCGGGCAGTATTTTCCCGATCGGACCAGCTGATGGTGATGTCGTACATGTCCGGGTCCCCGGCGTTCACGGCGACACTCGCCGTACTGCCCGGAGGGAGTCCGTTCCATAATTCCTGTTTCCAGCACTCAAGGTCGTTATTCGCATCCGTGCCACTTCCCTGGACGCAGGCCGTCGGTTCAGTCGTTGTCACGGTGTAGTTAGATACATAATTTGCCACATTATCCCGGTTCAAACGCATGCGGTCGGCAATGTCATAGGCCAGCATGTTGACCTGGCTGCGCATGTAGGCGTCCTGGTTGTACTGCAGGCCACGTAGCTGCATGGCGGCAATACTCAGCAAACCGATCGCGAGGATCAGCAATGTGACCAGGACCTCGATTAACGAGAAGCCCTGCTCCAGACGTTGTGCGTTGTTGTCTTTCATGTTCATGGGCAAACAAAATCCGATTCTGTATTAATGCGTCCAGTAGCTGATAGGCTGATCACGCTGCCGTTTTCTCCTGTTCGATCATCACAGACCTCCAGGGTCCCCATCCTGTCAATAAAGCCACTGGGTTGATAAACAAATGTAGTGAGGTCATCCATATCATCAATCGTGGTCAGGTTGCAGCCGAGGCTCACGGTTCGTATCAGGGCGGCCGCATCCAGGGCCCCGTTGCCGTTATAGTCTTCACCACTGTCGAGAGCACCGTTATTATTACGGTCTTCATCCAGGGTCACGTCCCAACCGGTACCCCATTCATTGGCTGCATCAGCACTGGCCGCGGTGATCGTAACCATGGCCTGGCGTTTCACGGCTTCACTGCGGGCAATATGGAAACTTGATATGATTGAATTCGAGCTGGTCGTAAGGCAGTTGTTCTTGACCATAATGCTGAAATTGGGCAGCGCAAATGCCGCCAGAATGGCTGCAATTCCGAGTGCCGCCATTAATTCCAGCAGGGTCAGGCCCGCCTGTTTAAAGAGATAATCGGTTTTCATGCCGGAAAATATAGGACAGGGGCCAGGCTTATTCCCTCTCAATGCGACGAATGGTTGATTTTCCCCGACAAACGGCGTGCTGCTTTGGCAGTGCGGTTGAAATAGTGTGAACCAGTTAACATTATGTGTAAGCTTTGATTATGCATGACTGTCTTGTTATTGGTGGCGGAATTGTCGGGCTGATGACTGCCCGTGAACTATTACACGAAGGCATGTCCATTGCTTTGCTGGACAAGGACGAACCGGGCAAGGCCTGTTCCTGGGCCGGCGGCGGAATTCTCACACCGCTCTATCCCTGGAGAGAACTGGATGAGTTATCGGAATTGATCCGTTGGGGACAACACCAGTATCCGCAGATTGCCGATGAACTGCTCGACAAGACGGGAATAGATCCGGAATGGACGGAATCCGGGTTATTGATCCAGCATGTGAAGGACAGGAAACAGGCCCTCACCTGGGCGGAACAAACCGGGACCTTGCTCGAGGCCGGCGAGGCAGAAGACAGCCTCTGGCTACCCGAAGCTGCCCAGATCCGTAATCCAAGATTACTGTCGGCATTGATCCTGGAGCTGAAACAAGCTGGCGTAAGCATCCACCCCGATACAGAAGCCACCCGCCTACTGATACATGAGAACCGGATCCGGGGTGTTGATACAGCGACCGGACCCATTGAGGCCAACCAGGTGGTGATTGCCTCCGGCGCCTGGAGCCGGTCCCTGCTCAATGATATCCGGGTCAGGCCCATGCGTGGTCAGATGTTGTGTTTCCGTGGTGAAGCCGGTGCCCTTGAGCATATGCTCCTGCGTGACGGTATCTACATCATTCCGCGGCGTGATGGCATTCTGCTGGTGGGCAGCACAGTGGAAGATACCGGTTTCGATAATTCAACGACGGCTGACGCCCGGATTTTCCTGTCAGAGCGGGCAGAGCAGATGTGGCCCGGCATCACGGACTATCCGTTGATCGCACAATGGTCCGGACTGCGGCCGGCCGTGGTTTCCGGCATCCCCTATATTGGTGAATACCCGGGCGTCTCTGGTCTGTTCATCAACACCGGCCATTTTCGGAACGGGATATTATTAGCCCCGGGCTCTACCCGGTTACTGACCGACAGCATCCTCCGTCGGGATTGCCCGATTAACCCGGATATTTTCCGGCAGCAATTTTCTCCCGAGGGGCCCGAGGTAATGGCTTGATCAGCTTCAGAATGCTGCAATTTTCAGGCAGATCTGGCTATAATCAGGCAAACAAGGGTACCCTAATCAGTCACATTGTCGATGGATCAGATCAAACAACAACTGCTGGAACATGATATCAGGCCGACGTCACAACGCCTTGATATTGCCCGGGAGCTGTTGGCTGAGCCACAGCATCTATGCGCAGACGAAGTCCTCAAGCGCGTCAACCGGCAAACAAACCTGGTCTCCAAGGCCACGGTTTACAATACCCTGAACCTGTTTGCAGAGAAGGGACTGATTCGGGAAGTCATCATTGATTCGGGACGGGTGTTTTATGATTCCAACACGTTGGCCCATCACCATGTCTATAACGAAGATACGGGCCAGCTCCAGGACATCGATGCCAGTGAAGTTAAGCTTGGCGATATGCCGAGGCTGCCTTCCGGTACCATTGACGTGGGCGTTGATGTGATTATCCGTGTCAGGAACAAGCGTTAATTCCCCGATTTTTTATCAGTTTAACTTCCAGAAAAGCCGGAATAGCTCAGTTGGTAGAGCAACGCATTCGTAATGCGTGGGTCGGAGGTTCGAATCCTCTTTCCGGCACCAGTTTTTTCAATAACTTACCTATTGACTCAATTAGTATCAACCAACCGGGGTTCCGTCAGGGGTTCCAGCCAGGACAAAAACGAGATTTATCCTAGGATAAAAAAAGGTTTACGGAGACAGAAATGTTTCCCGCCTGACTTGTGTATTAGTACCC
>JBFFIE010000033.1:0-21737 GCA_041556555.1 Gammaproteobacteria bacterium
CAGGCAATGGTGCAGACCTTGCAGCCGACGCAGACATCTTCCAGGACTTCCTTGGCCCCGGTCTTTTCATTGTAAACAATGGCCTCCACCGGACAGGCATGCATACACCAGGCCTCGGAGCACTGGGTGCAGGTATAGGGGACAAAACGTCCTTCCTCGTGGAAGACAAAAATCTTGATCCGTGAGACGGCGGGATTGAATACCCCCGTTGCCTGGTAGGAACAGGCCATTTCGCACTGGAGGCAACCGGTACACTTCTCCGGCTCTATCTGGAGTGATTTGAGCATCTGGACATCTCCCTCTTTACTCTTTTATATATGGCAATACTGAACATAATTATGGCACTAATAAACCATGATTGATGGGTTTACTCAAGTAATGAAATGAATTTATAAATCTGGCAAATTCAATGCTTACGGGGCGATTTTAAGATATTTGCTTGGCGGGTCAACGAGTTTTCCCGGCGATGCAAAAAAGCCATGAAAAACTGTTGCATATTGCAAACACAGCTGATGCAAATTGCAATGAATTTTGCGTGATCAGATGAATGATGACGAGGCGTTTATTCTTACTTTCCCTCTAATCTGGCAAAATATTTGCGTTCATTCAGCAGTCAAATTAATCTTGGCAGAGTTGAATATTAGACCCCTGTTACCAGAGGATAACCATGAAAACAAGCTTAAAATTTATTGTGTTGTTATTGACTGTTTTTTCTCAAACATCTACGCAAGCCTGGGACCCCGGTGAAGTGGATACACTGGACAAAGAGGCCCAGACTGCCAAGGCCGAGATGCTCAAGTCTGACCCGGACATGAAGCGTTTTTTCAATGCGGCTGCCGGCTATGTGATTATCCCGAGCGTAGGTAAAGGTGGCGTGGGCATTGGCGGGGCCTATGGCAAGGGCCTATTGTATGAAAACGGTGCACCCTCCGCTGTGGTAAAGATGACGCAGTTTTCATTTGGTTTTCAGTTTGGTGGCCAGGTCTACAGTGAATTTATCTTCTTCAAGGATGATGTTGCACTGAGCGATTTCAAACGCGGTAATTTCGAGCTTAATGCGCAGGCCTCAGCAGTGGCGGTGACAGCCGGGGCATCGGCCGATGCAGATTACAGCAGCGGCGTGGCCATATTTACCCAGGCGAAGGGAGGTCTGATGTACGAGGCCGCCGTTGGCGGGCAAAAATTCAGTGTCGATCCACGCTAGGTCAGGATCATCTAATCAATAAACCATCTGTCTACCAGCGGATCATGCGCCGGACCAGCCCGTCACGACGAAAGGCGTGATAGATGGCCCCGCTGATGTGCGCGGCCACCAGGGCCAGCAAAACCCAGCAGGTCCATAAATGAATATCCGAATACAGGATATTTAATTCTTCACTCTCCTTGGCCCAGTCGGGCAAATCCAGGACCCACCAGAGCGTGGTGGTCCAGCCACTATGTGCAGAAGACAGGTAGCCACTCAGGCAACAGACAAAAATTGTCAGATAAAGAACGACATGATTCGCTGCAGCCAGCTTGTGCATTGCCGGTGTCATGGCTGGAGACTCAACAGGGGCAGGCCGATGAATCCAGCGTACATAGAGCAAGAGCCCAAGCACGAAAATCAGGGTCATGCCGATATTCTTGTGTAACTGGAAAGGCAGGACCCGGTATTTGTAATCTTCCGATGGCAGTGGCAGCGACAACATCCACCAGCTGGAAATAAACAGGAAAAAAATGGAAATGGCCATCAGCCAGTGCATGATGATGGCAGTTCTGCTATAGCCTTGTCGTTGCATGAGTAATGTTGTTGCTTCTGATCGCCGTTTGGAAAATAAGTTAAGTAATAATCAATCTGAATTCAAATGTTGTCCCGCCATGGTGGCCGACATCAACACCACATGAATCAAGGCCCATAACAAGGTGTCCCATAAATACATCGCCCTCAATAAGGGACCGGTATTGACGATAGCAAGGAAACTGATCATGTCTATCGCCAACAGGGCGCCAAAAACGAGAACGGCAGGTTTAACTATCCAGGCTCGGAAATCCAGAAGCAGAATACCCATAACAATCGATATAATGGCTATGACCGCACCGACAGCTGAGAGAGTAATGTGAAAATTCCGGAACCAGTCCGGACTGGACACGATCACATTTTTGACAGTCGTTCCCATGAGATTGCACTCAGCGAAACTGAGGCCCTCTTCTATCAGTTCGTCTTCACGGCAATTGATCGGAATATCCTGCACTGCCGCCGTGCCCGGTTTATAGACAATATGTGAGAGCACCTCATTACCATGCATTGCGGTCAGGAATATGCCGAACACAATGGCCATGATACCCAGCCAACTGGCCCAGATCGGGCCTCGTTCTTGATAAGGGGATTGTTCGTTCAAACCGGAGCTACCACAATATAATTTTTAGACTTATTCCAAATATCTTACCGGAGAGGGCCTAGCAAGACAATCCCTCCTGAATTATCAGGCAATTATAGTGAATATTTCCCGAAGACTGTAAATCATCAGGGATTAATGATGTTATGCCGTATGGCCAGGCGGGCAAGTTCAGCCACGGTGGTGACGTTTAACTTGCTTTTGATCTGGGTACTGTAATTGGCCACCGTTTTGTAACTGAGTGACATGCGCTTGGCAATTTCACTGGTATTCAAACCCTCAGCCAACAGACAAAAGATTTCAAATTCACGGGTGGACAGTGTCGACAGTGGTGAATTCCTTCCCCGGCTTTTCTGTATCGCCAGGCGTTGCACAATATCGGAGTCAATGTGCGTCTTCCCGGATGCCAGTTCCCTGATGGCCTCAATCAGGACCTCCGGCGCGCTGTTTTTGGTAATGTAACCCTGGGCGCCGGCCTGCAAGGCCTGTTCAACAAACACCGTGTCTTCATGCATACTGAAAACCAGGATTCTTGCCTTGTCATCCCTGGCCGTGATTCGGCGAATGGCCTCCAGTCCGCCCATACCCGGCATGGACAGGTCCATAACCACAACGTCCGGCTGTGATTCAACAAATGCCCGACTGGCACGCTCTCCAGATTCAGCCTCGCAAACGACCTCAATATCTTCACAGTTTTTCAACAATACACGGTAACCGGCCCGAACCACCGCATGATCATCAACCAGCAAGACCCTGATTTTTCCCGATTCAGTCATGCTTCTCTTTACCCTGTACCCGTGAGTGGAATGGTTACCCTGATGCGTGTCCCTTTTCCGGGTTCGGTTTCTATATTGAAACTCCCGTTCAATGCTTGTGCTCGTTCACGCATGCCCATCAGACCCAGGCCTTTTTGCACATCGGTTGCCTGAAAACCCATGCCATTGTCTTCAATATCCAGTTCTACAAGCTTGCTATCATTGTCAATTTGGCCACCATCAGTAATCTCTTGCAAGTTGATCTTTACCGTTGTGGCACCGGCATGTTTGATGATATTGGTAAGACTTTCCTGCACGATGCGATAGATATTAATGTCAACCTGTTCACCAAGACCATCAACATCGCCGCTGAAACTGAAATAACAGAAAATATCCTGATGCCTGGCATTCCAGTCATCAATCATGTCCTGTAATGCCGTCCGTAATCCGAGTTCATCCAGAGCGGGTGGACGTAATTGCTGCATCATGTTCTTCGCAACATCATACATACGGCTTGATAAATTGATAATCGTTTCCGCACTCTCGCGAGTCAGTTCATCGCCGCGGGATGACTGTTGCTCAATTGAGGTGGCGACGGCCTTGATAGCTGTTATGGATTGCCCGAGTTCATCGTGAAGCTCATAAGCCAGTTTACGTCTCTCATCTTCCTGTATCGCCAGGGAACGTTGCGTCAAGTAACGGTTTTCTTCCTGGCTCTTTTGCAACACTTCGGCCATCAAATTGAATTTGGATGAAATACGCGATAATTCAGGCAATTTGAATTCCGGGAGTCGCAATCTGTAATTACCCTGCTCTATCCCTTCCAGACCCTGAAGAATACTATCGATTGGCCGGAAACCTCGTCCGAGCGTGATATAAACCAATAGATTGGCCAACACGACGAATAATACCAGCAGTATCAGTACATCGCGGGTTTCCGTCCAGCTTTCAGTGATCTCATCACTTGGATTCGCCCGTATGATGATCTCTGTTTCCGGCAGACCCGGTTCCTGAATGGAATGATGAAACTCCATGGCCGGGGGCTCCACCAAACGGGCATACCAGGCCGGGGCAATTGTCTGTGCTGATAACGATTCGGCTGAACTAATACTCTGCCTGCTTTCGCGGTATGGGTTATTGTAACGGTAGAGTTCGATGTGGAGGTGCCGGGTATCTTCCAGCCGGGATATGGCCTCGAGCACCTGGTCCTGCAATTCACTTTGTTCGCTACTGGCGGTACTGGTCAGGGCAATTTTTATCAACTGCAGTGTCAGCGTAGCGGTGGCCTGCACTTCATTGAATATCGCATTACGGGCATTGGTAATAATGAAATAGCTTGCCCCCATAAAAATTAATACGAAAAGCAGAGTAATTAATAATGTCAGGCGAATTCGCAGGCTCATGCAACTGTTACCGGGTCAGCAGGTCTCTTGAATACAACATTAGTTCGTTGCATGGTAGCTTGGATGCCTTAACTTGGAAATGTGCCAGGAAGGTAATTAATGGATGTTAGTAAAAAGAAAAGTTATCATTTATCCAATTAAATCAAGTCATTTGGGAAAAAATCCTGATAATTCCAATGAATATATCTAACAAGCTCTTATTATTAATACTGGTATTCAGCCTGGTTCCAGCGTTGGCTGCTACCGATGCGCTGGACGAGGCGATCGACAAGGCAGTCGAAACCAACCTCAAGACCCGCCAGACCCAGGAGAAGATTGAGCAACTTTCCGAAGAGACCCGCAGCATGCTCGAGGCATACCAGTATACCTTGCAGCAGATAGACAGCCTGAAAACCTATAACGCTCAACTTGAAAAACTGATTAAGAATCAGAGAGCAGAGAAGACATCAATTCTTTCACAGTTAAACAGCATTGAAGAAACACAACGTAATATCGTGCCATTAATGTTACGCATGATCGAGGTTCTAGAGGAATTTATTCGTCTTGATATGCCGTTTCTTACCGAGGAACGCCAGGCACGTCTGAATCTGATAAAGGAAATAATGGATCGCCCAGATGTCAGCCTGCCCGACAAGTATCGCAGAATCATGGAAACCTACCAGATTGAAATGGAATATGGTCGCAATATTGCAACGGAAAACCGTGTTATAGAAATTAATGGTCAAAGCATTACTGTCGAGACACTGCGGATTGGTCGCCTCGCTCTCCTGTATCAGACTCTGGATGGTGAAGACAGCGGTTTATGGAATAAAGAGACTGAACAATGGGAGTCATTGCCAGGCAAATACAATAAATCTATAGCTGAAGGAATCCAGATTGCCAAAAAACAATCACCGCCGGCATTGTTTAAAATACCGGTTCGCTTGCCGGAGAAGTCTGAATGAAAAATCTTTTTTTGATCTTTTTTTCATTTTTACTTTTCTTACCTGCTCAAGCGGAAGAAATCACTACGCTGGAAGAACTGTTAAAGCAAATAAATGAAGAAAGCCTGACACAAAAAAAACTGAACCAACAGCGTGAAGAGCGTTTCCTAAGGGAGCACAGTGAGCAGAAAAAATTACTGGAAGATGCCTCGGACTTGCTGATTGCCGAGGAAAAGCGTAGCAAGGCACTTAAATCCATTTACGAACAGAATGAACGTGAAATCAATGCGCTGGATTCACAACTTACCAGTCGCATGGGCTCACTGGGAGAATTACATGGCATTGTAAGGCAACTGGCCAATGATGTTGACTCTGTTATTGACTCATCCCTGGTTTCTGCACAAAAACCCGATCGGGATGATCTGATTGATGAACTCGCTGCAAGCAAATCGCTACCAGCCATCAGCCATCTTGAAGAAGTTTGGAAACTGATGCTGGATGAGATGGTTGAAGCCGGAAAAGTTGCAAAATTCCCGGCCAAGATTATTACCAATACAGGTGAAGAAACAGAAAAAACCGTTACCCGTGTGGGTGTATTTAATGCGGTTGCCGATGGCCGTTTTCTGAGATATCTGCCGGAAAGCCCGCATCTGATAGAACCCGGCCGACAACCAGCGACGCGTTTCCAGTCAATGGCAAAAGAACTTGAAGAAGCCGAAAGCGGTATTGTTCCCTTCCCCATTGACCCAACCAGTGGCGCCATGCTTGCATTACTAATCCAGGTACCTGACCTGATGACCCGCATTGCCCAGGGTGGACCGGTAGGCGTATTGATAATAATTCTTGGTTTGATTGGTCTGCTGATTGCAATAATGCGTTACATCAAACTGAACAGGATCGACCATGAGATTAAAGGACAGATGGATGATAAAAACCCCGGGGATAATCCCCTGGGCAGGATCATGGCGGTATACAAGAACAATCCGGATGTAGACACCGAAACCCTGGAATTGAAACTGGATGAAGCCATACTCAAGGAACTACCGGTCCTGCAACGCGGCCTGCGTATTGTTTCCCTGCTGGCAGAAATAGCGCTACTACTTGGTTTGCTGGGTACCGTGACTGGTATTATTGAAACATTCCAGTCAATTACCCTGTTTGGCACCGGTGATCCGAGGGTAATGTCCGGCGGTATCTCCCAGGCACTGGTAACCACAGTCATGGGGCTGACTACTTCCATACCGCTGTTACTGTTTCATGGGTTCCTGTCATCCAAAAGCAATCGCCTGATCCATATTCTTGATGAAAAAAGTGCGGCATTCGTGGCGATGCTGGCTGAAAAAAGGAAGCAATAACACATGCAAAACCTCCTTGAAACCGCAATAGAATTTTTTGAACGGGGGGGACCTATTTTCATGGTGGTGCTGATCGTGTCGGTTGGTTTATGGATCCTGATACTGGAGCGTTACTGGTATGTACTTTTTGTTTACCCAAAAGACTTGCAGAAGGCAGTTGATACATGGCATTCCCGTACCGATCATACCTCCTGGTACGCAATGCGTATAAGGGAAGGATTGCTGGCCGACATTGAGATAACATCGGGCAAATTTATGTTACTGATACACGCAACAACATCCGTGTTACCTCTACTGGGTTTACTGGGCACCGTTACCGGAATGATTGCATTGTTCGACGTCATGAATGTATTCAGTACCGGCAATACCCAGGGTATGGCAACCGGCATATCCCGTGCCCTGTTGCCAACCATTGCCGGTCTGGTCACGGCCCTTGCCGGAATTTATTTCTGCAATGACCTGGAACACCGGATCAGTATTTACCAGGAAGAAGCAAAAGATTGCCTTCAAATCTGATATGCGACCTAGTCATTCAGAACACAGTGCCAAAGCTGCCAATGTCAATCTGACACCACTGATTGATATGGTTTTCATATTACTGATCTTTTTTCTGGTCACAGCATCATTTACCAAAGAGGCAGGGATAGAGGTTGATCGTCCGAGTGCACAAACCGCTGTCAGGCAAGAAGCAAGCAATCTGGTGATTGCCATCGACAAGAATAATGAAATCTGGGTTGAGAACCGGAATATCGATATCAGAACCATTCGTGCCTATGTTGAACAACAACAGGCGCAAAATCCGGAAGGATCCGTCATTATACTGGCAGACAAGGATTCACGTGCCGGAATGACCGTGGATGTCCTGGACCAGATCAGACTTGCCGGCGTGTCGAATGTCGCTATAGCAGCTGAAAGGGAATAAAAACTCGATAGCTGCCGGTGTCATTATGGTAACTAATGCCTACAAAACCCCTGCCGTTATCATTCTTTCGCTGGCGATCAATTTCCTGCTATTTCTTTTGATTTATCACCTGGTCACCAATGAGGTGGTTAAGCTGCCGAAATTTGAATCACTGAGTAATATTGAGTTTATCGACATACAAAAGAAAAAAGACACCAGCAGAGAGCTGCCAGAAGAACAGGAACCTGAAGAGCTAGAGGAGCCGGAAGCCCCTCCGGAACTGCCTACCGAACCTGTATCCGAGATACCCGACACGCCGCAACCGGATTTACCCGCACCCAGTCCGAATATCGATATCCCGCTTGGTGTAGATGGAGTTCCCTATATTGGTGATTTCATGAAATCTGCCCCGGCCGATGTTGGTCCGGAACTACCGGTAATAGATTCCAATGTTGTACCTACCCGAAGGATAGAACCCATATATCCACCCCGAGCCCAACGTGCGGGCATAGAAGGTTATGTGGTGGTGGAATTTACCATTGATATCGAGGGAAAGGTAAAAGATATAAAGGTCGTCGAATCGGAACCCGAGGGCATGTTTGAACGAGCGGTACGCCAGGCCCTGCAAAAATGGGAATTTCCCCCGAAAATAAGTAATGGCAAGGCAGTCGAACAACGCGCTCGTCAGGAAATACGGTTTTCACTTCAGGGCAGATGAAATGAAATCATATATCCTGTTTCTATCTGCTTTATTGCTGCTCAGTGCGCCACCAATCTCTTCTCATGCTGAAGAAAACGGAGAATACCTGCTCTCTGAGAAACTTTATCAACCCTTGCAGGAAATCCAGAAACTCATGGATGAAAATAAATATCCTGAAGCAAGAACCAAGCTGACAGAACTTCTGATAAGAGATCTGAGTAACTATGAAAAAGCAGTTTTGAACCAGACACTGGGTTATATTTACAATGCCATGGAGCAATACTCCGAAGCCCTGGATGCCTTTGTTACTTCCCTGGAATTCGGGGCCTTGCCGAATGATGTCACCCTGAACCTGACCTATATCATAGCGCAACTGTATGCCCAGCAGGGAAATCTCAAGCAAAGCCGGGATTATCTTGAGACCTGGTTGAATAAAACTCCAAGGCCAGGCATTGATGCCCATATTTTTGCTGCCACTGTTTACTACCAAATGGAAGAATATGCTGACATGGTGCCGCATTTGAAGCAGGCGTTAAGGATTTCAGAAGATCCTGAAAATTACTGGTATGAAATGTTGTTTGTTGCCTACTATGAACTGGAACAGTATGAGAATGCCAGTAATACATTAGTCAATATGATTAAACGTTTTCCGGAAAAATCTGATTATTTGTTATATCTGGCAAATACATATCTTCAGGCTGACAATAACAGAAAGGCAATCGCGGTCTATGAGCTGGCTGACAAGAAACATTTATTAACTGAATTAGAGATCAAGCAACTCGTGAATCTATATCTTGTAGAAGATATTCCACATAAAGCAGCACTTTTTCTCGAGGAAAAACTTGGTAAAAACATTATTCCACGGAGCCGTGAGAATCTGGAATTGCTTGCTAACAGCTGGATTCGTTCCAATGAAGATGATAAAGCCCTTCAAGTATTGAATGACATTGCCCAGATGAGTGGCGACCCGGACGTGTATCTTAGAATTGGGCAAATTTATTTCAAGCAACATAGGTGGGAAAAAGCTCAAGCCGCGCTGGAGGAAGCAAATAATATTGATGATAATAATAAAAACGCCCGCGCCAATCTGTTATTGGGTATAGCGGCTTATCATAATGATCAGGTGGCCATTTCCAATAAGGCCCTGAACAAGGCATCTACAAATGAGAGCACCAAGCAACAGGCAGAATGGTGGCTGGCAAAACTTAACCGAAAAATTGAAACTGCAAGTAAAAACTAATTGTAACTTTTTTCAGCCTCTTCCAGAACCTTAATAAATTCAGTGGCTGTCTGGAATCTGTCTTCAGGTTTTTTTGCAAGTGCTTTGTTAATTATTTCCTGATAGGGTGACAATTCTTCCGGCAAGGTCGGGATCTCCGCATGAACATGGCGATATATAACTGCTGCTGCCGATGATGCTGTAAACGGTTTCTTGCCAGTTAGCAGCTCATAAAGTAATACACCGGCACTGTATATATCCGAACGTTGATCAATCACCTTACCTTCTCCCTGTTCGGGACTGATATAATGGGGTGTACCAATTATCTGTCCCATGGTAGTAAGATCTGATTTTGCATCCATTTTTTTTGATATTCCAAAATCTGCCAATGCCAGGCTATCGTCCCCCCTGAACATGATATTTGCCGGCTTCAGATCACGATGGACAATATTAATTTTGTGTATTGCATCCAGGCCATAAGCAATATGAGTCAAATAGTTAAAAGCGACTCCCGGAGTCAAATTCAGTTCCATCCGCTGTTTCAGGTCCCCTCTTGAGAAAAATTCCATTGCGATGAAACCATATTCTTCGGTAATTCCATGATCGTATATTCTACAGACAAACGGACTTTCCAATCCGGCGAGTAATTCTGCTTCACGAACAAAACGCTTGATGTAATTTTTATGCGAGACTTTTTTAATATCGAGAATTTTCAAAACCAGTGACAACCTATCCGAATTTCTTTCTGCAAGATAAACCCTGGACATGGCGCCATGGCCAATCATCCTTACTATCCGGTAATCTGATCCAACATCAATTTCGTTTTGATCTTTTTTCTTCTGTTTGTTTTGAGCATGAAGTTTCTTGACCAGTTGCTCGGCACTACTTTTATCTTTTTCAAGTTCGGCAAATTTTTCGGGTGTGTAGTCAATCGCCTCACTCATCATTTGTGCCAGTCGCTTGGGCGTCATATCGACTTTGTTCAGGTAATCTGCTGCACCAAGCTTGATGGCCTTGACTGCAATGTATTCATCGCCCTCAGCGGTGAGAATGATTGTAGGCGGAAAATCAGGCAGGGATCTGAATTCTTTCAACCATGTGAAGCCATCCTCACCACCACCAAGGTTATAATCCAATAACACAACATCATAATCTGACCAATTGAAATCTGGGGTTGGCTTTCCCATGGTCTCGACTTCATATTTAACCACGACACTGTCTTTCAGTTCTTTACCAAGATACATTGCTGCAAGATCTCTGAATTCTCTGGAATCGTCGATGAGCAGAATTTTCATATTAAGTATTCAAGTTTATTGATTAAGACTTATGTTACTAGATTAATCAGCTTACACAAAGCATATTACCCATTGTGCACAGGGCTCCCGAACTTACCGAAGGCGTGCATGATAATGGGCATTATCAACAGATTAAGAATGGTGGAAGAAACCAGCCCACCAATAATGATACTGGCCATTGGACCCATGATCTCTCTTCCGGCATTATCACTGTTGAAAGCAATAGGCAACATGGCCAGAGCTGTTACCAGTGCGGTCATTATTATAGAGGGCAGTCGTTCCTGTGCCCCCTGAATGACTGTATCCATGTCCCATGGCAATCTTTCTGTCTCAACCAGATACTGGTAATGCGAGACCAGCATAATGGAATTACGAACAGTGATTCCAAACAAGGTTACAAATCCAACCATCGACCCCACGGAGATCATATTATTCGTAAAGACCACGGCCAAAACACCACCTACCAGTGAAAATGGCAGATTCAACAACATTAATAACACATTCCTGATCCTGCCCACGGCAATATAGATTAATATAAAAACGCCTATACCAGCCATGATTGAATGGAGAATAAGTTCTTCACGTGCTTTCGCCCGCTCAATAGAGGCACCAGTGAATTCAGGATAAGTGCCTGCGGGAAACTGGACTTCATTTAACACGCGATGCCTCAGGTCATCCATAAATGACTCAAGATCTCGACCTTCCACATGTGATGTCACTGTCTGAACCCGTTGCCCACCCTGATGCAGGATGTTATACCTGCCACCTGTCTGGCTGATATCTGCTACCTGTTGTAGTTGTATAAAAGTCCCCTCCGGTGTTTTAACAGGTAAGGTTTTTACATCAAAAGGCTGTTTACGTTTTGCTTCTGAAAGAAAAACAGCGACATCGAAAATACGGTTACCCCGGTTGATGCTGCCAACTGTCTCGCCTTCATAGGCAATCCGGACAACATCCATCACATCTACAGGTTTGAGCCCCCATTTTGCGAGTTCATCAAGCCTTAAACGCACCTGTAAAAACGGGGTACCGGGAGGTGAGCGCAATTGAATGTCTGTAGCTCCAGGCACTGAGCCAATGATCCCGGCAACGTTCTGCACCAACCGATCGAGTTGTGCCAGATTGTCTCCATAAATATTCACAACTATAGGCGATTGATAGCCTGATACTGTTTCATCCACCCGTTCAGACAGAAAATTATGAGCCTCAAACAAAATACCAGGGGTTTCACGCATCACTGCACGTAATTGATCCAGGACTTCCTGTTGTTCACTGCCCGACAGTGGCTCCAGATCGACCTCGAATTCGCTGTAATGACTGCCGAAGGTATCCGCTCCACGTTCAGCCCTGCCCGCCCATTGTGATACCGATCTTACTCCGGGTACATCAAGAAACTTTTTAGTCAGGGTATTACCCATACGTATTGATTCCTGTAATGACGTCCCGGGCAGACTGGATGTGTGGGCAATATAATGCCCTTCCCTGAGATCCGGGAGAAACTGGCCACCCAGGGTTGGCACTATTGCCAGTGATAACAAACACAGTAACAAGCTGGTGCTGATAGTGAGTAAGGGTGACAAGCTGAGAAAATGCAATACCTTGCCATAGAAAGGTTTCAGCATCCTGATTAATGGCGGGTCATCATTTGGTATTCTGCCCCGTTCCAGCAACAGGTAGCACAGGGCTGGTGTAACAGTCAGTGCCACCACCAGTGACATCAGGATGGCCAAAATGTAAGAAAATCCCAATGGTGAAAACAAGCGGCCTGCCAGTCCGCTCAGGGTTAATAATGGAATAAACACAATAGCCACAATGAAAGTTGCATAGACCACGGAACCCCGAACTTCCATCGAGGCATTAAAGACTACATCTGCTATCGGTCTGGGTTGCAGCAATTGCCTGTTTTGACGCAGGCGCCGGAAGATATTCTCGGTATCAATAATGGCATCGTCGACAACTTCACCAAGTGCGATTGCAAGCCCGCCCAGTACCATGACATTTAGATTGATACCCATATTAAGCAATACAAGCGCCGCACTGATCAACGACAGGGGAATTGCCAGCGCGGAGATAAAGGCCGTCTTGATATTGAAAAGAAATAGGTAAAGGACAATAACAACAAATAATCCACCGATAGCAAGATGCTCGGCAATATTATGCAAAGAGCTTTCAATATAATTGGCGGGCCGAAACAGATCCGGATATAACTGTATACCCTGCTTATTGAGCAGTGTTTCCAGATCTTCCAGTGCTGATTCCGCAGCCCTGGAAACAGTCAGGGTATTGGCTCCATATTGCCCGATCACCATCATAACAATACCGGGTTTACCCATGATGGCCGCAGCACTGAAAGGCGGTTCGGCTGCCCACCTGATGTCTGCCACATCTGTGAGGTAAATAGCTTGTGTGTCGTGGTATCGCAAAATAACTCTTCCAAGCTCTTCGGGGTTCAGCGGCTGGCCTGTAGTAGTCAGTGTGATTCGTTGGTTTTCATTTTCAATGAAACCGACACCCTGAATTGTGGTGGCCCTTTTGGCAGCTGCGACCACTTCATCCATGGCCAGTCCATACTGTACTAGTTTTTCCGGTAACAACTGGATCTGGAGTTGTCTAACATCGCCTCCAAAAACGTTAACATCGGCAATACCTGGAACACTGAGTAACCGCGGTACGATCGTCCAGTCAGCAATTTCACGTAATTCCATCAAATTACGCTGTTCACTGTGGATGCCAATTGTGAGTATTGTGGCTGATGAGGATGCCAGTGGTACTATCACCGGTTGCATTACTGTTTCAGGCAGGGAATTACCGATCCCTGCCAGACGCTCTGCCAGTAATTGTCTGTTACGGTAAATATCACTATCTTCATCAAAAATAACCGTAACAATCGAGAGACCCTGAATGGATTCCGAGCGAATATAGTTCAGATTGATTAAGCCACCAATTGCGTTTTCAATTCGCTGGGTTACAAGTATTTCTACCTGTTCTGATGACAGACCAGGTGATTCGGTCTGGATGATGACCATCTTCGGGGAAAATTCAGGGAAAATATCAAGCCCGGCACGGGGGATCTCGTAGATACCGTAGGCAATCAGCAACATCGCAAGCCCGAGTATTACACCACGAAAACGGATTGAAAAATGGACTATGGATGCAAGCATGTACTGTTATTATTTTTATTGCAGTTATACGATGTTCACTGATATATCAGGGATTGTCATCTTCGTCCGGAATAGACCAGTGGAATTCCTCCGAGAGCAACATCTGTGCCCCGGAGGTAATCACATACTCTCCCGGATTTATACCTTTCTCTACAAACCACTTCTCATATCCGGGCTGATAACTCCGGATTTCTTTTCTTACGAAATATCCTTCTGAAGACTTAATATATACCCACGGTTTGTCTGAATACCATATGATGGCAGACTCAGGCAGTTCGACACCTTTGACTTTGTCACTACCGGAATAAATTTCTGCCATCAAAGATATGCCGCGAGGGAATTGGCTTCCTGTGTAAAAAAAATAAGAGAGGCCCTGTAATAGTGAGTCTGAATAGGGTGCCTGAGATATATAGTTTGCTGTTTGTTTCTTCTGTTCCTGGCCGGGCTGGTAAACCACGATTTTATCATTACCCTCTGGCAGCAACTGTCCCGGATGTAGACTAATTAGCAATAACCGGGATTGGCCTGTTAACAATTCAGTGATAAGTTTACTACTGTCAAATAATTGTCCAGTTATAGCTTTCCCCCACTGTTGCACAGAAGATTCATACAAACTGCTTAACTGGTTTGTGATATCTTCATATTCTGCCTTGTCTGAAATCCACTTCATTTTTGCCTGCTGTAACTCCCGAGTGGATATATTAGCTGCATCGGCATGTAAGAGCTGGAGTCTTCGATATTCCTTGTTACTGATCTCAAGACTTGCTGCGGATTTCGACTTGAGTGTTTGTAGTTGTCTGAGTTTCGAATTCAAATCAACCAAAGAAGTAAGGTCAATAATTTTCCCGCGGGCGATGAAACTATGTTGATATTCAGTTTCCTTGAGTGTAGTCCCGGTTATACCTGCCTGTTCCTGCAATTCCTGTGAGATCTGAACCACCGGATTACCGTCAATCAGTTTTATCAAAAGACCTGATTCCTGAGTACCTTCTTCTTCTGATAAGGTATCTTCAAATTCAACTGAGTAAAAGTATTCCCCAATGAAGTAAGTCAGAGTTATCAGGACAAATATCCCAAGAATATTAAAAGTCAGCTTCATGGTTACTCATTATATATATAGGGTTGATAGGCAGGTTCGCCAAGAGGGTATTGCATAGCATCTTCAATCCTGCCTGCCTGCTCTATTAATGATAATTGCAGTTCCACGACAGACTGTCTAATTATCTCGGTTTCCAGCTTGCTTCTTGATAGCTGCAGGCGATCGGCATATCCCACATCAAATTGTTTTTGGAGGATGTCCTTGCGTTCCAAAGCTTCTTTATATAGTGTTCCGGCCTGATCGATCGCAGTTTTTTTTGCTTTATATTGTGCAATGGTAAGCTCAACTTCATTGACCACACGATTCTGCAATGACAAAAACTCGAATTGCTTCAGTTTTCTTTCAGCCAATGACCGTCTGATAGCCGGTTCGTTCTCTGGATGAAATAACGGCAAAACCCAGGAAGCACCTAATGCCCATATATTATCATTCTGATCAAAAATGAAACCCGGTGAAAGTACTATGTCCGGATATTGTTTTTCGATTTCCAGTCGCAATCCTGCCTCATAAAAAGCATATTCCTCCAGTGCCATCCTTATATCCAGACGATGAGACAAGGCAGCATTCAAGAGTTGATGAATTTCCAGGGCCTCATGGCCTGAAAGTCTTTCAATATCTCTGAAACTTATGGAGATATTCTCAAGTTCCGTGGATGATACACCCACTACACCTGCCAGATGCACCAGAGAATCAATTTCTGCAAGCTGCTGTTGACTCAAGGCTATCTTCAGTCGCTGCAGTTCGATTCGAATAACGGCCACTTCAAAATCACTGGCCTGACCAGCTTGTCGGCGTTTTTGCAGCAGTGAGAGCATCTCTTCGGTTATTGCTGCCTGTTCCGACAAATTCTTCCTGATTTCCCTGGCCTGATACAGGGCAATGTAATGTTTGCGTAAATTACTATATATATCCCAGGCAACTGAATAAATATTCGTTTTTGCAAGATCAACACCTGCCCTTGCCCGATCCAGCTTGGCCTGTCTCTTTGCCGGTCTTTCCAGAACCAGATCAAAAACCAGACCAATTAACCAAGGTGAAACCCCGCCCGTCGTATCACTGTGATATTCAAATGGCAGCCCCAAGCGGGGGTTAATTAATTGACCGGCTGTTTCCTGCTCAGCGATGGATTTTTGATGACCGGCTATGGCAATCTGGAGCTGGGGATTGAAATACCAGGCAGCCAAAGTCAATGAAGCCAGGTCCCATCTGGATATCGGCCATAGTGTCGATCCGGTGTCATACTGGCCAATAAACTCTCCCAATGCAGGAGATTCCAGACTTCTTTTGTGGTATGCCTCGATTGAATGTAAAGTTTCAACAGGCTCTGGCTCATATTGATACCGTGCACAGGCATCTGCCATGAGTGCAAACATCAAAATAAGCAGAACTCTGGAACTCAACTTGAACATTAATACAATCAGAAAATAATGCCTGTCAAAAATATCATTATACTTGCTTCTGTTTTTATTATTTATTCCGGCACTATGTCCGCTACAGAGTTAACGAATCTAGCTGATATTTGTGCTCCTTACCAATCCATTGAGGAAGATCCGGGAATAAAGCAAAAAACACGAGTTAGTATACCTTATGGTGAGGGTTTATTATGGAAAATTGAAGCTAAAAATGGGAATAGCGGCTATCTGTTTGGCACCATGCATTCCCAGGATAGGCTGATCACCACTTCATTGCCACCACCCGTAAATCTCGCCATACATAAAAGCCGGATAATCATGCTGGAAGTAATTCCTGATCAGCAATCCAACCAGGTTTTTAGTGAAGCGATGTATTTTAAGAATGACAAGGAATTACAGTCACTACTGGGTGACCCGCTTTGGACTGAACTGGCCCGGATGTTGCCGGAATACGGTTT
The DNA here is from genome assembly GCA_041556555.1 of Gammaproteobacteria bacterium. Classification (GTDB taxonomy): domain Bacteria; phylum Pseudomonadota; class Gammaproteobacteria; order Eutrophobiales; family Eutrophobiaceae; genus SZUA-592. The sequence goes on from JBFFIE010000033.1 coordinate 17,057, forward strand.
GCCGCAAGAAGCAATTCATAAATTGAAACCGTGGGCTGCATTTAGTCTTATCGGCCGGCCAAAACCCGTCAGAGGCCCCACGCTGGATATGATTATCTATAGTGAAGCCTTGCAGGGAAACAAGGAAATCAGAAGCCTTGAAACCATGGAGGAACTGGTCAAGCAACTGGATGGCATTCCTCTGGATGATCAGCTGGAGATTTTAACCGACACCATATGCAATCATAAGCAGATCATCCGTGATACCAGAACTCTGCGCGACCTGTATATAGCCAGAGACCTTGCCGGCATCGTCCTCTTTAACCAGTCCCCACATCATGATGAGGGTGTTTATCAACGCTACATCAAGCGGATGGTCTATGACAGAAATGTGAGGATGGCTGACAGGATTGAGGAACTGGTGGCAGAAGACGGCGTATTTGTGGCTGTAGGCGCATCCCATCTACCAGACAAAAAAGGGCTGTTACAATTGTTAAGTAAGAGAGGATATTCAGTAACACAGATATATTAAGCCGATTCTGTCTTGCATGCCAGCGAGACATGTTTTACTTCTGGTACTTTTTCTTCCACTCGGAATATGGCATACCATAAATAATTTCCTTGGCCTGTTCGTAGTCCATATTCAGGCCTTTTTCCTCGGCGGCAGCAAGATACCATTTTGAAAGACAATTTCTGCAAAAACCGGCAAGATCCATCAGATCGATATTTTGAACCTCGGTGTGCTCCCTTAAATGGGCCAAAAGACGTCTGAATGCCGCGGCCTCAAGTTCTGTACGGGTTCTATTGTCCATTGCTGAGTTTTAAACCTCCGGAAAGTTTGATAGGCAGTAAATTTTAAAAAATGTATTATAACATTTTCAGTACGCATATTCCGACAGGGCATCTCCCAAATGAAGAACAGTTCTGATTTACATAAAATTTTTATTATCGGTGGTGGCGCAGGCGGACTTGAATTGGCCACCAAGCTGGGCCGTAAGCTCGGAAAGAAAAAAAAAGCCGAGATAACGCTGGTCGATTGCAATCGGACTCATATCTGGAAACCTCTGTTACATGAAGTGGCTGCGGGCTCGCTTAATTCGAGTGATGACGAACTGAGTTATATGGCACATGCACACTGGAATCATTTCAATTTTCGTCTAGGGCGTATGGATAGTCTGAATCGGGAGAAGAGAGAAATCAGTCTGGCGCCCACTTTGGACGATGAAGGCAATGAATATATCCCTCGCAGGAACTTCAACTACGATACTCTGGTCATTGCGGTAGGAAGTATTACCAACCACTTCAATATCCCTGGTGTAGAAGAACACTGCAAGTTCCTTGATACGCGGGAGGAGGCTGACAGGTTCCACCAGTACCTTTTGCGACAATATACGGCAGCACACACCCAGAAAGAACCACTCAGGGAAGGCCAATTACATATTGCCATTGCCGGTGCAGGAGCTACAGGAGTTGAGCTCTCAGCAGAACTGTATGAAGCCAGTCGGCAATTGGTCAAGTTCGGTCTAAGTAATATCTCGGTAAAGCGGGACGTAAAAATCACCATTATTGAAGCCGCAGATAAAATACTGCCCGCTTTACCGGATCGCATCTCCAATAAAACTGTAGCGGCCCTGGCCAAACTGAATATTGAAGTTATGACTGGACAGCGCATTAACAAGGCAACTGACGAAGGTTTTTATACTGAAAGCGGCAAGTTTATTCCATCCGAAATCAAGGTCTGGGCTGCAGGGATCAAGGCACCTGATTTTCTTTCCAATATTGATGGTCTGGAAACCAGTCGCAACAACCAATTGGTGGTAAAAACCACCCTGCAAACAACACGGGATGACAATATTTTCGCATTTGGAGATTGCGCTGCCTGCCCCATTCCAGGCACAGATGACATCGTCCCTCCAAGGGCCCAGGCAGCACATCAACAAGCGTCAATCTTAGTCAAGACTATGAAGAAACGCCTGGCCGGGAAACCACTCCCGGAATACCGATACGTGGACTACGGATCGCTGGTAAATATGAGCCGTTATTCCACTGTAGGCAGTCTCATGGGCAACCTGGCCGGAAAGATATCCGGCAATGTCATGATTGAAGGTATTATTGCCCGGCTGGTTTATGTATCACTTTACAAGATGCATCAGCTGGCACTTCATGGCCCACTGAGAGTATTCTTATCGACTATTGCTGATGTATTAACCCGTAAGGCCAAACCACGCATGAAACTCCATTGATGGGTAATTAATTATTACCCGCCAAACATCTTTTTCAGATTATCCAGACCCGCCTGGTAAATACCTTCAATTACAGCAACTGCATCATTTTCTGATGCACCTGAGGCCGTGAATTCACCGGACCATTCGACCTTTGCCTTGCCGCTGCCATCATCTTTCACAGAAATTGTGGCCTTGTAATTGGCAACAGGTAATGGACTCTCGACAATTGAATATGAATAAACTCTCTCGTTGTCACTCTTTTTTTCAAGTTTTTCAACAATGGTTCCACCGCCAACGAGACTGAGGCGACGCATGCTGCCCTCTTCCTCGAGTTCACTCTTTTCCACGGCAGGATGCCAGTCTGGCAGGGCGTCAAAGCCACCAATAAGATCCCAAACCTCCTGGGGTGCCTGGTCCAGTTCGGTTTCCACCTTGACTTTAGCCATGATATCTCTCCTGATTTAGCGTCATAGATTGTATTTTTTCATACGATAACGCAGGGCCATTCGCGTAATACCCAGCTCCCGCGCCGCCTTTGAGACATTACCACCGGTTTTTTCCAAGGCCTGCTTAATTAGCATCAATTCTGCCGAGTCCAGCGTTAGGTCACTGATGTTCGTCTCTGTGGTTCCCGTTTGCCCGGATTCTTTCGGCCCCAGTGATAAAGCGTCACTGGTAATCTCCCCTCCGCCACTTAACAGCACAGCTCGTTCCAGCAAGTGCTTCATCTCTCGAACGTTACCTGGCCAGTGATACTCCATTAGTACCTTGCTGGCTTCATCTGAGAAGCGGATTTCATTCAGACCATAGCGCCTGGCCGTTTGATTTGCAAAATACTTGGCAAGTAACTGAATATCCTCGCCCCGCTCCCGTAACGGCGGTATGAATATGCTCAGTACATTCAAACGATAATACAGGTCAGAACGAAACTCACCCTTTTCCATCAGGGTCTTGATGTCACGATTGGTTGCTGCAATAAACCAGGCGGCCACCGGGCGCTCATGAGTGGTCCCGACACGTCTCAATGTTCGCCTTTCCAGTACTGCCAGCAATTTTGATTGCAGATCAAGAGGTAATTCTCCAATTTCATCAAGAAAGAGCACCCCGTCTTCGGCAGCCTCGATCAAACCGGTGCGGGCCACATGGGCACTGGTAAACGCCCCTTTTTCATGACCAAATAACTCGGCTTCAATCAGATCCTTGGGCAAGGATGCACAGTCAACATGGACGAATGGCTTGTCCTTGCGCGAACTGTTTTCATGTAACAGGCGTGCAGCAACATCCTTCCCCGTCCCTGTCTCACCGAGAATAAGTATGGTTGGCGGAATGGTATCCGTTGCTTCTGTGAGACGGCTGATTTGTTCCACCTGTTTTCTCACTTCCATAATTGCCTCACACTCGCCTATAAAAGCAACTCCCTCCACAGCGTGCTGCTCTCGTTTGGTAGAGTAAGCCAGTTTCTGGCTGAGCTGGCTCTTATCAAGCACCTTCTCGACATTAATCATGAGTTCATCCATGTCGACCGGTTTTTTCAGATAATCGGATGCCCCAAGTTTCATTGCAGCTACGGCATCCTCCAGTTCACCATAAGCTGACATTACGATTACCGCCGTTCCTGAATTTGGAGTAAGTTTGAGGTCTGAGAGAAAATCCAGTCCGGAACCATCGGGCAAACGCATATCGAGCAGAACCAGATCCGGAGAAATTGACCGGTATTTCTCATTAGCAATCGCCAGATTACCGGCAATTTCGCTCTTGTAACCGGCACGGGACAGTTTCTTTTGCACGGCTCGTGCAAATACCTCCTCGTCTTCCACAATCAATACCTGTTTATCTACGACCGGTATCTTTACAGATTGAAGAGAAGAATGATTGTCCTGACTCATGAATATTTACTCCTCGATGATCCTGATGGGTGCGGTAATGATTGCAGTGGTGCCCTTGCCACTGACCGATTTGAAATTCAGATTCCAGCCATGCCGCTGGCATATCTTGAAAGCGATCGGCATACCCAGGCCGGTACCGAAACGCTTGGTGGATGGGCCAGGGATCAAGTTATTTGATTTCGGTTCAAACGGCAGGCCCGGCCCCTGATCCTGTATATGTATCTCCAGGTTCTGATCCCGTGGTACCAGGCTGATCGTGATGATTGCATCACGAGGTGAGGCATCGATTGCGTTGGCAATCAGGGCAAACAACGCCTGCTCCATCAGGTCCGGATCTGCATTGAGACGCAAGCGTTCTTCCCAGCCATGTTTTTTAATCTCGATATTTTTTTCAGTAAGCTTGGCCATCAACAGCGACAACGCCGCATCGACCATTTCGTGTGCATATACCAGGCGGTAATTCGGTTTGAGTGGATGCAAGTAGGAGACAAGTGCATTCACCCAACGACCCAGGCGATCGATGGTATCCAGAATAGCCTGTTTGCTTTCCCGCAAATCTTCTTCATCTTCGGCGTCGTCAATGACCTGCGC
>JBFFIE010000034.1:0-21208 GCA_041556555.1 Gammaproteobacteria bacterium
ACCAATGCATTCCGGTCCTGAATGGTCACCAGTTTTCTGTCAATCTTGATAATACTATCACGCTGAAGACGGCTGAATACCCGGCTTACAGTTTCAATGGTTAATCCCAGATAATTGGCGATATCCTGCCTGGACATGGAAAGTCTGAATTCTGTCGCGGAAAAACCCAGTGCATGGAACCTGGCTGACAAGGTTAACAAAAAAATTGCAATCTTCTCGTCAGCATTCTTCTTGCCGATTGTCAAAATCAATTCATTCTCGGCTGTCAATTGCCGGCTCATGAGTCTCATAAGCTGTGTCTGCAGATCTGGAATTTGCTTGCAAATGTTATTGATGCTGCTAAATGGAAAAGAGCAGTATGTTGTCACCTCAATCGCTGTTGCCGATACCTGGTGTACCTGTTTGTCAATGCCGTCAAGACCGATTATCTCTCCCGGGAATAAAAATCCGAGAATCTGATCAGCGCCACTTTCATCCAGCATGGAAAGTTTGACGGTACCTGATCTCACTGCGTAGATATTGGTGAGTTTATCACCGGCCCTGAAGATCAAATCACCCCGCTGCACAGGCCGGGAGCGTTTTACAATTTCTTCCAGCTTGTCCATGCAGGGGGAATTAAGGCCCCTGGGAAGGCAAAGCTCTTGTAAACTACAGGCTTTACAGGATACCTTGAATTTAGAAAAATCAATGGTTTGGGCTGGATGAGTCATTTAAGAACCTTAACAAATCCCTTATTTTTCTTGTGAAGAATTATTTGCCAGCTATTATCTTAACAGCATACCACTTAACAGGGCTATAAGGATCTAACCACCAAAATATTGCTGCCTGGACCGGGCAACCTGATCAAAGACTTCCTTGGGTTCCCTGTCCATCCCAATGAGAAGCTGTGCTGCCATCATCGATCCGGTCTCCAGCGTCTCGGCTACGATTTCAGTTGCACCTTCGGCCATGAAAATATCAGCCGACTGCTCAGATCGGATCCTGACATATACCGAGCACGTGCTGATTTTTCTGGCCTGCTTAAGTATTTGCAGGGCATTTTCTTCAGAATCTATACATATCACCAGTGCTCTCGCATGGGCAAGTTTGGCGGCAGACAGGATCCTGGGTTTTCTCGCATCCCCGTAGAAAACAGGCTCATCTTCCAGCCAGGCTTTTTTTACAACTTCAATATTATTGTCCAGACAAATATAAGCATAGTCATTTTGCTCCAGGATTGTGGCAATTTGCTTGCCCACACTGCCATACCCGCAAATGACAATATGGTCCTCCAGTATCCCTACACCCTCTGCGATTTGTCCGGGTAAATCTTCCCCGGCTTCAATATCTTTCTTCATAATCAAATTGCTGAAAACATGATTTTTGCGTATCAATAGCGGGGCGATCACCATGGACAGTATCAACGCAGCAAGTATTGGCTGGGTATCCTGATAATTAATCAGATTTGTAATGACCGCCAAGGTCAATAAAGCAATGCCGAATTCACCGCCATTGGCAAGAATTGCACCCGTTCGACTTGCAACATCTCTATTTTGACCAAAAAGTAATAGTAAAAAATAAATGACCAAGCCTTTACCAATGACCAATCCTGCTACCAGCAACAGCACCCAATGCCAGATTTCCGGCAGCATTAACAGGTTAAGTTGCATACCTACCGTAATAAAAAACAATGCCAGCAAAATATCCCTGAAAGGCCTTATTTCAGCCTCTATCTGGTGACGATATTCAGTTTCACTCAACATCATTCCGGCAAGAAAGGCTCCAAGCGCGAGCGAAAGGCCAAGCAGATGAGTCACCCATGCTGCCGCCAGTGAAATAAGTAAAACCGTTATGGTAAAGAGTTCCTCGGAACGGGTGCCGGCCACCACATGAAAAACCGGTCTTAAAACAAAGCGCCCAACGAATAGAATAGCGAAAAAAGCAATCAGTCCCTTTATAAATGCCAGCAATAATGGTGTACCGACTGACTCATTACCGGCAGCAAATATCGGGATTAAAACCAGGAAAGGCACAGCTGCCAGATCCTGGAACAACAAAATTCCAAGAGAAGCCCTGCCATGCCTCGTTTTGAGTTCAAGTTGATCTGTAAGTTGCTTAATGACTATTGCGGTAGATGATAGTGCCAGGGCTCCACCGACAATAATTGCAGTTTTCCATTCAATACCCAGATACCAGGCAATCAAACCACCGAATACGGTTCCGACAAGCACTTGTGCGCTGCCCAGTCCAAAAAGTGTCGTTTTAAAAGAACGTAGCTGCGCAATAGAGAAATCTAGCCCGATTGTAAATAACAGGAACACCACGCCAATCTCACCAAGAGAACGTGTTGTTTCTGAAAATTCGATGAGACCAAAAGCGTGAGGACCAATTATTGTACCAACCAGTAAATAACCGATAATAGCTGGCAAATGAAAACGCTGAACAACCAGTACGGAAAGTACTGTGAGGGAAAGTATGAGAATAATGTCATTCATGAAGATCGCATAAAACTTTCCTGCACTGATTTCGGTTTATCATCAGGGGGCTTCGTAAAGTTTCCCACCCAGTGCCTGCACCATCTGGCGCACTTCATTTGCTGCCAATTGCAAAGCAGATTCATCTCTGGATCTCAGCACCAGATTGACGCCTAGCCTGCTTCGCTTGAAAAACGGGTAACTGCCAATACTGACAACTGGAAAATTATTCTGGATTTTACCAAGAGCACCGGCTATTTGCCCTTCCCTTAGATTACAAGTCACAGACTCACTCAGGATCGGCGCACCTCCAATCAGCCGGTCTTCAATGCCTTCAAACATGGCCTTCAAAATCAAGGGCACACCGGGGAGTACAAATACATTATCCAGTTGAAAACCTGGCGCACCACTGACAGGATTTTTGATCAAAACGGCACCTTCAGGTATCAGGGCCATTTTCATGCGGGCATCGTTAATCCTGCCTTCATCATAATAGGGTTTGAGTGATTGCACAGCCTCGGGGTTCTCCTCAAGTTGAACCGAAAACGCCTTTGCCACTGAAGCCGAGGTAATATCATCATGAGTCGGGCCAATACCGCCGGTGGTAAAAACGTACGTAAAAGATTGGCGCAGGGAATTGATCGTTTCCACGATGACTTTTTCATCATCAGGAATTATGCGGGCCTCCATAAGGGTGATACCCAGCTTATCGAGGCGTTGACCGATATAGTCCAGATTCTGGTCCTTTGTGCGGCCTGACAAAATTTCATTACCGATAATGATGACAGCGGCCGTATGTAATTCCGGGTCACTCATGATTTTTAAATTAGCAGCAAAATCTTCACAGACCAATAGCATGCTGTCCGTGACGTAAAGGTAATATGAAAAGGTTGAGGCCCGGGGAACCAGAGGGCCGGTAAGCAACTTGTCTGTCAGGCCGCCTGTACAGGTATATGGTCCTGGATGCGATCGATGTGGTTTTCTTCATCCAGATAAATCAGTGTGGGTTTGAATTTCTTAACTTCAGATTCATTAATCACGCCATAGGCACAAATGATGACCCGGTCACCCGGGCTGGCCTTATGTGCTGCAGCACCGTTCACAGAAATTATGCGGGAATTGTCCTCCGCGCGTATCGCATAGGTGGTAAAACGCTCACCGTTATTGATGTTGTAAATCTGGATCTGTTCGTATTCAAGAATACCGGCTTTGTCGAGCAAAGCACCATCTATGGCACACGAACCATCATATTCAAGCTCAGCGTGGGTCACACAGGCGGAGTGAAATTTAGCTTTTAAAACAGTGACTTGCATGCTTAAACAGTGAAAATGTGAATTTGAATCGAGAAGTATGTACGAAAACTGGTCGTGGTTCAACGCCTGATAATAACATTATCAATCAGCCTTGCCTTGCCTATTACAGCAGCAACGAGAACCACCAGATTCCCATCCCCGGGCTCACCCAGGGTCTCTGCATCTGCCACGGCAAGATAATCCGTTTTGAGTCCGGCCCTGGTTAGAGTCTTCTTCCCTTGCTTCACCAGTTTTTTATAGTCATCGGATCCTGATCGTATTTCTGCCGCAATTTTCTCAAGTACATCGTGGATCGTTGTCGCCATGACTGTCTCCTGCTCATCAAGATATGTATTTCGCGAGCTCATTGCTAGACCATTGGCCTCACGAACAGTTGGCATGGAAATAATTTCAACTGGGAAACACAGATCCTTGACCAGCTGCTTGATAACAAGAAGTTGCTGGTAATCTTTTTCACCGAATAATGCAATGTCCGGTTGCACGATATTAAAGAGTTTGGTTACAACTGTAGCGACGCCAGTGAAATGTCCCGGTCTTGATTTTCCACAATAAATATTTTCCAGATGCGATGGTACTTCGATACAGATTTGAGATTCTCCTCCGCTGGGATAGATCTCGCTGACATCGGGGCAAAACAACAGATCAACATCAAGTGCCTGAAGTTTTTCCATGTCAGTATCCAGTGTGCGTGGATAACTCTCAAAATCTTCACCTCGGACGAACTGGGTAGGGTTTACAAAAATGGTCACTACAATTTTATCACCTATCTCTTTTGCCTTATCAACCAGAGAAAGATGCCCACTGTGCAGGTTCCCCATGGTAGGAACACAGGCAATCTTTAATGCAGAATTGCGCCAGTCTGCAATTTGCTGTCGTAATTCATCGACGGTCTTAAGTACTAACATGATTAAAAACTATGGTCTTCGCCTGGGAATTCAGAATTCCTGACTTCGCTGATGTATTTTTTTATGGCTTCCTGGACTGAAGCAGAGGTCTCCAGGAAATTTTTTGAAAATCTGGCTTGCCTGGGCGTAATACCAATCAGATCATAAATCACAAGAACCTGGCCATCACAGTCAACACCGGCGCCAATACCGATAACCGGTATTTTCAACCTGGCCGTGATCTCAGCGGCCAGATCGGCCGGCACACACTCAAGAACCAGCATGTCGGCACCAGCAGCTTCCAGTGCCAACGCATCTTCCATAATTTGCCTGGCCGTATCCTGATCTTTACCTTGTACCTTGTATCCACCCAGTTTGTTGATTGACTGGGGTGTGAGACCCAGATGTGCGCAAACCGGTATACCGTGTTCAGCCAGCAGTTTAATCGTCTGTGCATATTGTGCACCGCCTTCCAGTTTGACCATCTCCGCACCACCCTCGGCAACCAGACGGGTAGCGTTGCCGAGTGCCTGTGCGGGTGTGGCATAGCTCATGAATGGCATATCAGAAATAATGAAAGCATGCTTACTGACACCTGAAACTATACGGGTGTGATAAATCATGTCGCGCATACTGACTTTTAGGGTCGATTCGTCACCCTGGATCACCATACCCAGCGAATCACCGACCAGCGTGACATCCATTTCTGCCTCATCGATGATCCTGGCAAAACTGGCGTCATAGGCAGTCAGGCAGGCAATTTTACGGCCTTCTTTTTTCATCTTGTTAAGACTTGTCAGTGTAATCTTGGACATTCAGAAATCCTGTGGATTGAAATAATGCCTGCCCGGTGGTAATGAACTGACGTGATCAATTAATAACTGGTAGTTTTTATCGTTATCAACCAGATCGAAATTCTCAGTATTGATGATCAACAAGGGCGATTGATCATAATGATAGAAAAAATTGATGTAGGCATCAGAGATTTTTCTCAGATAACCTTCTTCTATATTTCTTTCGTAATCTATACCACGATGCAGAACCCGTTTCATCAGGGTGCCCGGTGGGGCCTGTAAATAGATAACAAGATCGGGCACAGGAGGGTCAGGTGCCAGTTTTTCAAAAACCTGTTTGTATAGTCCGAATTCTTCAGTGGTCAGTGTCTGCTCGGCAAAGAGCATATCTTTATCCATCAAGAAGTCGGCAATCTGCACAGGCTTGAATAAATCAGCCTGGCGCATGTTTTCTATTTGTTTGACTCTCTGGAAAAGAAAATGCAATTGTGTCGGTAGGGCCGATAACCTTGGGTTTTCGTAAAAATTGGCCAGGAATGGATTTTCCATTGGCGCTTCCAGCAGTAAATCAACACCGTAAGTTTCGGCAAGTTTTTTTGCCAGTGACGTCTTGCCAACACCAATTGGACCTTCCACGACAATATAATCAGGAAACCTTTTTTTATTCATGTATCTGTGACTCTGGAAAGATCACTGGTATCAATTTCTTCCAGCAGTGTGCTGACACTGCCATGACCGATAATGCAAGCGTTGGGGGCAATTTCATTCAGGGGAACCAGTACAAACCCTCGATGGTGCATTTCAGGATGTGGCACTCTTAGCCGCCTGGTACAAATCATATCATCATCAAAAAGCAGGATGTCCAGGTCCAGCGTCCTGGGCCCCCATTTTTTCTTCCTTTCCCTGCCATGCCTGGCTTCGATCGCCTGCAGATGATCCAGGAGCGATTCAGGTGCCAATGCAGTTTCCAGTTGGACGACCGCATTTACAAAATCCGGCTGATCCTGCGGACCCACGGGTCTGGAATAATAAAGTGAGGATTCTTTCGTCAGGGTACTGTCCGGCAGCTTGGCAAGACTATCAAGTGCAGATTGAATATGTTTGAGAGGATCATCCAGATTACTCCCCAGCCCGATAAAGACCCTGGCCATGAATCCGGATTTACGTACGTCTGGATTTGTTGCGCCTGCCGGAACGCCTGAACCGCGGCTTGCTATGCCGGTTTTCTTCAATGATATCCTGGTGCCTGTTTGCAAACTCTGACCACCAGTCAACCATCTCCTGAAGGTTTTCACCGGCTTCTGCTCGAAGCAACAGAAAATCATAAGCTGCTTTGAACCTGGGATGAGACAAGAGGCGCATAGGGCGTTTACCACGACGGTGTTTCATACGTGATTGTAATAACCAGATGTCCCTGGCCATCAGGGTATAACGCCTGGGGAAAGAAATACTGCTGATTTGCTGCGAGATAACTGTGTCACTTGCCAGCATGATTGCATCCTGGTCAGCCAGACCATTACTTTTATATTCTTCCATGAACTCCATTACTGAAGGCCATAACAGGGCGGCTATCAGAAATCCGGGACTGACCGGCTTGTCTTCACGAATCCTTTCATCCGTATTTAAAAACACCCTGCGCAACAAACTATCAACTCTGGCTTCATCCTGTTCGAGGATTTGCTGGGTAAGTGGAAACATGTGAGGAAACAGGCTGAACTCTCGTAACAGGTGATAGACCTCCAGTGATTTTCCACTCATGAAGAGTTTCATGAATTCCTCAAATAACCTGGCCGGGGGTATATCATTTAGAAGATGATTTAATTCATGGATCGGTTTTTCAGTGCCCTCATGAATCTTGAAATCCAGTTTTACAGAAAAACGGATAGCCCTTAGCATTCGCACAGGATCTTCGCGATAACGTTTTGCCGGATCCCCGATCATGCGTAACCATGATGCCTCGATATCCGCCATTGCACCGACGTAATCAACTATGGATTGATCATCGATATTATAAAACAGGGAATTCGCCGTGAAATCCCGGCGCCAGACATCATCATCAATATCACCATAAATATTATCGCGAATGATGCGACCATCTTCGATATGCCGTTCGCCATCTGTTACGTGATGGGCAGCCCGGAAAGTCGAGACTTCAATGATCTCATCGCCGAAGCGAACGTGGGCTAGGCGAAACCGACGACCTATCAAACGGCAATTACGGAACAATTCACGCACCTGGTCTGGCCTGGCATCTGTAACCACATCAAAGTCCTTGGGTTTGTGGCCCAACAGGAGATCTCTCACGCCACCACCAACCAGATAGGCCTTGAAGCCGGCATTGCTTAAGCGGTAAAGCACCTTCAGGGCATTATCACTGATATCGCTACGGGATATATGATGTTCCGATCGCGGAATTATCCGCGGCGGAATTTTCATCCGGGTAACATTATCTTCTGGGTGAGCTGGTTTCATTCCCTGGTGGACTGGTTAGTTACTTTAAAGGCAGGTATTACGTTATAAATCCGGTACCCGTATAATATCACTAATCAGGGCAATACTGCAGAAATTCAAGTGCTCCCTTCGTCTAGTGGCCCAGGACGTCGCCCTCTCACGGCGAAAACAGGGGGCGAACCGGGATAAGAAATTCATTCACTGGATGAATTTTCCGGTGAGCGGCCAGTCAGGACGACTGGCCTGGCTTTCAAGTGAAGCAGGGATTGCGAAACGCAGAAAGCGAGTCCCCGCAGGGGCGAGAACCAATATATAATTTCAAACATGCTCCCTTCGTCTAGTGGCCCAGGACGTCGCCCTCTCACGGCGAAAACAGGGGTTCGAGTCCCCTAGGGAGCGCCACATCAGTCCTAATCTTTGAAGATGATTATCCGCGAGAAAAATGATTCTGAATCTTTTGATCTGGACACCTACCAGATTGTGCTGAAATTCCTTTTGAGCCCGCAATTACAGAAAGTGAATCGCCTGAGAGTTCTTGAGCTCAGGCAGGAAATCCGGCAGGTCCATGCCTGAAGTTCGACATCTTTACCTGGTACTGGGTGACCAGTTAAACCACAGCAGCATTATCTGGGACAACTTTGATCCCGGAATGGATATGGTATGGATGGCCGAAGTCAGTCGTGAATCTGCCCAGGTCACTTCAAGCAATCAACGTACCATCCTGTTTCTATCCGCCATGCGGCATTTCGCTGCTGAATTGAAAAAGAAAAGCATAAGTGTCTGCTACTTCAAGCTCTCGGACAAGCATGAAAATTTTGAATCCGCACTGGATGCCGTGCAGAAAAAATTCAGAATTGATTCATTCAAATGTGTGCTGCCCGGCGATTACCGCGTATACGGTGAACTGGAAAAATATTTTAAAAAGAAAAAACTGCAAATCGAATGGCTGGAGGACAACCATTTCATTACCAGGCCAGGCGAATTCAGAGAATGGATGCAATCACGCAAGCAGCCAAGAATGGAACACTGGTACCGCTATCTAAGGAAAGACCGGGATATCCTTATGGATAATAACAAACCAGAAGGAGGTAAGTGGAATTACGACAAGGAGAACAGGAAGGCCTTTGGGAAAGCTGGCCCGGGAAAGCTGCCTGGCTGTATAAAATTCAAAGCAGATACAGTCACAAAATCAGTCATACAGGATGTAAAAAAATTTCTGCCAGGCCTGTACGGCAATATTGAAGATTTTCAATGGCCAGTCACTCGTAAAGACGCACTGAGGGAGTTAAGTGATTTTATCAATCATCGACTGGCCGGCTTCGGCGATTACCAGGACGCCATGTGGACGGGAGAATACCGGCTTTATCACTCCCGTATTTCATCCAGTCTCAACCTGAAGTTACTCGACCCCATGGAGGTCATAAATTCTGCTATTAATGCCTATCAAAAAAAACGGGTGTCGCTGAATGCGGTGGAAGGTTTTATCCGGCAGATTCTCGGCTGGCGTGAATACATTCGTGGACTCTACTGGCATTATCGCGATAAATGGCTAGCAACAAATCATCTGGGTGCCAAAAGATCTCTGCCGGACTTCTACTGGTCAGGTCAGACAAACATGGTTTGTATGAAAGAATGTCTACGACAAGTCATCGATACCGGTTACGGCCATCACATACAAAGACTGATGGTGACTGGATTGTTTTCTTTGCTGTATGGGGTAAAACCGGAGGAAATCCATGAATGGTATCTGGCCATGTATACTGATGCCGTAGCGTGGGTAGAAGTACCTAATACACTGGGAATGAGCCAATACTCGGATGGCGGGTTGGTTGGTTCCAAACCTTATATCGCTAGCGGTGCCTATATCAATCGCATGTCAAACTATTGTTCAAACTGCCGCTATCAACCTGGAAAGGCAAGCGGTGAGGAAGCATGCCCTTTTACAACACTTTTCTGGAAGTTTGTTGAGCATCACCAGACCCTGCTTGCGAACAACTCTCGACTGGCCATGCAGGTTCGTAACTGGAACAATAAAGACACCTCTGAGCAAAAGGCAATCCTGGAAAGAACAACCTGGTTACTGGAAAATATCGAATCATTGTAATGAAAAATCCAATCATTATATTCCTCACTGTTTTTTTATTTGGCTGTATATCCACACCTGAGGGTGTGGAACCCGTAACCGACTTTGACATCAGCCGTTATCTTGGTACCTGGTATGAAATTGCCAGGCTGGATCACAGCTTCGAACGGGGCCTGATGGAAGTCACAGCTGACTATTCATTTAGGAAAGACGGTGGCATCAAGGTAGTGAACCGCGGAAAGAATATTCAGAGCGGTGAGTGGGAAGAAGCTGTCGGCAAGGCCTATTTCACGGATGATAAAGATATTGGCAAACTGAAAGTCTCTTTTTTCGGACCGTTTTACGGTGCCTATAATATTGCCTGGCTGGAAAAGGATTACAGCATGGCGCTGATTGTTGGACCTACATTGGGATATGCATGGTTGCTTTCACGAACCAGGGAGCCAGATGCCGATCTCTGTAACCGCTATTTCACTGAGGCGGACAGGCTCGGTATCCCCAGAGAAGATTGGATAATGGTCAGAACTTGTCGCTGATTGCGAGATAGATCCCGGCTATCAAACCCATGTCTCGTTCCTGTTCCCTGCTTCGCCGATTATTGATTATTCTGTACGACTCCATGTTGTTAGTTTCTATTTATTTCCTGTTGACATTGGCATTGCTGCCTATAACAAAAGGACAGGCAATATCCAGCGGTAATATATTTTATGTTATTTATCTATTGTCGATTGCCTATGTTTATTTTGGCTGGCAATGGACACATGGCGGCCAGACACTGGGAATGCGCACCTGGAAAGTCAAACTGATCAGTGATAGCAGAAATTCAATTGGCTGGAAAAAGGCAACCATCCGCTTCGGCCTTTCCATACTCTCCTGGTTATTACTGGGTGGTGGATTTTTATGGGCCCTTTTCAATAAAGACCATAAAACATTGCATGATCGATTATCGGCTACAAGACTCATCAGGACTGACAGGCAAGACAACCTGCCTACGCTGAACGACGCATCATATAAAAAGTAATTGCAAGCACAACCAGTGTAGGCACCGTTGCACTTACAATTGAATTGATTGAATAGACCACACCCATCTGGGCAGCGATCTGGTTAAATAAATGAAAGGCAATACCAATCAGACTGCCCATCAAGACACGTTGACTGACAGAGATAGAGCGCGAATCGCTTTTTACCAGTGGCAAGGCCAGCAGTATCAGTGCAATGATAGTTACCGGCTGGATTAGTTTCGACCAGAGTGCCTGCTGATACTGCAGGCTGTTCTGGCTGTTACTTTTCAGATATTCAATATAACGGTAAAGCTCCAGCAAGGTCAGGTATTGTGGCCGGATAGTAACCAGGTTAATCAACTCCGGGTTAAGTAACGCATCCCAGCTTTCTGTTTTCTGAACCTCCTGCGTAACACCGGTTCGTGTCAAATAGGACTTTTCAATGTTTTCCAGCTGCCATCGGTCTTCAATATACTCGGCTCTCTGTGCATAGGTACTGCTCTTCAGGTTGTTATTGCTGTCAAATTCGTAGACGTATATATCCTCAATTCGGTTGCCGGGGAGAATTTTTCTGATGTTAATAAAATTATCACCATCCCTGGACCAGAAGCCGTTACGGGTTTTCAGGGTAATCTGTTCTGACATGGCAATCGCGCGTAATTGCTGGGCTGTCTGCTCGGAAACCGGGGCGACAAATTCACCGACCAGCACAGCAGCCAGCACAATCAGTAGTCCGCCCTTTGTCAGTGACCAGGCCAGCCGCACGAGTGATACACCCGAGGTACGCAGGATGACCAGTTCACTGTTATGCGAAAGAATACCCAGTGTGGCCATCGCCCCGATTACGGCTGCGATGGGGAAAAGTTCATAGGCAACTCGTGGAAGCACCAGTAACACATATTGTATCGCTGTGATGGTAGTGTAGTTGCCCCTGCCGGTATCACCGAGTTCGTCTATCAGGGTCAGGAAGGCGGTGATGGCCAGAAAAGTAACCATAGCGACGGTGGCGGCCTTGATCAGGGTAACCATGATGTAACGATCAATGATCTTCATGGCTTCATAGTCCGTGACCCGAACAATCCCTGTTTGAATTTCATGACCCTTGGGTAATGGTAGATCAGTAATAGAATTATGATCAGTAATGCATGTACCCACCAGAGACCTATCCATGGCGTCAGGTGCTCGCGTTCAACCAGGCTCTTGGAAATTCCCAGCAGGTTGTTGTAGAGAAAATAAATCAGGATCGCGAGGATAACCAGGGTAAACTTCTTTTGTCCGAAAGGATATTGGTTCAGCAATACCGCGAGCAGTCCAAGTAATATACAAATGAATAACGCAGAAAGCCGCCACTGAAATTCTGCCTGATGTCTTGGTAAAGGTGATAACATCAAGGTTGCGGTTGGCATTGCTTCAGTACTTCTGAAAATCATGTCCCGGGCTCCTTCCTGGATCAATACTCCGTATTTTTCATAATCCGTGATCTGAAATTCCAGCGATCCCGGTTCTCCAACGTAACGTGTGCCGTTATCAAAAACGATATATCGACTACCATGTTCCGGATCAATTTCAAATCTCGCCGAATCAGAACGCAATACACTATTGCGATCGTTGTACTTCAATTGCAAAAACACATTCTCCATGGCCTGCTTGTCGTCTGAGAGTTTCTCCACATAAACCACCCCATTCCCCTTGTCCAGCTCCTTGAACTTGCCTGAAATGATCCCGGTGATGTTTGCCGTGTTCCAGGCCTCGTTTTTCAACTCATCTATCCTGTGCTTGGCCCAGGGAGCGACAAAAAAAGCAACGGCTGAAACCAGAATACAAAACAGCAGGCTGTATATACTGGTAATAACCAGCAGCCGTTTCTTGCCGATACCAGCGGCTGACATAATGACCAGTTCGTTGTCCTGATTAAGTCTGGAGAAGGCAAGTAAGACGGCAAGGAACATGACCGCAGGAAGCATTTCCGTCTGCATGGAAACCAGCTTGAGCGACAGCATTTTCATGACAAACTCGACAGGTATTTTGCCGGCGGCTGCATCTGCCAGATAATCCACGAACTTTTCTGTCGAAAAAACCAGGATCAATATGGCTGCAATCCAGAAGAGGCGTTGCGTGATTTCCCAAAAAATATAACGCTCAATGATCAAATTTTTCGCCTTTGCGTGTCTTCCGTTAAATGAATAAACTTGAGAAAAATAGCAAATACTGGCTTATCCAGCCATTAAAACCGGAAAATCACAAGAAATCAGGGAAAATTATATTCAAATCAATGAGGTATGTATGGAATTTCTAATAAAAAGCGGTAACGCGGAAAAACAGCGCACAGCTTGCCTGGTTGTGGGTGTCTTTGAATCAAGAAAATTATCACCGGCAGCCAAGGCCATCGACAAAATCAGCGACAAGTTCATCTCCAGTACTATTCGCCGCGGTGATATCGAAGGCAAAACCGGTCAATCGCTTTTGCTCTATAACGTCCCCGGTTTACTGGCAGATCGTTTACTGTTGATTGGTTGCGGCAAGGAAAGGGAAATCAACGACAACCAGTACCGCAATATTATTTCCAATGCAATCAACCAGCTCATCAATACCGGGGCAACTGAGGCAGTAAATTACCTGCCGGAAATCAACGTCAAGAATCGTGATTATTACTGGAAAATCCGCCAGGCCGTTCAAACCATTGAGTTTAACCTCTACGAGTTCAACGAGTTCAAAACCAAAAACAAGGCCAGCCGTAAAAAACTCAAGAAGCTGATACTGGCTGCACCGACCCGGAAAGAACTGAATTCAGGTGAAAGGGCCCTGCAACACGCTGTAGGAATCAGTAAGGGCATGAAGCTCACCCGGGATCTCGCCAACCGTCCGGCCAATGTTTGTACTCCGACGCACCTGGCCAACCAGGCAAAAGAACTGGGAAAGACCTACAAGTCCATCAAGGTCAAGATCATGAACGAAGAGGAAATGGCCAAGCTCAACATGAATACCCTCCTCTCCGTGGCGAGGGGCAGTCGCGAACCCGCCAAGCTCATCACCATGGAATACAAGGGTGGCAAGGCCGGCAGTAAGCCCTATGTACTGGTCGGCAAAGGCGTGACCTTTGATACCGGCGGCATTTCCATCAAGCCGGCTGCAGCCATGGATGAAATGAAGTTTGACATGTGTGGCGCCGCCAGCGTTTTTGGCACCCTGGTCGCGGCTGCCGAAATAGGTCTGCCTATCAATATCACCGGCGTGGTGCCCGCAACGGAGAACATGCCAGGCGGTCGGGCCACCAAACCGGGCGACATTATCAAGAGCATGTCCGGACAGACGGTGGAAATCCTGAATACCGATGCCGAGGGTCGCCTGATTCTCTGTGATGCACTCACCTATTCAGAACGATTCAACCCGGCCACGGTGATCGATATTGCCACGTTGACTGGCGCCTGTATTGTGGCGCTTGGCAGCCATGCCTCCGGCCTGATGAGCAACCATAATCCATTGGCAAAAGATCTTCTGAATGCCGGAGAAACGACTGGTGACCGGGCCTGGCAATTGCCCATCTGGGACGATTACGACAAGCTAATCAACAGCCCGTTCGCGGACATGCAGAATATCGGCGGTCGCGAGGCCGGTACGATTACAGCGGCCTGCTTTCTGGGCCGATTTACCAAGAAATTCCACTGGGCCCATCTCGATATTGCCGGCACGGCCTGGCTTACTGGGAACAAGAAAGGGGCGACCGGGCGACCGGTGCCCCTGCTGGTACAATACCTGCTGGATAAAAGTAAATAGTTAGATTTTGTTGACCCATGCCAAGAGTTGATTTTTACGTCCTGCCACCTGCTGCTACGGCTGACCAGTTCGCCTGCGTCATGGCACAAAAGGCCTGGCAACAGGGACATTCTGTTTACCTGCAAGCCACATCCAGTGAGCAGGCAGCAAGGATGGATGATCTGCTCTGGACATTCCGCGACATCAGCTTTCTGCCACATCAACGGGCAGACGAACAGGTATCGGCTGACATTGCAGTAACCATTGGTTGGGAACAGGACCATGCCGGACAACAGGACGTCCTGATTAATCTCTCTGACACAATCCCCCGACAGGCAGAAAACTTTTCCAGGATTGTTGAGATTGTCAGCGGCGATGAAACAGAACGTGAGATTGCCCGTCAACGTTACCGGGACTATCGGCAGCGGGGCTGTGAATTGCATAATCATACGATAGGCTCAGAGAATGACTACGCCCCCTAAATCTGACAAGAACGACAAGATTAAGCCCAGGAAAGACGAGGCCGAGCTGGATGCCAGCATTGACGCCCTCGAAAACATCCTCTCCTCCCAGGTCAAACCCGAAGACTCCGCGGATGAACAGGTCGATATTCCGGTGCTGGATGATATTGTTGAAGATGATCCGGAGATGGAACAGACTGAATACCCAAGCCTACCCAACGAGGATAACCCCTACCTGGATACCCCAAGCCCGGTCGAGTTTGATTTGACCAAGGAACGACTCGATCGCCTGCTTGCACAAGTGGACAAAAAGCTGGCCCAGGAACTGGACTCATTACTGGTATTACTGAAAGATGCAATCAAGGACAGCATCATCAATGAGTTGAGGATGCAACTGGAATCAGACGATGAAAAAATAGCCCGTGACAAGGACAAGGACTGAACCGGTCCGGTAAATACCCTCAGGCAACGGTTAAAACTTCCAACAATACTGGCATAATGCCCGACTTTCGACGCTAAGTTTCCGGACAGCCAGTTATCATGGAAAAAACCTACGATCCCCACGCCATTGAATCCCGCCTGTATCAGTGCTGGGAGGAAAACGGGTATTTTGCTCCTGCCGGGGGCGGTCCGGGATACTGCATCATGCTACCGCCACCCAATGTCACCGGCAGTCTGCATATGGGCCATGCCTTTCAACACACCCTGATGGATATATTGATTCGTTACCATCGTATGCGGGGTGACCGGACACTCTGGCAATGTGGCACCGACCATGCTGGTATCGCCACGCAGATGGTGGTCGAGCGGCAACTGGAACAGGAAGGTATCAGTCGCCATGATCTGGGCCGCGAAAAATTCATTGAAAAGGTGTGGGACTGGAAACATCATTCCGGCAATACCATCACCCGTCAGCTTCGCCGACTTGGCACCTCTATGGATTGGTCCAGAGAACGCTTTACCATGGATGAAGGCCTGTCCAAGGCCGTGCAAAAGGTCTTTATTGATCTTTACAACGAGGGTTTAATCTACCGGGGTAAACGCCTGGTTAACTGGGACCCGGTCCTGCATACCGCCATCTCCGACCTGGAAGTTATCTCCCGGGAAGAAAACGGTCATATGTGGCACATCCGTTACCCGGTTCAGGGGGAAACTGAACATGTGATTGTGGCCACGACCCGTCCCGAGACCATGCTGGGTGATGCGGCCGTGGCCGTGCACCCGGACGATGAGCGTTACCGCTCACTGATTGGCAAACAGCTGGAACTGCCGTTGACCGGGCGCACCATCCCGATCATAGCCGATGATTATGTTGACCCCGAATTCGGCACGGGCTGCGTCAAGATCACGCCTGCCCATGATTTCAATGATTACGTCGTCGGCATGCGCCATGATCTGCCACTCATCAATATATTCACGATCGACGCCGTACTTAATGAGAACGCTCCGAAGCCGTACCGCGGGCTGGACCGTTACGCTGCCCGCAAACAAATCGTTGCTGATCTGGAAGCGGCCGGCCTGCTGGAGAAAACAGAGCCGCATAAACTGATGGTGCCCAGGGGCGATCGATCCCATGCGGTGGTGGAACCCTACCTGACTGACCAGTGGTATGTGAAGATTGCACCGCTGGCCGAACCCGCAATCAAGGCTGTGGAAAATGGCGACATCCGTTTTGTGCCGGGAAACTGGTCAAAGACCTACTTTGAATGGATGCGCAATATCGAGGACTGGTGCATCAGCCGCCAGTTGTGGTGGGGACACCAGATCCCGGCCTGGTATGATCCAGAAGGCAATATTTATGTTGGTGAATCCGAGGCTGCGATCCGGACACAGGAAAATCTGGATGACAATATTGAATTAAGCCAGGATGAAGATGTCCTTGACACCTGGTTTTCATCCGCCCTTTGGCCTTTTTCCACGCTGGGCTGGCCAGAGGACAGTCCGGAGATGCAGCAGTTTTATCCCACCAGCGTCCTGGTAACAGCCTTCGATATTATCTTCTTCTGGGTCGCGCGAATGATCATGATGGGACTTAAGTTCACCGGCAAGGTGCCCTTCCATGAAGTTTATATGCATGGGTTGATACGGGACGCCGAGGGCCAGAAGATGTCCAAGTCCAAAGGCAACATCCTCGACCCCATTGATCTGATCGACGGCATCAGCCTTGATGAACTGGTGAAAAAACGGACCACGGGACTGATGCGTCCGCAGGACGCAGAAAAGATCGAAAAGGCCACGCGTCTATATTTCCCAAATGGCATTGAAGCCTACGGCACGGATTCCTTACGGTTTACCTTTGCCTCGCTCGCGACCCAGGGCCGCGATATCCGCTTTGACATAGGCCGTATCCAGGGCTACCGCAATTTCTGCAACAAGCTCTGGAATGCGGCACGCTATGTAATGATGAGTGTTGAAACGCAAACCATAAATATCAACGAGGGAGAGAAAACGTTAGGTCTGGCGGAACGCTGGATAATGACCCGTCTCAGCCAGACTATAGAGAATGTGACCCGCACGATACATGATTATCGCTTCGATCTGGCGGCGCAGGAACTCTATGAATTCACCTGGGATGAATATTGCGACTGGTACCTGGAACTCTCCAAGACGACGCTGACCAGTGATAATGCCAGTGAGGCAGAGAAACGCGGCACCATACATACATTAATCAGTATACTGGAAGCCCTATTGCGTTTATTACATCCGTTTACGCCATTTATTACAGACGAACTCTGGTTAAAGGTCTCACCACTCTTGAACAAGTCCGGCCCCAGTATCATGCTCGAGGCCTACCCGGATTCCTCAGCACTGACAATTGACAAGGACGCGGCTGATGCCATTGACTGGATTAAATCATTTATACTTGGAGTCAGGCGCATACGCGCCGAACGTGATATCCCGCCGGGCAAACCATTGGCGGTACAAATCAAAGGCGGTTCTAAACAGGAACAGGATTGGCTCAAGGAACATATTCATTATCTCAACACACTGGCGCGACTGGAGTCCGTCGGCCCCGCGGTGACAGATACTGATGACGCCGTTATCGCTCTGGCCGGTGACATGACCCTGCTCGTGCCACTGGCAAATCTGATCGATCCGGCCGTCGAGATAGAACGGCTGGGCAAGGAAATCGAAAAACGTGCGGCAGAAAAACAGCGGCTTGAGGGCAAACTGAATAACGAGAATTTCGTTTCACGCGCACCCGCTGAAGTAGTCGACAAGGAAAAACAGAAACTGCAGGAAACCCTGGGCATACTGGAAAAACTGAACCGACAAATGGAAAAGATGCAAAACCTGCAACGGTGAAGCGAATGTTCAAGACGATCAGAGAAGAAATAGAGGTTGTGTTTGAAAGAGACCCGGCGGCGCGCTCTGTTGCGGAAACCATACTGACCTGTCCGGGTTTCCAGGCGATCATGTTCCACCGGATCAATCACTGGTTCTGGAAGAAAAAACTGTATCTGCTGGCACGCCTTGGTGCTCATATCGCCCGCTTCCTCACCGGCATTGAAATTCATCCCGGTGCCAAAATCGGTGAACGGTTTTTCATAGACCATGGCATGGGGATCGTCATCGGTGAAACATCGGAAATCGGTGATGACTGCTCCATCTATCATGGGGTGACACTTGGCGGCACCACCTGGCAAAAAGGCAAGCGGCATCCGACACTGGAAAACAATGTTGTCATCGGCGCCGGTGCCAAGATCCTCGGCCCGATTACCATTGGCACCGGCGCCCGCATCGGCTGTAATTCCGTGGTGGTAAAAGACGTCCCCGTGGGCGCCACAGTTGTCGGCGTACCCGGTCATGTCGTGGTGAAACAGGAAATCAAGGAAAAACTGACCGCCCAACGCGAGGCCATGGCCAAAAAGATGGGCTTCGATGCCTATGCCGAGCGTAAGGACATGCCGGACCCAATCCAGAATGCGTTAAACACCATCCTCGACCACTTGCACAAGGTGGACGAAGATCTGGAACAACTGAAGAAAAAAGATTAATTACGGCACCGGTGGTGGGCCACGCACCTGGAATTTGCTGGCAACCGGTGTGTAACCACCACTAATCTGAAATATATAATTAAAACAAAGATTTATTTCAGGATTCGCACGTCTTAGGGCTTCTCAGCCCGCTCCAATCGGCTAAAATCTGGCCAATTTTTGGCTTTATAATTCATGAGTAATTTAGTAGGATATTTACTTGACTAAATTAGTCAGAAATGTAAAGCTGCACCACCCAAAAAAATGTTGCATTGCGACAATATGAGACTATGAAACTGACGACCAAAGGACGTTATGCCGTAACCGCCATGCTTGACCTCAGCCTCCACAAATCAGAGGGCCCGGTTAACCTGGCTGATATCGCCAGCAGGCAGGAAATTTCACTCGCCTACCTGGAACAGTTGTTTTCCAAGCTCAGGAAAAACGGCCTGGTGGAAAGTAGCCGTGGGCCCGGTGGCGGATACCGCCTCAAGCGTGAACCGGAAGCAATCACAGTAGCCGACGTCATCAATGCAGTAGACGAACACGTGGATGCCACCCGCTGTGGCGGCCAGGAAAACTGCCAGGGTGAGTTGCGGTGCCTGACCCATGATCTGTGGGATGACTTGAGTAACCATATTGCTTCCTACCTCAAGCGGATCACCCTGGCCGAACTGGTCCAGCGCAAGGAAGTCCGGCAGGTTTCCAAACGGCAGGACGCTGTGATCATGCAATTACGTCCTCACTAGGGAGTTGAAGAATATATGAGTACGACAGACATCATTTTGACAGAACAGGCCGCTGAGCATGTCCGGAACTACCTAGGCAAGCAGGAGGGCATGATAGGCCTGCGCGTTGGCGTTAAACCCACGGGGTGTTCCGGATACCAGTACGTCATTGAGGCCGCCAGAGAAATTAACGACCAGGACAAGGTATTTGAGAGCCACGGTATCAAGATCATTACCGACCCTCAAAGCCTGCTTTACCTGGCTGGCACCGAACTGGATTACGTTCGGGAAGGCCTGAATGCAGGATTCAGGTTCAGTAACCCAAACGTGCAGGAAACCTGTGGCTGTGGTGAAAGTTTCAGCCTGAAAGAAACAGGCTAAACATCAATCAGGAAATATTATGGCAAGCAAATCACAAGACGTTGAAGCACTGGTAAAGAAAGAGTACGAACACGGATTCTTTACTGACATCGATTCGGACACCGTAGCACCCGGACTGAACGATGATGTGATCGCGTTTATATCGAAAAAGAAAAACGAACCGGACTGGCTTCTGGAATGGCGCCTGAAAGCGTTCCACCACTGGCAAAATATGTCGGAACCCACATGGGCACACGTACATTATCCACCGATTGATTACCAGGCTATCTCCTACTATTCGGCACCGAAATCAAAGAAGGACGGCCCGAAAAGTCTGGACGAAGTCGATCCCAAATTACTTGAGACCTACGAAAAACTGGGCATCCCCTTACATGAACAGAAAATGCTGGCCGGTGTGGCAGTAGACGCGGTGTTCGACAGCGTCTCTGTTGCCACCACCTTCAAGGAAAAGCTCGCGGCTGCCGGTGTGATTTTCTGTTCCTTCTCCGAGGCCGTCCAGGATCACCCCGAACTCGTAAAAAAATACCTTGGCACAGTAGTCCCGGCCGCTGACAATTTTTATGCGGCTTTGAATTCAGCCGTGTTTACCGATGGTTCCTTCTGTTACATCCCGAAAAACACGCGCTGTCCGATGGAATTGTCAACCTATTTCCGGATTAATGCATCCAATACGGGCCAGTTCGAACGCACACTGATTGTTGCTGAAGAAGGCAGTTACGTCAGTTACCTTGAGGGCTGTACCGCCCCTATGCGTGATGAAAACCAGCTTCATGCAGCCGTGGTTGAACTGGTGGCACTGGACAATGCCACGATCAAATACTCGACGGTACAGAACTGGTACCCGGGCGATGAAAACGGCAAGGGTGGTATTTACAACTTTGTAACCAAGCGTGGTGATTGCCGTGGTGTGAATTCCAAGATTTCATGGA
>JBFFIE010000035.1:0-21071 GCA_041556555.1 Gammaproteobacteria bacterium
CTGGTCGTTAATCCCATCCCAGGCACCGCTTTCGACCGAATCAAGATAAAAGTTCCAGAAAGGTGCAATTTTTTCTGCCAGACTTCTGTCCTTTGCGGGAGACAAGGACAGTTTTTCCAGTCGTCTTGAAATGGCATCGAGATAGCGTGGATACTGTCTGAGATCAGCAAGCGCAATCTCCTCAAGAAAGCCGGCGTATACAAGATGATAAAGCTGTGATTCTATTTCTTCAGTCACATCCTCGAAAGACTGATATTCAGGTTTATTTAGGTTACTGATTATGCAGTGATATTTATGCAAGATATTGAAAATCAACTTTGCTATGTCATTGGCTACACTCACAAGCCGAGATTTACCCGATTCCAACGTTGCATTAAAATCAGTTTTTTTCCTAATTACCCGTTCTTTGCCCAGGAACACCTCTGCACTGACAAGATACAACAGGCTATCCAGCAGTGATTCTCTGGTGCCAATACTTGAATAATAAAGCGCCATTTCGTTCAAATGTGGCAGGTTCTTTTCCAGGTATTTAAATTCTTTTTTTGCTGCGATACGAAACAACCTGTTTAACCCGTAACAGGTTTCCTGAATAGCCTGATTCTTGTTTTCGAACAAGCGGATAGATACGGAAACTTCATCATCCATAATGGCCGGATACATCTTCAGGGTTGAGTCATTTATTTTAACATCACAACTTTCCGGCAAATCATCAAAATCCCATGTGTCTATACCCTCTCGTTCAATATCCTGTTCGGGCAAGTTCCTGAATTTCATTTCCAGTTTTGATTTAAGGTCTTTTTGTAATACCGACAGATCTCGTCCTTGTTTGATGATATTGCTGTTATCATCAATAACACGGATATTAACCCGGAGATGATCGGGGTATTCAACTCCGGACCAGACGTCATCAGAAATCATGATCCCCTTGCTTCTGAACAGATAAGCAGACAGATCTTTCTTCAGTTCACGGCTGCCAGTCTTGATTGCTTTTTCACAATCAGTTGCTGCATCCGGTATTGGAACAAGCTGCCTGCGTATATTTTTAGGCAAAGTCTTGAGTAAAAATAATATTTTCTCATAGGTCATACCCGGCACCAGCCTGTCCAGCCATTCTTCGTGGATCTGGTTTAACTGGTAAATCGGTATATCTATACTGGCACCATCGTTTGCGGCAGATGGTTTAAATTCATATTCCACCCCCAGCACACTATTAGCCAACCTGACATTATCGGGAAAATCGTTTGCTGTGATGTCTGTCGCCTGGTGATACATTACCTGTTCCGGTTCAATACAAAGCAATTTTTTATTGTTCCTTCTTTCTTTCAGATACCAGCTCCGGAAAGCATGCCCATCGATTATTTCGGCCGGGATATTACACTCATAAAACTCAAATAGTGACTGTTCATCAAGGATGTCATGACGTCGTGACTTTTTTTCCAGCATTTCTATTTCGTTCAATACGGAACGATTATGTTGCATGAATGGCAGGTTGCCGGTCAGTAATTCCCCTAGCAACGCTTCCCTGATAAATATTTTTCTGCATTCAGCCGCATTTATCCGTGAATAATTGACTTTATGCCCACTCGCGATGACCAGGCCATAAAGGCTAATTTGTTCATAAACCAGAACTTGCTGTGCCTTGTTGTCCCAATGAGGCTCATAATATTCTGATTTACTGATATGGCTGGCTGGCTTGATTAACCAACGGGGATTAATGCTGGCTACGTTCCGGGCATAGAGCCGCGACGTCTCAACCAGTTCCGACGCCAGGATCCATTTAGGCAACCGGGTAAACTGTTCCGAACCCGGAAAGATATGTATGGTCAGACCCCGTGCGCCAGTGTATTCCGTCGCAGTTGTCTTCACTGCGATATTACCCAGAAAGCCCTTTATCAAGGCATGATGTACCGGCTCATAATCTGCTTTTTGCCGGTTTTCATTGATACCCAAATCCCTCAGTTGTTCAGCCAGTTGCTTCCTGACCTCTTTCCACTCCCGCATTCGCACATAGGAAATAAAATTCTGGTGACAAAGCTTTCGTAACTGATTACGGGAGAGAGTCTTGGCGTGTTCATGATAAAAATTCCAAAAGTTGATGAAGGAGAGAAAATCAGAGCGCTCATCGGCGAATTTTGCATGAGCAGCATCTGCCTTTTCCTGTGCATCCAGCGGTCTCTCTCTCGGGTCCTGGATACTCAATGCACTGGCAATCGTCAACATCTCTCTCACACAGGAATACTCGCCTGCCGCAACCAATACAGCACCCAGGCGTGGATCAACCGGCAAGCGGGCGATGACACGCCCCTCCTTCGTCAAGTGACCATTTTTATCCAGTGCCTTGATTTCAGTCAGCAACCGGAGACCATCATTAATGTATCGACTATCAGGTGCCTGGAGAAATGGAAACTCGTGAATATCACCCAGCTTCAGGGTTTTCATTTGCAGGATCACAGAGGCCAGATTGGTCCGCACAATTTCCGGATCAGTAAATTCCGGCCTTGATTCAAAATCTTCTTCGGAATAAAGGCGCAGACACAGACCTTCGGCGACGCGGCCGCAGCGGCCTTTTCTCTGTTCTGCAGATGCCCGGGATATTTTTTCAACCGGTAACTGTTGCACCTTGTTACGTCGGCTGTAACGACTGATCCTGGCAAATCCGCGATCAATCACATAGCGAATTCCGGGAATTGTCAAAGAGGTCTCGGCAACATTGGTTGCCAGGATAATATGCCTGCGCTTGTGTGACTTGAAAATAGCAGACTGTCTTGAGCTGCTCAGTCTTGAATAAAGTGGTAATACATCCGTATCCGGAAGGTTTTGCTTTTGCAGAAACCGTGTGGTTTCATGGATTTCCCGTTCACCTTCAAGAAAAATCAGGACATCACCCGGCCCATAAGCTGAAACTTCCTTGACAGCAGAGAGCAGCGTAAAATGTTCAGTATCGGTGTCATAGTCTTCCAGGCCCTCTGCAGGCCTGTACAGTACCTCAACCGGAAAAGTCCTGCCGGATACTTCAATAATTGGCGCATGGTTAAAAAATTCTGAAAAACTTTTCACATCAATTGTCGCTGATGTGACAATGACTTTAAGATCGGGGCGCTTGGGCAAGAATTGCTTCAAATAACCGAGAAGAAAATCTATGTTCAGGCTGCGTTCGTGGGCTTCGTCAATAATCAGTGTGTCGTAACGTTCCAGCCATCGGTCCTGTTGCAACTCTGCCAACAGAATGCCATCCGTCATGA
The DNA here is from genome assembly GCA_041556555.1 of Gammaproteobacteria bacterium. Classification (GTDB taxonomy): domain Bacteria; phylum Pseudomonadota; class Gammaproteobacteria; order Eutrophobiales; family Eutrophobiaceae; genus SZUA-592. The sequence goes on from JBFFIE010000035.1 coordinate 3,243, forward strand.
CTTTGATATAGGTCCCGAGAGAAGTCTGATCACTGTGCCGTATCTTGTAAGCGACAGCATCACCGCTCACGCCCAATTCTTCCGCAATCCTCGCCGCCACGGCCCTGGCTGCGAGACGCCTCGGCTGGGTATGTCCGATAAAACCGTTTATTCCCCTGCCAATACCCAGACACAGCTTGGCAAGTTGTGTTGTTTTCCCTGAACCTGTCTCACCACAAACAACTACGACCTGATTTCCGTTGATTGCGTCTGTGATCTCGTCGAGTTTGTCATGGATTGGTAGTGTATTTGTAAATTGAACTGCCGGACAGGCGGATAGCCTGTGTTGTTTTCTTGATTTTGCCCTCTCCAGTTGTTGCAGAAATCTCCTGTTATATTTTTCATTATCTTTGTGCAGTTTTGCCAGCCGACGTTTGAGAATATTCCGATCGGCAACCATGCAATTCTCGATCTCTTCCAGGGCCCCGGAAGACACAAATTTACTGCTGCTCTGTGTTGATTTTCGTCCCATATTTCAACAATTTATTTTGTAAAACACACGGAGACTGGTAGGATAACTTGTATGTGGTTTTGGGGAACATCTTTCTTAAGTAATAAATCGAATTTACCTCAATAAGCTCGACAATCCAGGTCATTGTTATCATATAACTATGTGAAAAAATTGAAAAAATGGCCCTGACCTTTGAAATTTCCGGCGCCCAGATCGATGGGGCCCGAGATTACCAGGAAGACGCCTTCCTGATCACACATTTGACAGACGACAATGGTCAACCTTGCGTGCTGGTGATCGTCGCTGATGGCATGGGTGGACATGCGGCAGGCAACGTCGCCAGCAACCTTGCAGTCCAGGCCTGCAATAAACATATTTCTGCCCACTTCCCCGACCCGGATCTGGATGAAGTGCTGAATGCTGCCATTCTGAAAGCCAATCACTCTATAGCTGAAACGATTCAGGAAACACCTGCACTGGAAGGTATGGGTTGTACCATGGTTGCCGCTGTGCTCCAAGGCAATCAACTCTGGTGGGCCAGTGTCGGTGACAGTCATCTTTACTTGATGCGTGATCGCGAACTCAGGAAGGTAAATGCTGATCACAGCTATGGCGGCTTCCTGGATGCCATGGCAGCGGCAGGAACACCCATGGATCCAGAGCCTGGGCTCTCGAGAAACATGTTGATGAGTGCCATCACTGGAGATGAAATAGCAGATATTGATTGTCCTTCCACTCCCCTTGAGCTGGGACCCGGAGACAAGCTTGTCATATGTACCGACGGCATGGATACCCTGAGTGAAGGCAAACTCATCCAGTATTGCGACTGGTCAGATACACCCAAGGAATGCGCAGAATCCCTGCTTAATGCAGTCGAAGAAGCAGAGGTCCCCAGGCAGGACAACACGACCGTAGTAGTCGTAAATGTGGTAGATAAAGATGCGGTCATTGCCGCTTCTGAACCGGAGACGGCATTAGGTGCCAACGTTGACGTTAACGCGGATACAACAACAGATTTAACCGATACTATCAGCGAGGAAATTGAGCTCAGTTCGCCGGAGGGTATGCCTGAACCAGTTGAAGAAGCTGTAGCTGAGGAAGAAGAGGAACCGGAAGAGAAAACCGAGATTGTTCCCCCGCCACCACCGCCAAAGTCGTTCGCTCGGAGATACAAGCAAGGCAAGGGCCTGTGGTTGGGACTTGCCGCGGTTATTTTAATCAGCGCCGGTGTTGCCGGATACTTCATGCTGGGTACTGACAAAGTCGATTTAGGCAAAGTAACATCGAAACTGCCAATGCCGGAACCGGCAGAGCCTGCAAAAGAACCAGAACCCGAAATCGAACAACCCATAGCAGAAGAACCTGAGCCTGAGCCAGTACCGACACCGCCCACCAAACCTGCAAAAATTGTTGAATTCAGGGATTCGCTCTCAGTAGGTGGTAGTGGCCCGGTCATGGTCTGGATCCCCGCCGGCAGTTACCAGATGGGCAGCCCCGATTCATCCAACCGGATCGAGGAACGGCCACGGCATGATGTCACGCTCAAAAAATTTGCAATAAGCAAATACGAAGTAACGTTTGCTGAGTACGATCGTTTTGCAAGCTCCGCAGGGCGACGCAAACCGCCCAGTCGTGGCATGGACCGTAAAACCTCTCCTGTCACGGGTATCAGCTGGAACGAGGCAGCTGCCTATGCCGCCTGGCTGGCCAAACAAACCGGGAAGAAATATCGTCTTGCCAGTGAGTCACAGTGGGAATACGTCGCCTCAGGTGGACAAGTTTCGCCTTTTTGGTGGGGCTTTAGTGAAGAGCCCGGTAAAGCTCACTGCTTTGCCTGCGAATCTCCATTCAACCCGACCCAACCTGCAAAGGTCGGCAGTTTTGCACCCAACCAGTTCGGTGTGCATGATACGGCAGGCAATGTTGCCGAGTGGGTAGCAGACTGCTGGCACCCGAATTACACCGGCGCACCAACTGATGGCAGTATCTGGCCAGGGGGGGATTGCACACTTCATGTTGTCCGTGGTGGTTCATTCAATAGCCCGCCTTTATCAATACGTCGAACCAGCCGCGACAAACTCAACACTGACAGCCGCTACGATCATGTCGGTCTTCGCGTCACCAGGGAATAAACCTAATAGTCGCTGTGCCCGAGATCCTTACCAGGGGCAATCCTGTCCCTGAGAAGTTGTTTGAGTTCCTTTGACTCTGGGAAACGACCGGCCTGTTTCCTCGAAAATAACACTTCACCATCCAGGCGAACATTAAACACACCGCCCTCCCCGGGAATCAGACAAAGAGCAGATATCTCTTCAGGGAAGGTCATTAATATCTCCTGCGCCATCCAGCTGGCACGGAGAATAAACCGGCATTGTGCGCAATATTCTATTTCTACCTTACGGGAATTATTCCCGGAACCCATGATTCACACCTCCAGTCGAATTATCCAGAAGTAAAAATAAAAGGAGAGCATCCATGAATATACAACGACATATTTTCTCGCTGATTGCTGTTTCATTAATAGCAATGCCTATGGCGAGCCAGGCAGACAGCTTTTCCATCAGCCTGGATTATGACATTTTTGGTCATAATCATTACAAGCCACATCACTATAGGAAACCGGTCCATGTTCCGGTTGGTTACAAACACCGGTCCTATCATTATCCAAACAAACGTCATTATAAACATTACAACAGGCCTCACTATAATCATCATTACAGTCCACGGTCTTATTACCATCATGGCTATTTCCAGCCCAGGCATTTCAAAAAAAATCATGGTTATTATCACAAGAACCATGATTATAAACGCTATCAAAAACGTGGGCGCCATGGATATGATCAGCATCGTGACCGTCTATATGGTAGACCTGACTTCAAATACAGGGACCAGCGCGTAGGGCATCACCGACGTTAAACTCCTCTAGCGTAGTGATCTTCCTTTTTCCCCTCCCGGTGATAAACTCACCGGGAGGCTTTATTTTGCGTGCCTGCTTGAGTGTTCGACAAATACCATACAAGCAAGATAGCTGGTACGCCCAGCAGCCCCGCTGTCAGAAAGAAATGTTGATAGCCAAGGGTATCCACTATCATTCCCGAATAACCACCGATTACCTTCGCAGGCAAAGTCATCAATGAACTGAACAAGGCATACTGTGTTGCTGTATAAGCCTGACTGGTCAGACTGGACAGAAAAGCAATAAACGCTGCAGTTGCAAATCCCCCACTGAAATTATCAGTACTCACAACCAGGGCCAAAAAAATTGTATTGGCTTCCTGCATGGCAAGCCAGACAAAAAAAAGATTGGTCACAGCAACCAGAATTGCACCAGTTAACAACGGTCGCATAATACCGAACCTCACCACGATGATTCCCCCGAGCGCTGCTCCGAATATGGTCATTAAAAAACCAAACAGCTTGGTAACATTGGCGATATCTGTCTTGCTGTAACCCATATCCAGGTAAAATGGATTGGCCATAACACCCATAGTGATATCGCTGATGCGGTAGCAGGCTACCAGTAATAATATGATCAGGGCCTGCTTGCCATAACGGCTGAAAAAATCCACGAATGGAGAAACAACAGCATCAATAAACCATGCCGAGATCTGATCAAACAGATTCTGCTTTTGGGTTATTCCGGCCTTTCTTTCCAGTATTTCTTCCAGTTTCCGACTGCCTAAGTCATTGTGTTCCGGTTCACGGATAATCAGCGTCGTCATAATCCCAACCGAGACAAGTATTGCCATTGAATAATAAGCAAATGACCAGCTCTGAAATGCCGCAAGGTAAAATGCACCAGCACCAGCAACGAGTAATGCCACTCGATAGCCGAAAACATAGGTGGCAGACATGGCACCCTGAAATTCCTTGTCTATGGCCTCAATACGCCAAGCATCGATAGTGACATCCTGTGTAGCGGATGAGAATGCTACCAGCAAGGCAAAGAAAGTGATCTGCTGTAGCTGGGTGAGTGGATCGCTCATGGATAATCCCAGCAAACCCAGGGCAATACCACACTGTGCTATTAACATCCAGGAACGCCGTTTACCCAGCCACCGGGTCAATAATGGCAAGGGCAAGCGATCTATCACGGGAGCCCAGAAAAACTTGATGGAATAAGTAATCCCGATCCAGCTGAAAAACCCAATCGTGGTCAAGGCCACGCCCGCATCACGCAACCAGGCTGACAGGGTTGAAAAAACCAGCAAAAAAGGCAGCCCCGCTGAAAAACCCAGAAATACCATGGCAATCACACGCGGGCGTGAATAGACCAGAATGGCATCCTGCCAGTTTTGTATGCTAGTTTTAGTATCCTGCATGCAGACTCCAGGTAATTATTAACGGATAATTAATGGCGACAGAAATAGAAAAAAAATTCCTCGTGATCAATGATACCTGGAAATCATCCAGTTTCAGACAACAGCACTATACGCAAGGCTATTTTTCCACCAGCCCTGAGTGCTCGATACGCATCAGGATGTCCGGAGACCAGGCAAACCTTAACATCAAAAGTGCCACCCTGGGTATCATGCGCTCAGAATATGACTACCCTATTCCAGCCCACGATGCCAGGGAAATGCTGGATCATTTATGTGTGAAACCCCTGTTGGAGAAGACGCGCTACTTCGTCAAGGTCGATCAACACACCTGGGAGATCGATGTCTTTCATGGTGATAACGAGGGGCTGATTGTTGCAGAAATTGAACTGAAATCAGCAGAAGAAAGTTTCACACGTCCGGAATGGGTTGGCGAAGAAGTCTCGGATGATCCCCGTTATTACAATGTTTGTCTGGTCCGCCATCCCTACAAAAGCTGGAAGCATTAATCAGGTCCCAGTTCCTTCTCTTCCGGTCTTTCATTCAACCAGATCAAAAAGCCGAGAGGCCACATCAATACAGCAATCAATCCGGGTGATTCAACCAAGACCGGAATGGCTATCAAGCCCGGGATAGCAAGCGCAAAGACAATAATTGCACCGCGTAAACCTGCCAGACCACGGGTTGCAAGATCACCATACAGCCAGAGAATACTGCAGACGAAGCCCGAACACAGGATTATAAACACAAAGACATCAAAGACACTGTTCAGAGCGAGTTCCATAAATTTATCCTCTTGCTTGCTTTATACCTGTTTCATATGATGTTTCGGATCAACCGGACGCATAAAGGCATTGGACAATAATGCAATAAATAACAGCACCGCCATTAAATACATCGTTGAGTTATATAAATTAGATGTCGGGTCGACAGTACCCGGAGGTGCTATCTCCATCAGCTTTGATATCGTTACGGTCTTTGCCGCAACGAGTTGATCAAGTTGTTCCAGACCGGCACCGAACTTCATCCGAAACATGTCGGGGTCAACCTTTCCCGAAAGGTCATTTATTGCTTTGGTAACTGATATTTCGCGTAAAGATGTGATTGCTAGCGGGCCAAACACGCCGGCACTGCTCCATGCGGTCAACAGGCGTCCATGTATACCGCCGACATGTTTTGTTCCAAAGATATCCGCGAGATAAGCCGGGATAGTTGCGAACCCACCACCGTACATAGTGAAGATAATCATTGTCACGGCATAGAAATAGACCAGCCAGACAACCGTTGGATTGATACTGACTTTTGCTGCTGTATAAGGTATGGAGCAATAAAGCATGATTCCAAGTGCAAAAAATATCCAGTAAGTATTACGGCGCCCCAGATAATCCGATGAACTGGCCCAGAATATTCTTCCCAGCATATTGAACACACTGATCATGACGACATATATTGCTGCAAATGTACTATCAACAATACCGGGCAGTGTGGTACCAAAAATCTCGGTCATCATGGTCTTGGCCACACCAAGCACACCAATACCAGCTGTTACGTTGAAACACAATACAACCCAGAGTTGATAGAACTGCCGTGTCTTCAGCGCCTGGTCAATGTGAACATCATTGCGCGATATCATTCGTTTTTCGGATTCAGACTCATCCGGCGGTTCCCAGCCTTCAGGTTTCCAGCCAGGTGCCGGTATACGGTAGGAAAAGGCCGCTAATGTCATGACGACAAAATAAATAATACCGAGGGTAAAAAATGTTTGTGCCACACCGGTTGATCCCGTGCCCACGACATATACACCTTCTGGTCCAGGCTCAATCATTCGAGCAACGTCATTGGCACCAACGATAACAACTTCCCTTAATTGGCCGGCAACTTCAACAAATCGCTTGCCGGCCTTGGTGATAAGATCCACATTTGCAACTGATCCAAGATATTCAGGGGCCTGATAATACAGCTTGATAAAATATTCCTTTAATGGCGCACCAATCATGGCGCCACCACCAAATCCCATAATTGCCAGGCCGGTCGCCATACCACGACGGTCCGGGAACCAGCGAATCAAGGTGCTCACTGGAGAGACATAGCCCAGACCCAGTCCACAACCGCCTATGACCCCGTAACCAAGATATACGAGCCACAACTGATGCAGGACAATTCCGGCACCACCGATGAGGTAGCCTCCACCCCAGCAACAGGCGGCAACAAAACCAACCATACGCGGCCCTACCCTTTCCAGCCAATGCCCGGCCACGGCTGCTGACAGGCCAAGAAAGACAATGGCAACTGTAAAGATCCAGACCACATCCTTCAGGTTCCAGTCCAACGATGCACTGGTTGTGACACCATAAAATTTAATCAACGCCGGGTTGAAAATGCTCCATGCGTAGACAGAACCGATACACAGGTGGATGGCGATGGATGCCGGCGGAACCCACCAGCGATTGAATCCGGGTTTTGCAATAATTCTTTCTTTGGATAACAGGCCGGTCATCATAACCCCCAGCTTATTGTTTTAATTGGTTTTTTTATATTTTTTCCCAGGGTTGTCAAACAGCTTTGGTTTGATGACAGTCCCTGAACTGCTTCAGAAAGAGTGTAGAATCATTTCTATCAAGTCAATTCGTAATTTTACCGTGCTATGATGACAGACTGAAGTTATCCGGCCCTGGTAGCTGATTGCTCGTTTTGACCGGCCGGGCAAACACACGTAAACTTGCAAGGCTAAAAATCATTAAATTTCAGGCACTTTTGGCCATCAGGGCACTCCAATACTGATATGACGACAAAGCTTAAAGAGACTGGTGAAACACTCGTGGATCGCTTCGGGCGGACGGTGAATTATGTCCGTATTTCGGTCACAGACCGCTGCGACTTCCGTTGTGTGTATTGCATGTCAGAGAAAATGGAATTTGTGCCCAGGGCTCGATTGCTGACCCTCGAAGAACTCACACAAATCGCACAGGCCTTCACCGAATTGGGGGTTGAAAAAATTCGGATCACCGGCGGAGAGCCGCTTATCCGTCGTAATATCATTAAATTATTTCGAGATATCGGCCGCCTGCCCGGTCTACAAGAGCTGGTAACCACCACGAACGGCTCACAGCTAACCAAAATGGCCGCTGATCTCAGGGAGGCCGGTGTCAGACGTATAAATATCAGCCTTGATTCACTGGACGCGGAAAAATTCAGGCGCATAACCCGTGTCGGCGAGCTTGATACAGTACTTGCCGGCCTGGATGCTGCCCTTGCTGCCGATTTTGAAAAGATCAAGATAAATTCTGTGATCCTCAAAAATCGAAATCATGAGGAAGTCACTGATCTGGTCCGGTTTGCAATTGATAAACAAATCGATATCAGTTTCATTGAAGAGATGCCGCTTGGTGCCATCGGTGACCATGATCGTGCCGAAGCATACTACTCCAGTGATCAAATCCGGGAAGATCTGGAAAAGTCATTTACCCTGCTCTCGACAACCGAAACCACCGGTGGGCCATCAAAATATTTCAGGATCCCTGATACCGAAACCCGTGTTGGATTCATTTCACCACACAGTCATAACTTTTGTGAGTATTGCAACCGTGTTCGCCTCACTTGTGAAGGTCGACTGTTGCTGTGTCTTGGACAGGAACATTCCGTCGATCTCAGGCATGTTATCCGCGCCAACACGGGGGATATGGAAAAACTCAAGCAAGCCATCCGTGATTCCATGGCAATCAAGCCAAAGGGACACGAATTCAATCTGGTTAGCAAACCCGTCATTATGCGCCACATGAGTGTGACCGGAGGTTAGTCTCCATGCCCTCATCTGCTTACCGCCCGGCGATGACACAGGCCAGGCCTGAAGCAGTCCAGCCTGTAACAGCCGTCGACGAATACCAGAACAGCCGCGAACTTCAGATTGCCGCTGAACGGCCCTTGACGATTTACCTGGACCGCACTGAAGTCGTCACCTTGATGACCCTGGGGACACAACCAGAACTGTTGACATTGGGTTATTTGAAGAACCAGGGAATTATCAAAGATCTTGAGGCCATCAAGTCAGTTCAGGTTGACTGGGATGTTAACGCGGCAGTCGTCACCACCTTTGCAGAAGACACCGCCTGGCAGGACAAACTGAAAAACCGCACGGTAACCACCGGCTGCGGGCAAGGCACAATTTTTGGCAATATCATGGAAGAAATAGGGAATATCAAGCTCAAACCGTTCCGCCTGAAACAGTCTGCCATTTATGAATTGATCAAGAACCTGGGCCGGTTCAATGATGTCTACAAAAGTGCCGGAGCAGTCCACGGCTGTGCACTCTGTGAGAACATTGAAATCATTACCTTCATGGAAGATGTCGGGCGCCATAATGCGGTAGATGCAATTGCCGGGCATATGTGGCTGGAAAACATCAGCGGCTCGGACAAGCTTTTTTATACGACAGGCAGACTCACTTCCGAAATGGTAATCAAGGTCAGCCAGATGGGCATACCTGTACTCCTTTCCCGTTCCGGCATTACCCAGATGGGCCTCGACATTGCAAAGGATGTGGGTGTTGTCCTCTTCTCCCGTGCCAATGGCAAACATTTCCTGATTTATAACGGTGCTGAATATGTGGATTTCGATACCGATCTGCCGGCAAAGCTCTCGGTTGCCAACAAGGTATCTTGACTATTTCCATAAACAGGCAGTTCAATTCCCGATCATACTTTTTTCATGGATAACATTTCGCTAACAAAAAACATGCTGACTGCCTTAATCCTCGCTGGCGGTCAGGCCAGGCGTATGGACGGTCAGGACAAGGGAATGATCAAGCTCAATGATAAGCCCCTGATACAACATGTGCTGGAGGGTATCGCACCACAGGTCGGATTTGTCATCATCAATGCCAATCGCAACCTGGATTATTACGCGACTTTTGGATGCCCGGTAATTACAGACGAATTTGCCGGCTTCCAGGGGCCACTGGCCGGCATGGCCAGTGGATTGCGGGCAGTGGATACTCCATTCATGGTAACTGTGCCCTGTGACTCACCATTCATACCCGCTGATCTGGTGAAACGCCTGTACCTTAAACTTGCTGAGGACAAGGCAGAATTGTGCGTGGCCCATGATGGCGAGCGCATGCACCCGGTTTTTTTGTTGATGAAATCTGACTTGCTGGACTCGTTAATTGATTTCCTGAAAAGCGGTGAACGAAAGATTGACCTCTGGTTTAATAACCATAAACTTGCGGTGTCCGATTTTTCCGATAAGCCGGACATATTTACCAATATCAATACGCCGGATGAACTGACCCGTATTGCAGAAAACCTTAAGAAGACGCATTGATGAAAAAATCCAGCTTGACACCGGTGCTAGGTATCGCTGCCTACAGTGGTACAGGTAAAACCACCTTGCTTGTGAAACTTATTCCTTTACTTGCGGCAAGGGGTATTCGGGTTGGCCTGATCAAGCATGCGCATCATAATTTCGATATTGATCAAAAAGGCAAGGACAGTTACGAATTACGCAAGGCGGGTGCCAGCCAGATGTTGATAGGTTCAGCCTCACGCTGGGCGTTGATAGTCGAAACCGATCCATCTCACGAAAACACACTGCAGGATCTGATTCAATATCTTGATCATGATAATCTCGACCTGGTTCTGGTAGAGGGATTCAAACCGGAAAACATCCCCAAAATCGAACTCATCCGGCCTGAACTGGGCAAGCCGCTTTATTATCCTGAAGACGACAGTGTCATTGCCGTGGCGACCGATACGGAGTTGCCTGCGGCCACTACGCTTCCGGTACTTGATCTGAACAACCCGGAACAGATTGCCGAATTTATCATGGATTACCTGGACAACAAGACGCAAAAGCGGGCCGGCCATGAGAACTGACTACATAGAAAAAGAAATCAGCTGCAAGGATGACTTTGATCCTGGATCCCTGGATGCTGATATCGCCAGACAAAAAATGATTGATGCGATCCAGCCGGTTACTGACACAGAAATTCTCCCGTTGCGGGAATCAATCGGCCGGATCCTTGGCCAGGAAATTCTGTCGCCTCTCAATGTGCCCTCGGGCACCAATTCGGCCATGGACGGATATGCCGTGTCAGGTGATGACATTCCCGAGTCGGGCACGAGAGAACTCAAACTGGTAGGCACAACAATGGCTGGCCAACCTTTAAATAACGTGGTAAAGCCAGGCGAATGTGTGCGCATCATGACGGGTGCTATCATGCCGGAAGGAACGGATACCGTGATCATGCAGGAACATGTACAACAGGCCGGTGACAGCATTCTTATTGATCATACAACCGGCAAAGGTGCCAACGTCCGCCAGGCCGGCGAGGACATTGCCATCAATGACCGGGTTTTCTCTCCTGGCATTCGGCTTACGCCCGCCGAAATTGGTGTCATAGCATCGCTGGGCATAGGTAAAGTCAAGGTAGTCCGTAAAATCAAGGTGGCCTTTTTTTCAACAGGTGATGAATTACGCTCCATCGGTGAAACCCTCGAGTCCGGACAGATCTATGACAGCAACCGTTACTCACTCTATGGCATGCTGATCCGTCTTGGTGCCGAAATTATTGATCTTGGTGTGGTCCGTGATGAGCGTATCGCATTGAAAAAGGCGCTTGAATCTGCAGCAGAACAGGCCGATGTGGTGATTACATCCGGAGGGGTCTCTGTCGGTGAGGCGGATTACGTCAAGGAAATGCTGGAATCCATCGGCGAGATCAATTTCTGGAAAGTGGCCATGAAACCGGGCAGACCATTGGCCTTTGGTCATATCAACAATACCCTGTTCTTCGGTTTGCCGGGTAACCCGGTCTCCGTAATGGTCACCTTTTATCAGTTTGTTCAACCTGCCTTACGTTACCTGATGGGTGAAAACGATATTGATACCCAGACCTTCAAGGTCAGGTGCAAGTCAAAATTGAAAAAGCGACCTGGGCGGGTGGAATACCAGCGTGGTATTTTGCAACGGGATGACAATGGCGAGCTCGTAGTTTACAAGACTGGAGCACAGGGGTCCGGGATCCTGCGATCCATGGCCGAGGCCAATTGTTTCATTATCCTGCCGATGGAAGGTGATACTGTAATGCCTGACAGCCTGGTCGACGTTCAGCCCTTCTTCGGCCTGGTCTAGCTCCGGCCGGGTGTATTCTTTTCCACCCAGCGCTTGCCCTCATCAAGCGTTTCCTGTTTCCAGAAAGGGGCACGGGATTTCAGGTCCTCCATAATAAAACGGCAGGCCTCAAAGGCTGCCGCCCGGTGGGCTGACCAGACGGCCACCAGGACGATCGCTTCCCCGATCTCAATATCACCCACACGATGGATAACCAGAACCTCAATGAGGTCCCATTTTTCTTCGGCCTGTTTACAGATTTTCTCGAGATGTTGCTCGGTCATACCCGGATAATGTTCCAGGGCCATCGCCGAGACATTGTTGCCCTCATTACTATCTCGCATATTGCCAATAAAACTGGCCACGGCACCAAACTGCCCGTCTTTTTGCATTTGCGTCTGGTGCCTCTCAATCTCCTGCCAGGCATTAAAGCGTTGTTTTCGCAGTTCGACTTTCATCGTCAACCACCCGTCACCGGCGGGAAGAAAGCAACCTCGTCCCCATCCTTGATCCGGGCATCGGCTTTGACATATTCCATGTTTATTGCCGTCAGTACATTATCAGGTAAACCTGAATCCTTGCCCGTAAGCCTTTGCCAGAGTTCTGCAACCGTGGTGAAGTCATTTTCAAGTTCAACGCTTTCCTCAGCACGGCCGAAACTTTCCCGTAAGCTTGCAAAATATTTCACTCTAATAGTCATATTTTATATATAATACAATTAATTAAGCGCTGAGTTTAGCAATCATTATAAATACTATTAGCCTAGCATAAGGTATGGGAAAACTGACACACTTTAACAGCCAGGGCGAGGCCCACATGGTTGATGTTGGTGACAAGCCGGTATCACAACGCCGGGCTGTGGCTGAAGGCAGCATATACATGCAGGCTGAGACACTGAAGCTGATACTGGAGGGCAAACATAAAAAAGGGGATGTCCTTGGCATTGCCCGTGTCGCTGGAATTATGGCCGCCAAGAAAACCGCAGACCTGATCCCTTTGTGTCATCCCATATCCATTACCCATATCGAGATAGACCTGCAACCAAGGAAAGGAGATAGCGCCATCTACTGCCGGGCTGTCACAGAGACGCGGGATCAAACCGGAGTTGAGATGGAGGCATTAAGCGCAGTACAGATTGCCTTGCTGACAATATATGATATGTGCAAGGCAGTAGACCGAGGCATGAAGATCACTGACATCCAGTTGCTGGATAAGACAGGCGGCAAGTCCGGTCACTGGACACGTCGCTGAAATTGCAGCCTTAACTTCAATTCAATCGTATTTAATATACTTGAAGCGCGGATCATCCGGGGTACCTTCCAGGGCACTGTCCTCTTCCTTGCCCGGCTGCCACATGATCACTTCCTCGATCTTTTTAGCCAGTTCGAAGTCCTTGTCGGTGACACCCTTGGCCGCATGGTTCACCAGCTTTACAATCACAAATGCATAGGACGCCGTAATGTCCGGGTGGTGAAAAGCAGCTTCTGCCAGATGACCGACGGTATTGATGACCATCAGTGTCCCTTTCCAGCCACTGGTTTTATACTTGCGGCGTATCCATCCGTTTTCATAATACCAGTTGGGTAATTCATCCTTTAATCTGGCCTCGATCTCTTCCTCGTTGTAGGTCGCGTCTTTTTCCTTTTTTCGCCATTGGCTCATTCTCTGTCACTCCTAGTTGGCGACCCGGGCCAACTGCTTGCTAGATTGTCGGGTTAACGGGATCAAGTCGCGGACTGTTTTGACCGCGTTTTCATCAATCACACTAGCGCGTTCCTGTTTCCGGCACAAGGCGCCTCGAAACCCCAGATAGTCTGCATCCAGTCCTAAAAGATTATTAATATCAGATGCTTGAAGCGAACCCGCGAGTCCCGCCTTGAGTCCAGCTGCCTGTGCCCCCCGCACAAATCCGTCAAGTTCTCTTATGCTCATGAGTGTGGTCAGGGACCCATTCTGTTTGTTCGCCGTATCCAGCATGACGCCATACAATCCCTGGGCGGCCAGGAAACTGAAGTCGGGCCAGTGAATGAATCGATCAGCAAAGAAGACCAAAACAATTTTTTTTTCTTCTGCGGCATGCTGGGCCAGCATTGATATAAGCTCTGCTGATAAATCGGATGCAAACACGCCCACCTTGATGATATCGACACCCGTCGAGTGCATGCGCTGAATTGCATTGGATATGATCCCGGCTATCATGGGCAGATCACCAATGGTGGCACTGATCCTGCAACATGCCCCGGGCTCACAGGCTTTGATATAGTTCACCATAGCTATGACATCCGTTAAGGTAACAGCACCAAGAGCGCCTGCAGATGGCTCCTTGATGTCAATGATATCCACATTGGCCCGTAACAAGATTGAGGCTTCGGCTCTATTACGGACACTGCCAAGCATTCTGGTCATACCATGCCCTCACCCGCTGCTTCCTGCATCCGGAATTTACAAATCTTTTCCTGCAACCAGCCCCAGGCCTCCAGCTCCTCGGGGCCGGCCGTCTTATCGATGGCAATCTCAAGATATTTCATTTCATTATCGATTTTTTCTGCCGATAACATGTGCAAGCGACTGACCAGGACTGCGCATTCCAGGACCGCGGCCTTGGCACGGTTCAGCCCCTGGAATGGTGCATGGGTTTCCTGATGAATAATATTGCATATAAAAGCCGGCCTGAGCTCGTCTTCTTCGATTCGATCCACTTTAACTTCCAGATGTGACAGCGTATTTTCCAGTCGTTGCCCGGTAATTTTTTTTGTCGCCACTGTCTGCCACTCATAGTGTCCAGTCAGGCAGCCGGCAAAGATACGGACATCATCCGTATAGTTGATCACGGCCATACCATTTCGGCGCAGGTTTTCCAGTGTGGTTGAGGGTTTAAACGGAGATATCCTGACCTGGCCGCCTTCTGTGCGGATACCCATCGGTGCAATATGCACCGAATTATCCTCATTGAGTGTTGTGACTATGACTTCACGTATCATTTTTTCTGCTTCTTTTTCCTTGCCCGGCTGGCCTTGAGTGTGGAACCGGCTTCCTTGTAACCGTCGACGTTCCCGGAATTATCCTTGAGTTGATGAGCGGCCCGGCTCAGGCGATTCTTCTCTGCCTCGGAACTGCCACGTGTTGCCACACCCCACTCCAGTTCCTCATCCTGCTGGTAACGTTTGCCGAGTTGCCATGCCACCTGGGCCCGGGCCAATTCCACGCCCATATAAAAGGCATGGGGTGCGTCGTCCTGAATCAGTTCCAGTTCCGGAAAGAGTTCAAAGGGATTTGCCGCAGTTGAAAACCCGTCACGATTATACACATGAATTCCATCCTTGCTGATCTGTACCCGGTAACTCGGGTCCCTGATTTCGGCTGCCAGTTCTTCGATTTCTTCCTTGCTGTAAGGAAAGGGCTTGAGTGCATGTGTGCTCAGCAACCCGCTGTCCAGTCCCTTGGGCAGGCTTTCCTCTGTTCTGGCGGCGAACATGATTCGGCGGGCCCGGTCCGCTTCCCGGACTGCAGAACAGGCATGGGGACTGACCTCGGTGGCCAGCACATGGGTAATCCGCAGTTCCGAGATCATTCCGAATAAGAGAGCATTGATACCGGTGGTATCGGCCTCGGTCAGTTCCGTCAGGTTACCGATACCCATCATGATCTCAACATCGGGATAGCGTTGACGTAATTCATGGTAACGCAGGATGGAATCGGTAAAACCGAAATGAATGGGATCAAGGATGCTGTCCGCGATAAATGGCCGCTTGTTTTCCCGCATATAATCTATGGCCCGATAGAGTGAGGCCATGTCCGTGTGCGGTTCCGGGATGAGCACAGGAACTGAATCCACTTCATCAGTGACCCATAGCGTATTCTCGTTCAGACTCAGAAGATAATCAGCCCCGGCCTTGCCACCTCGCAACAGGTCGTCAACTTCCAGGGAATCGACGCTGACGCGGTAACCGGCCTGTTTCAAGGCCGCAACCGCCTCTTCCAGATGCGGGAACGGGGTATCCGGGAGGCAACCGATATCGATCACATCGGCACCATCCAGGCGATACTGTTCCGCCCGGGCCATGATCGCCTCGAGCCCAATCTGCGGGGCATCAGTAATCTCGGCGAATATCGAAACATCATAACGGCTCAGATCCACCGGTTGGCAGTCATGACCGAAAAAGCTGGGCAGGTCCTTCAGGTCTTCCGTACCGCGAACCACCTCTACTCCCAAAGTTTGACTGGCCTTATCGAGATCGCCCCGGCAAAGCCCGGGCACAATAATACGGTCATAAGGATCCAGGTCCTGCAAACGCCGTATCAACATATCGGCTGTCATCAGGGCGGCGACACTGACACCGATGTTACGGATTTCATAAGTGAAATCGGACGGCGCCATCGATGCCACAACCCTGTGCAGGCGTTTCTCGGCCAGTTTGCCAGTCAGAAACAAGATGTGTTCCGGTTTATCGTTGCTCATGCATTCAGGAAAAGTTTACTATCGGGCTGATATCACCTCACCACAGAAAAATATGGTTGATATGAACCATATTTTCTTGCTTAAAGCCCTGGGCTGACCAGGATAAATATCTAGAATCAAATTTAAGTAAATATTATATCTTTCTGTTTTTTATATATTTAGTAACTTAATATTTTTAATATGATGATAAATATTCAGGCTGGCACGATTTTCGCTCAATAATTACAAAATCAATTACTTATCAGGAGAGTCATTATGAGTTGGCACACCCCCGAATACAATGAGTTAAGGTTCGGCTTTGAAGTGACGATGTATATCCATTCGCGCTGAGAACTAAAGCAGGCCAAGTATACTGGTCGGGATATCATCCCCAACAATTCTTGCAACTCACAGCGGTCAGATTCCCGCTGCATGCTGTTCGTCGCCTTCCCAGTGATCTTGCTGCAAAATTGCTATCTAATTAACTTAAAACATTACAGGATGCTTGTTCAATCATGCATATACATCTTCTCGGTACAGGTGCCGGTGGCGGGTTCCCGCAGTGGAATTGCAACTGTAAAAACTGTAGAGGCTTGAGACAGGGTACGATTAAAAGCTCTGCCCGAACCCAGTCGTCCATTACCATCAGTGGTAATGGCGAGGACTGGGTGCTGTTTAATGCATCGCCTGATATTCGGGCCCAACTGGAAGCTTTTCCCCCACTGCAACCGGCACGCAAGGTCAGGGATACGGGGATCTGTGCCATCATCCTCTGTGACGCCCAGATTGATCACTCCACCGGTCTGATTATCCTGCGCGAACATGACCAGCCCTGGGATGTTTATTGTACGGCCGCCGTGCATGAGGACCTGACCAGCGGCTATCCGTTGTTTAATATTTTGGGGCATTTCCGCGGTGTGAACTGGCACGAGGTCAAGACGGACCAGAAACCGTTTACGATTCCGAAGGCCGACAACCTGGTCTTTACCGCGGTGCCACTCAGGAGCGAGGCCCCGCCCTACTCACCCCATCGGCACAATACCGTGCCTGGCGATAATGTCGGTTTCAAGGTAGAAGACACCAGTACCGGCAAAAATCTGTTCTATGCTCCGGGTCTGGGTGAGATTGAGCCGCAGGTACTGGACTATATGGCGAATGCTGATGTCATTCTGGTCGATGGTACCGTCTGGACCAATGACGAAATGTCCAGAGAAGGGATCAGTGACAAGTTGGCCAGCGAGATGGGACACCTGGACCAGTCCAGTGAAAAAGGCATGCTGAGCCTCATCAAACCACTGGAGAAACCCAGGAAAATCCTGATACATATCAATAACACCAACCCGATACTTGATGAAGATTCTCCGGAACGCAAGGAACTCGATGCGGCCGGGATAGAGGTTTCATACGACGGGATGGATATCATTATTTAAGAGGAGATATGGCGCCGTGAGCAGTGAAAACAAGAAACCCTGGAC
>JBFFIE010000036.1:0-20880 GCA_041556555.1 Gammaproteobacteria bacterium
CATGGAGAGCCGGGCTGTTTACAAGGCAAACATGGAAAATACGCTTGATATATCCGGCGAAAATCTTGCTGCCAGTAAGCCCTCCATCAAGGCTGGCTACCCGGTCATCCCGGGTTATGAAATTGTCAATTCCATTGCCCATGGCGGCATGGCCGAAGTATTACTGGCCAAAAATGAGGAAGACAAGGCGGTTGTACTCAAGATCCTGCATATGCAGGAAGGTGAACAATTTCAGGAAGGACTGAAACGCTTCATCAAGGAATATAACCTGATATCCAATATTGATCACCCGCACATCATTAAAATTTATGAACGGGCATTTGCTGCTGATTTCGCCTATATTGCCATGGAATATTTTCCGGCGGGTGACCTGAATAAACGTATCAAGCAGGGCATCACTGATAACAAGGCACTCGACTACCTGCATCAGATGACCATGGGCCTGCAGGCAGCCCACGATTTAAATATTGTCCACCGCGATTTGAAACCCGGTAATGTCCTGTTTCGGGAAGACGACACCCTGACCATAACCGATTTTGGTGTGGCCAAGACTATCTCTGGCGAACCTGATATCACGGTAGATAATACGGTGATAGGTACGCCTTATTATCTGAGCCCTGAACAGGGGGCAGGAATGAAGACTGATCATCGCAGTGATCTTTACAGCCTGGGTGTCATCTTTTACCAGATGCTGACCGGTGAACGTCCATATACTGCGACAACCATCGCCCAGTTACTCAAGGCTCATCTGAATGAACCGATTCCGCAATTGACCGGGAATCTGAAAAAATATCAACCTCTGTTAGATGGACTGTTGGCCAAGGACCCGGATGAACGGTTCCAGAACACCAAGGATTTGTTACTTGGGATCGAATGGATTAAGTAGTCACTAGTCGCGCCGCCAGAGCGTACCGTCGGGTGTATCTTCCAGTTCTATCCCCTGCTCTTTCAACAGGCCCCGTATCCGATCCGCTTCCTGGAAATTCCTGTCCTTTCGCGCCTGATTTCGTTCGGCAACCAGTTTTTCGATAGCATCGCTGTCCAGACCGTCTGTCCCGCCGGTTCCCCGCTGAAGATAAGCCACGGGAGAATCCTGCAACAGACCGAGTACACCTCCCAGGGCTTTCAGTGTTGCTGCCAATGATTTTGCCTTGTCTGATTTCTTGTCATGCCGGTTAATTTCGCTGACTATGTCATGGAGTACTGCTATCGCCCGGGGTGTATTGAAATCATCATCCATCACGCTGTTAAAACGCTCGACATACTCATCAATGACGGCGCCGCCAGATAACGGTACTTCACGCAGGGCCGTGTACAGGCGATGCAGTGCAGACCGGGCCTCGCCCAGGTTTTCCAGCGAATAATTCAGAGGGCTACGGTAATGACTGGAAAGAATAAAGAAACGGATTTCCTCGGCAAGAAATGAATTAAGCACTTCTCGTACCGTGAAAAAATTATTCAATGACTTTGACATCTTTTCATCATTGATACGAACGAAGCCATTATGCATCCAGACATTGACGAATGTATGACCTGTTGCGCCTTCAGACTGGGCAATCTCGTTTTCATGATGGGGAAATTGCAGGTCCTGACCACCGCCGTGAATATCAAAATGTTCTCCCAGACAATGCGTAGACATGGCAGAACATTCAATATGCCAGCCTGGCCGGCCCGGGCCCCAGGGTGAATCCCAGCTGGGTTCGCCAGGCTTGGCTGACTTCCAGAGCACAAAATCCAGCGGGTCGTCCTTGGCCTCTTGTACTTCCACCCGCTCGCCCGCACGCAATTCATCGATATTTTTGCCAGATAGCTTGCCATAAGCCTTAAAACCACTGACATCAAAAAACACATCCTTGTTACTCGCCACATATGCCAGCTTGTTATTGATAAGGTTTTCGATCATTTTGATGATCTGAGGAATGTGATCGGTCGCCCTGGGTTCAATATCCGGACGCAGGACGCCGAGGGCATCCGCATCTTTATGCATGGCTTCAATAAACCGCGTGGTCAATTCATTGATAGTCTCGTTATTTTCTGAGGCGCGCTTGATGATCTTGTCATCAATATCTGTGATATTCCTTACATAAGTAACATCATAACCTCGGGCACGAAGGTAGCGGGCAACCATATCAAACACCACCAGGACACGTGCATGCCCCATATGACAGTAGTCATAAACAGTCATGCCACACACATACATTCGCACCTTGCCCGCTTCAATTGGGGTCAACGGTGCTTTCTCTCTGGTCAGGGTGTTATAGATTGTCAGCATGCTTTTGTATTATGACTGCAAAAGCGCGAATGTTATCGAAAACATAGGACGCACACAAAGGGAATCCCCCGCTATCATACAGAAATCCTGCAAGTGATCTCTCCTGGCCATTATTGTAGGATGCCATCATCAGTCAACACTGCCAGTGCCCGTTTCAGGAGAGATTCGAAAATGAAGGTCAGACTAGTTACCAGCCAGGGCACTATTATCCTGGCGCTTGAGCCTGAAAAGGCCCCTTTGACTGTTGAAAATTTCATCGGTTATGTCAATTCCGGTCATTATGACGGCACCATCTTCCACCGTGTGATTGAGGATTTCATGATCCAGGGCGGCGGCATGGACAGTGATATGAAGGTCAGGCCCACCGCAGCCCAGGTAAAAAACGAAGCAAACAACGGTCTGAAAAATGAAATGGGCACCATAGCCATGGCCAGGACGATCAACCCGCACTCCGCAAGCGCCCAGTTTTTTATCAATACTACCGATAATGCCTTCCTTGATTTCCGCGAGGAAACCGATGATGGCTGGGGTTATTGTGTGTTTGGAAGAGTGATCGAGGGTATGGACATTGTCCGTCTGATTGAAGAAGTGGAAACTACATCCAGAGAAGGCTATATGGACGTGCCTGTGGAACTCATTGTGATTGAAAAAGCAGAGTTAATTTGAACAACGCTTACGACGGCCAGGGAAGTTCCCATGCCCACCCTTTTCATTTCTGATTTACACCTGTCACAGTCACGGCCAGACAAACTGGATTTATTGCAGGAGTTTCTGGCAGGTCCGGCCCGTACTGCCGATGGACTCTACATTCTCGGGGACCTGTTTGAAGCATGGGCCGGGGATGATGACAGGACACCACCTCATGAAAACATCATCCAGATGCTGGCTGAGTATACAATCCAGGGGAACAAGCTGTATTTTATGCGGGGCAACCGGGATTTCCTTGTCGGTAACCGGTTTATCAGGGAGACCGGCGCAAAACTGATCCCGGATCCAACAGTGATCAGGCTTTATGGGACCCCGACGCTGTTAATGCATGGCGATTCCCTCTGCAGCAAGGACATTGCTTACCAGTTGTATAAAAAATGTGTCAATAATCCACCCGCCATCGCCTTATTTCGAAGCCTGCCCTACCCCATCAGAAAGCGGATCTGGCATGGCGTCCGCCAGTTAACAGTCAGCTCGAGTCAACGCAAATCCCCGGAGATTGTCGATGTTCACCAACCCACTGTTGAGAAGACAATGAAGCAATACGGGGTCCATGACCTGATACATGGTCATACCCATAAACAGGCCGTGCATCAATTCTCTCTGGATGGCAAAACAGCCAGACGTTATGTGTTGGGAGACTGGTATGACAAGGATAGTGTGCTGGTGACCGATGAAGGGCCCTGGCAAATGTTATCAATTGAAGACTATATCAGGACGTGCCGCTCGGCCTAGCCCAGCCAACCTGATAATGTCATGATGCCCAGTACGCTGAGCCAGAGCAACAGGGCACGGTTCAGGAGACCCTGAAGGGAGTGCAATAATTCCAGGTAGTCCTCATCGGGGCTGTCCTCTTCCAAATCCTGGTCCAGAGCGGCGATACCCGTGCCCAGCATAACCTGCTCGTTCACGGAGAAACTGCTGCTCTCGGCTTCACGCCAGGCATCAACAGCGCGGACCATGTTGCCGGTCAGGGCATAACTGAAAGCAAGCAAGCGGGCGGTGGGCCAATTGAGGATATTATATAAATGTCGTGTGGCATCAGAATAACTGCCATGAATTTCATATTGTCTATTCCATAGCAGGCAGCTCAGACGATAAAGCAATGCACCGAAGGGACCCAGCAAAATAAACCAGAATAATACTCCGAACAATCGCTGGTTGGCGGCCAGGAAGATATTAGAAACAATTCCGGCCCGGGACTGTGGTAGCTCATCATCGAATACAGCAAACCCCCGGACCAATCCCTCTGCAACGTCGTTGTCGCGGGTCCTCACAGCCTCTATGTATTCATCCAGTTGTGGATTCAGGTAACGGGGACCAAGACAGTACAACAGAACAAGGAGGTAAAATATCATTACGGCCGGATAGAATAGCGCGGTAAAGATCCACTCGAGAAACAGAACCAGCAACAGCGGGCCTGCCAGAGTCGCAATTACGCCTGCCGGTCCGTCCCAGAAACTCTTCCCCGCATATTGCCTTTCCAGCCAATTGGCATAACCATCAAACCAGGCAAGCCTCCGGATTTCATCGGCCACACCAATAAAATGCTCAATTGCCATACCGATTAATATGACAATCAGTGTCATCTGGTTCCCCTCCTGCTAAGCCTTATCAAGTTCATTGTTTAATAACTGCCATTCAAATAACGGGCCAGGGTCAGTCTTGCGTCCCGGGGCAATGTCACTGTGCCCCACGATCCGTTCCCGGGTAATGCCTGGCCACTTGTTCATCAGGCATCGACATAACCTGGCCAGCTCACGATACTGCTCACCAGTATAAGGCTCTTCATCGCTGCCCTCCAGTTCAATCCCGATAGAAAAATCATTACAGCAAGTCCGGCCACAAAATTCGGATTCACCAGCATGCCAGGCCCGTGCCGTGAAAGGAACGTATTGCGTAATATTTCCCTTGCGATTTATCAAGGCATGGGCCGAGACCCGCAGGTTTGCGATCTGTGTGAAATATGGATGGGCATCACAGTCCAGTGAATTGGTGAATAACTGGTCAATGTAATCATGACCATACTGGCCCGGCGGCAAACTGATCCCGTGAATAACCAGCAAATCGATTGCCACACCACAAGGTCTTTCATCACAATTCGGGGATGGGTGATGTCTGACGCCTAAAAGCCATCCCGATTGATTGTCTAACTTCAGGTTTTTGTTCAATGTGACTTATGAATCGCTTGCCATCATGATAATCTTGTCATACATCCTGATATTACTGGATCTAAGTGTAAAGCGAAAACGATGTGTCGTCTTGGTGCCTATATAGGTCCTGCAATCTCCTTGCAGGCATTTTTAATTGAACCACCACACAACCTGATCAAACAATCCTGGGCCCCGAAAGAAATGGCGGAAGCAGTGTTGAATGCGGATGGCTTCGGTTTTGGCTGGTACAGTGACAACAATGATCCCATGACATATCTCAACATCCTGCCAATCTGGTCCGATATCAACCTTGAAAGCCTGGCCAGGTCATTGCGCAGTGAAGTCTGGTTGGGTTGTGTTCGTAGTGCCACCCCGGGGCAAATGACGGGTCTGAATAATACCCAGCCTTTCAGGTTCGGGAAATTACTGTTCGTGCATAACGGTTACATTAAAAATTTCAGCGAAACCTGCAAGCCTGATTTTAATGAATTCCTGGAATCCGGTGTCCGTGCCGAAATCAATGGCAACACCGATTCAGAATACATCTTTGCGGTATTCCGGCAGATGCTGAGACAATCATCCCAGGATATTGCATCAGCAATCAATCAGACCGTTAATGAAATAACCCGCTTGGCTGGAGACACGCCGGTATTAATGAATTGTATAATCAGTAACGGAGACTCGGTTTATGCCGTGCGCCATGCAATCAATGGCCAGAGTCCCAGTCTTTATTACAGCGGCAACCCTGATTCACTTGCGGGCGGCAAGCTGGTGGCCTCGGAACCATTCAATGATAACGACGACTGGCAGACGTTTCCGGATTCACACATCCTCTCACTCTCAAGGAGCGGCGAGCACCGGTGGATGAGCGTGTAGAACAGTCATTACTGGATTCACTCAGGGAAAAACAGCAGCAGATGATCTCGCTGCTTGAATCCATGGACGATACATTTGATCAGCAGCCCCATCCTGACCTGAGTCCACCGGGATGGCATCTGGGCCATTGTGTGTTCACAGAGAACTACTGGATACGCGAACAGTTACTGAAGCAGGAGGCAAGCGAGACAGAACTTGTCAATTTGTATAATCCGCAATTCTCGGAGAAAACCAAGCGCGGCAAACAAATACCTTCCCTGGATAAGCTGCTGGCCTGGGTCTTCCAGTCACAGCATGCAAATCTGGAATTGTTAAAAACCCTGGATGGACGCGCCCTGGACAGATCCCTGAACCGGGATAATTATCTGCTGCATTTCCTGATTCAACATTATGCACAACATTACGAGACGCTGCAGTTGGCTGGACTGCAACAGGTCTCGTTGCAGGAATTTCATTACACCTCCACTAATCATCTCCAGAGTCAGACCCTCACACCCCTGACCATGAAACTGCCCGCAGGCACCTGTAAGATAGGGGCAGACCTACCCTGGCGACCCTACGATAATGAGTATCCCGCGCACCGTGTGACCCTTGCTGAGGCATCGGTTTCTAGACTGCCGGTCTCCAACAGTCAGTACCTGGCTTTCATGGAAACCGGTGGTTACCGAAACAGCTGCTGGTGGGATGAGCGGGGCTGGCAATGGCGCCAGTCCCGAAACCCGCAGGCACCTGAATACTGGCGCCAGGATGAGTCTGGCCACTGGTATGTCATTACCCGCCAAGGACCAGCAGAGCTCGAGCCAGAGTCACCGGTGCATGGCATCAACTGGTATGAAGCCCGGGCATTCGCCCGCTGGGCCGGGGGACGTTTGCCGCACGAGCACGAGTGGGAATGTGCCTGCCGGCTGGGCCTGCTGGAAAATACCGGTGAGGTCTGGGAATGGTGCGACAATGCCTTTTTCCCCTATCCTGGATTTCGCCCCTACCCTTACGATGGCTATTCCCTGCCCTATTTTGATGGTGAGCATTATGTCTTGAAGGGCGGCAGTCGACTGACCCAGGCTGAAATCAAGCGTCCCAGTTTCCGAAACTACTACGAGGCAGAAAAAAGATTCCTTTATGCCGGCCTGAGACTCGTATTTGAGGCCTGAACCCTTATAATGTATCTACTTGAATTAGAATAAGAAATCATGAACCAGAGCAGATACCATGGAACGATTTCAGGAACTCGTACATACCCTAGATAGTTATATCTGGGGTGAATACCTGCTGATCCCCTTGCTGAGCCTGGTGGGCGTCTACCTCACCATTGGGCTCAGGGCGATGCCCTGGCGACGGTTTCCCCAGGCCCTGAAACAACTCTGGCAGGGGCGGCTCAAGGATGACAAGGAAGGTGACATCTCACCCTTCCAGGCCTTGATGACCGAGCTTTCAGCCACCATCGGCACGGGTAATATCGCTGGGGTGGCCACGGCGATCTATTTTGGCGGCCCTGGCGCGATCTTCTGGATGTGGGTCATCGCCCTGTTTGGTATGGCCACCAAATATGCGGAAGGCCTGTTGGCCGTGAAATACCGGGAAGTCGACTCCCTCGGTCAGCATGTCGGGGGACCAATGTATTACATTAAAAACGGGCTGGGCAAACGCTGGTACTGGCTGGGTGCCATATTTGCCTTCTTTGGTATGTGCGCCGCGTTTGGCATTGGCAATATGGTGCAGTCAAACTCGCTTGCCGATGAACTGCACACCACCTTTTCCATACCACTCTGGGTCACCGGCGTGGTTCTGGCCACGCTGGCCGGGGCAGTGATCCTGGGGGGCATCAAACGCATCGCCGAAGTGGCGGCTAAACTGGTACCGTTCATGGGCATTGCCTATTTTACCGGGGCACTGATCATTCTCCTGATCCATTTCAAACAGGTTCCCCACGCACTGGAAATGATCGTGACCGACGCATTTACCGGTACTGCCGCGTCTGGCGGTTTTGCCGGTGCTACCATCTGGATGGCCCTGCGCTGGGGATTTGCCCGCGGTATCTTTTCCAACGAGGCCGGGCTTGGCAGCACCCCGATTGCCCACGCAGCCGCCCGCACCAATGATCCGGTCAAGCAGGGCATGATTGCCATGCTCGGCCCCCTGATTGATACCCTGATCATCTGCACCATGACCGCCCTGGTGATTATTACGACCGGTGTCTGGAACAGCGGTGAAACCGGCGCCCCACTCTCTTCACTGGCTTTTAATACCGGCCTGCCGGGACCCGGTGGTTATATTGTCAGCTTTGGCCTGATGATATTCGCCTTTACCACCATCCTCGGCTGGAGTTATTACGGCGAGCGTTGTGCCGAATATCTGTTTGGGACAGGCATCATCCTGCCCTACCGAATCGCCTGGCTGATTGCGGTCATCACGGGCGCAGTCACCAAACTCAACCTGGTCTGGACACTGGCTGATGTGATGAACGGATTGATGGCCATGCCTAACCTGGTCGCCCTGCTACTGCTGAGCCCGGTGGTTTTTTCGATGACCCGTCAACGCCTGCGCAAAGCGGTAGATTAATGCCTGAATTACCAGACAATATCAGCAGCCAGGTCCGCGCTGCACTGAAAGAGGATGTGGGTAGTGGTGACCTTACCAGCAAACTGATCAGGAAAAATACCGGGGCCTCGGCGGTCGTGATTGCCCGGGAGGACGCTGTGCTTTGTGGCACCGCCTGGTTTGATGAGGTGTTCAAGCAACTCAAATCCCCGGTCGAGAGTAAATGGCAGGCAAAGGACGGGGACACCATCAAGCAGGATCAACTGGTTTGTGAACTGGAAGGACCGGCCAGGGCCCTGTTGACCGGTGAGCGGACAGCCTTGAATTTCCTGCAAACACTCTCCGGAACAGCCACTGTGACCCGCGAATACGTCACATTATTAACTGGACTCAAGACCAAACTACTTGATACCCGCAAGACCCTGCCCGGTCTGCGCACAGCGCAAAAGTACGCGGTACTCTGCGGTGGCGGAGAGAATCACCGCATGGGTTTGTACGATGCCATCCTGATCAAGGAAAACCACATTGCCGCCACCGGCAGTATTGCTGAGGCCATCAAGCAGGCAAAAAAAACCAGTGCCGCGGTTGAAGTCGAGGTTGAGTTCCTGCATCAACTGGAAGAAGCACTTGAGGCTGGTGCCGATCGCATCCTGCTGGATAATTTCAACACCCCAAAACTGGTGAAGGCGGTTGCCCTGAACCGCGGCCGTGCGAAACTGGAGGCCTCGGGAAACATCCACATAAAGAACCTCCGGTCCGTTGCCGAGACCGGGGTGGACTATATCTCAACCGGTGCTTTGACCAAGCATCTCCATGCCATCGACTTTTCCATGCGCATCAGGATGGAATGACTGGAAAGTAGTGCTTACAGCTTGCTCTTGACCAGTTCGTAAACGTCTTCTGTCAAGGCATCCATACCGGCAAGGATGTCCTCCAGTTGTTTCTGACGATCGCTGCGGAAAGCCTCGTCCTTGATACCGCCAATGTTGATATAAACATTGAGTGCCGCACTGCGCAGCGCTGCCTGTCCTGCCAGTACTGCCACCCCGGCATCGCTGATGACATTCTTGTTGCCCTTCTCGGCGATTGGCTGACATAGCTTGATAACCTCGGCAGATGCCTGCGCACAGGCCAACGGCACATCAGTTGCTTCCTTAAGGGCCGCCTGGATTTCCTCGGAGCGGGCCGCCTTTTCTTCATCGGTTTCCTTGGGCATGCCATAGGCTGCCATCACCCGGTTAAACACATCCACATCGGCCTTGATCATGCCAGTCAGTTGATCGCGCAGGTCTTCCGAGTGTTGCAGGATATCCCGGGCATCCGCATCGACGTCCTCATAACCTTTCTTACCGACAGTAAAATTGGCCACCATGCTGATCAAGGCGGCACCCATCGCACCAATAATTGCTGCAGCACTGCCGCCACCCGGTGTGGAGGCCTTGCTGGCGAGTTCGTCCAGGAATACCTGAACTGACTTGTCTTTGATCATAATCTCCCTCGATTGTTGTTCTGTATATGACTTCAGGGGAGGCGATTATAGGTTAGATCGGGCGCAAGCTGAAAGATCAATTCACCCCGGTAGTTGTCGCTGGACACGCCATAGGTTAAGTTATCGCAGCTCGAAATTTTGAAACTGCCCGGGCCTCAGTATGATTAGGACCTCCCCGGGTATCACAGACTTGATAAGGAACAACAATGAAAAAGCTTCTATTTCAACTTGATACCGATCCACATCCCGCCGTATTCGACACTGTTGTAGGTTACGATGGCGGTGCTGATCACGTGATAGGCCATGGCAACTGCACGCCGGAAAACGTCAAGCCCCTGGTTGAAGGTGCCATCTTTACCCGTGCCCCGAAAGAAAAGAAAAACACGGCGCTATTTGTTGGCGGCAGTGACATGGTGGCCGGTGAAAAACTCTTCAAGGCCGTGCAAAAAAACTTCTTCGCCGATTTTCGGGTCTCGGTCATGCTCGATAGCAACGGCAGTAACACCACGGCCGCGGCCGGCGTTGCCAGGCTGCTGAGCTCAGGCACTTTGTCGGGGAAAAAAGCGGTGGTCCTGGCCGGTACCGGGCCCGTGGGCATGCGCGCCGCCGTTATGCTGGCCAAGGAAGGGGCGACGGTTGCCCTGACATCCCGGCAAATGGCCAAGGCCAAGAAATCCTGTGCTGACATCAAGGACAGTTTTGGTGTGGACATCGAACCAATTGAGGCAGGTGACAACGACGCCCGCGGCAAGACCATCATAGGTGCACAGGTGGTATTTGCCACTGGGGCAGCCGGGGCCCAGCTACTTGAGAAGTCCCACTGGGAGAATAATGACAGCATTGAGATGATGGCCGATGCCAACGCTACCCCCCCGCTGGGCATAGACGGGACCGAGATGTTCGACAAGGGCAAGGATCGTAATGGCAAGATCATCTGGGGCGCCATCGGCTTTGGTACCCTGAAACTGGAACTGCACCGGGCCTGCGTGGCCAAGCTGTTTGATAGCAATGATCAATTGTTTGATGCAGAGGAAATCTTTGCCATTGCAAAAACAATGGCATAAACATGCCGGGTTGGGGTATTGTAAGGTAACTGTAATTTTATTAGCGATAGCTATCCATCTCGATCTTGTATAGTCCGTTGTTCAAGCAAATCCTGATTACCATCCTGCTGGTCCTGCCGGTAGCTTTGCATGCCGACACCTTTGAAGAGGGAATGGCGGCCTATGAAAATGAGGACTACGAGAAAGCCATGCAGATCCTCCAGCCATTGGCCAAGCAAGGGAACGCCCAGGCACAGATCACTATGGGGATCATGTATGACAATGGCCTTGGAGTCCCAACCGATCCGGCCAGGGCACTTGACTGGTACATCAAGGCGGCCGAACAGGGTATTCCCGTGGTTCAGCACGATGTCGGGGTAAAATATTTTCAGGGCATCGGCACCAAGCAGGACTACCTCAAGGCGGCTCGTTGGTGGAAATTGTCCTCAGATGCAGGCCTTGCAGATTCACAATTTAATCTTGGTCTGATTTATTACCGTGGCCTGGGTGTGCAAAAAGATCTGAAGGAGGCCATGAACCTGTTTCGCCGTGCGGCCGAACAGGACCATGCCCAGGCCCAGTATAGCCTGGCGGTCATGTATGCCTTCGGCCAGGGGGTCGAAAAAAACTACCCGGAAGCGCTGAATTGGTTTCAGAAATCCGCCGCACAGGGCGTGGCCCAGGCACAATACAACCTCGGTATTTTCTACGAGAACGGTTATGCCCTGGAAAAAGATGAAAAGAAGGCGGCTGAATGGTATCGAAAAGCGGCCAGCCAGGGATTGCCTGAAGCCCGGGATAAACTGGCCCAGTTGAACCCCGAACCCGAACCCAAACCGCAAATAGAGCCCGACTTTCCGGTGCAAGCTGGCCCGGCTGAATCTCTTGCAGTGGTTGCCGATACCGGGACAATCAAAAAAGAAGACTGGGTGATGTCCCAGCCTGCGGATACCTACACGCTGCAACTGTCCAGCGTGTTGAATGAATCTGATGCCCTGAGATTCATACGAACTCATAACATAGAATCGAACTCTGCCTATGTCCGGGTTATCATTAAAGATATCGTTCGCTTCAATGTCCTCTATGGCAAATATGACTCACTAGACAACGCCAGGATGGGAATTGAATCCTTGCCTTCTGAACTGCAACAGTTAAAACCCTGGGTGAGGAACATGGCGAAGCTGCAGGACCTGATAGCCAAAAGCCAGCAGTAGCCGGATAAATAAATCGGCAGAAAGAGACTGATTGAACAAAACTGACAATAATGGCCAGTTTCAGACAAATCCTCACTGCTAGTGAAGAAGACCTGCTTAAAATCTTTTACGCTTACCTTGCCGGGAAATCCGGGGCTTCTGGTGATATAAAACTCATTGCCAAGGAGTTAAGCCTCAGAGCCGCACAGCTGGTTTGTGCAATAGGCTTTAATCCACATATTAATAAAGCCACCGAACTCTTACCTGCCATAGGCTATCAGTCGTTGGATACACTGAAAAAGGACAGGAATACAGTCTACATTAATGATGTTTACAAGAGAGTAGCACTGGACAATATTCTGACATTGTACGGGTTCGTGAAAGACTATCCGGAAATACTTGAAGAAATACAGTCCATGCTGGAACAGCGCCTGGCAAAAATCGAAGAGAAAATTGAAGCCAGCGTTAACTCGATTATCATCGACCGCTACAAGGAAGAGATGCGGTCAATATACATCGATGGCATTGCCGATCTTGATTTTGCAGAGCGCCGACTGAATCAATATGAAAGTGGTTTTCGAGCATTGATTAATGAAGTATATATAATTATCGAATCGCGACTTATTCCCGCAGGTGATATCTTCTTCAGGAATAGCATATTACCTGAAGAAAAAAGAAGGCTGGTAAACAAGGGATTGATTCCTGACGATCTCATTGAGGCAAGGTTGAAAGATGCAGACATCTCGAAAAGAGAGAAACAGATGCTGGAAGAATATCTGGAACAAACTAAACATAACAAGAATTGATTTATGCTGACATTTACCGAATTGCTGACCGCGTCTGATTCCGATCTCGTCAAAACATTTTATAAAATCAAACAGGATGAGACTGAGGATTTTATAAAACGGATCAACAAGATTGCCAATAGCCTTGGATTAAATCACGCGCAGCTGGTCTGTGCCCTTGGCTTTAACAAGAATATCCTGGACCTGACTGACATATTCTCCGTCGTCGGTTTCCGTTCTTACAAGCAATTGTCCTATCGCCAGAATGAACTCTTCACGACAGACACCTATAACCAGCTGTCCATAGATAACATACTCGACATTTATTCGGAACGCCTCGAAGACATGCGCATCAATGAAGAACTCCGCAACCTGATCGAACCGCGCCTGAAACATATTGAGGCGGAAATCGACAAGTCCGGTGACTCGGGAACGATCATCAGTTACCGAATGGAAATCCACGCAATCTACAAGTCAGGGATCGTCGACAGGGAGTTCGCGGAAAACCGGGCCAGCAAGCGCGAGCTCCACAAATATCGCAAACTGGCCGACGAGGTGATCGCGATGGTGGACTCCGGGATCATGCCGGCCAGTAACCTGTTTTATATGGATTCTGTTGCGCTCGATGAGAAAAAATTGCTCATGGACAAGCATTACGTCCCACAGGATATGATCAAGAACCGCTTGAAAAATTCCAGCTTGGGAGAGAAAGAGCGAGAGTTGCTGGAGAGTTATGCCTGATCTTATTGAAAAATAAAAGGAATTTCTCCCACCCATATTTTCCCTTTCTCCATACCCGCCAGGCATTAAAATCTGTATCATCCCCTACCCTGTGTGATCTGCAACACCATCAATTTATTAAAAACAATAAAAAAACAGTATCGGGAGGAGTTGTGAACACTTGTATCTTAAAACCCCTGGCTTGGGGGAGCATGGCCCTTTCTGGCCTCTTTATTAATGTGTATGCAGAAGATGAGGTAATGGAAACCGACACCATCGAGGTGATTGGTGTCACGCCAACTCTGGGTGTTGGACTGCCCGAAAACAAGATCCCCTATAATGTCCAGTCGGCCACGAGCGATGATCTGGACAAGAGCACGAGTCTGGACCTGACGGACTTTATGAACCGTAATCTGGGCAGTGTCATTATTAACGAAGCCCAAAATAATCCCTTGCAACCGGACATCCAGTACCGCGGTTTTACTGCGTCTCCCTTGCTGGGTCTGCCGCAGGGCCTGGCCGTTTATCAAAACGGTGTCCGCGTGAATGAAGTCTTCGGTGACACCATTAACTGGGATCTGATACCGGAATCCTCCATCGCCAATATGAACCTGATTGGTGGCGCCAACCCGGTTTTTGGCCTCAACACCCTTGGCGGTGCCATCAGCCTGCAAACCAAGACCGGATTCAGCCACCCGGGCAATAGTGTCGAAGTTTACGGTGGTTCCTTCGAGCGTATCGTCACCACCGTGGAAAGCGGGGCCAATAACGGCCGACTGGGTTACTACACGACCTTCCAGTACTTTGATGAAGAGGGCTGGCGGGACTTTTCTCCATCCGATGCGTTGAACCTGTTTACGTCACTGAATTACCGCGACGGTGCGGACACCTCGCTGGATTTCAATTTCAACTATGCCGATACGGAATTAATCGGCAACGGCCCGATTCCGGTCGAGCTCGCCGCCATTGACCGCGAAGCTTTTTTCACGGCACCGGATATTACCGAAAACGAGATGTTTTTCTTCCAGCTCCAGGGCGAACATTGGTTGAACCCGGTCATGCAGCTGTCCGGAAATGCGTTCTACCGCGACAACGACACCAATTCGTTTAATGGTGACGGCAGTGAGTTTGAGGATTGCGCCGATGAACCACCCGTTGGCCCGGCAGGCTTTCTTTGTGAAGAGGGTGATGACGTCCCCATTGAAGATCAAAATGGCAACCAGATCATGACTGATGTCGGTAATGGCGAACGCAATGCCATCAACAACCGCAGCCTGCGCGACCAGAATAACTGGGGCTTCAATCTGCAAAGTGCCTATCTTGAAGATCTCTTTGATCGCCAGAACCAGGTCATCATTGGTGGCGGTTACAACTACGGCGAGGTGGGCTTCAATTCCAACGTGGAAATTGCCCGCCTGCTCGCGGACCGCAGTACCACCGGTACCGGCCTGTTCGTGCCGGAAGAAGGCACGGCCATCAACTCGGAAACCGTCAGCTGGTATCTCTATGTCACAGATACCCTGTCCCTTAATGACAAACTCGACCTGACGCTCTCGGTCCGTTATAACAACACGGCGATTGAACTCCGGGACCGCGGTGGCTTTGATGGCCTGTCGGAACCGGAACCGGACCTGGACGGCGAGCATGACTTTGAACGCGTCAACCCGGCGGTCGGTCTCACTTACGCATTTCAACCCAATCTGTCGGGTTATGCCAGCTACAGTGAATCGTCCCGGGCGCCAACGGCCGTGGAACTGGCCTGCGCCGAACCGGACGCGCCCTGTAACCTGCCTAACGGTTTCCTCGCTGACCCGCCGCTGGAACAGGTCGTCGCCAAGAGTTACGAAGGTGGTTTCCGTGGCAACATCTGGCAACTCGGGGTGTTGAGAAACATCGGCTGGCACGTTGGCGGTTTCCTTACCACCAATGAAGATGACATCATCTTCCAGAACACTGGTGGCATATCCGGTAACGAGGGTTTCTTTGATAACATCGGCGACACCGAGCGTCTCGGCATGGAGCTGGAACTCACGGGTGAACTGCAGCGCTTCAGCTGGTTCATGAATTACAGCTATATCAGTGCCACATTTGAATCAACCTTCCAGTCCAGCAGTGCCAACAATCCGTTTGCGGACGCCAATGATTTGATTACCGTAGAAGCCGGCGACAGTATTCCCGGTATTCCGGATCATACCTTTAAGTTTGGCGGGGACTACGCCTTCACCTCCCGCTTCAGCATGGGCGGGGACGTTCTGTATACGTCCGGTGTCTACCTGCGTGGCGATGAATCCAACCAGTTAGGCAAACTGGATGCCTATACCACAGTGAACATCCGCGGTGAATACCGGATCAATGACATGTTCAGTGTCTTCGCGCGCATCAATAACCTGTTTGACGCCGAATACGAGAGCTTCGGCCTGCTCGGCGAACCGGACGAGGTTCCCGGTTTCGGTGGCTTCACGGATAACCGGTTTGTTGGTATTGGTGCACCGATATCAGGTTTCCTGGGACTCCGGTTACAGATCTAATCCCGCTTCTTCACCTGGCTCCTAATGCAGTAACTACGGGCACCACCAGGTGCCCGTTTTTTTATCCGGTTAATATACAAGCTTCTGAGTCCGGATTACTTTATATGGTTTTAAAATCGGGCTATCCGTTTATACTTGGTAGCTGAAAAAGCAACATTATTTACAAGAAAAATGGAAAACAGGAAGAGTCATGTGAAAAACTTTGGTATTTACCTGCTCTCGGTTTCCCTGTGTTTCCTGGCCGCTGCAATCGGCTACTTCGGTTACCAGGTTGCCATGCTTCGCTCCGAACTGCCTGCCATACTTGAGACCGTCGATCAAACCTCGGGCAAGATTGAACCCGTGCTGAAA
Organism: Gammaproteobacteria bacterium; assembly: GCA_041556555.1. Lineage (GTDB taxonomy): Bacteria > Pseudomonadota > Gammaproteobacteria > Eutrophobiales > Eutrophobiaceae > SZUA-592. The sequence goes on from JBFFIE010000036.1 coordinate 16,657, forward strand.
GAGATCCGGCAAATCCAGGAAATTATTCCGCCCATTATTGAAGAAGTCGGCAAGGTCCGGGCCCTGGTTCCGGACGTCCTGCATGAAGTCGCGGCAACGCGTGAACAAATCCCCCCGGTGCTCAAGGAGGTGGAAGCGACCAGAAAAACCATTCCACCGATCCTTGAAGAGGTGGAGAAAACCCGGAAGGAGATCCCGGCGGTACTGAAAACCGTTGATAATGCCTCAACTGCGGTCAATAACACAGCAAAGGAAATCGAGGCCCTGCGGCCGATGATTCCCGAAGTGTTAGCTGAAATGGAAGCGACCCGTAACGCCATTGACCCGGCACTGGACCGGGTCGATCAGCTCATTACCAAGGCCGAGGCGGTTGGTCAAAAGACCACCGAGGGTGCGATCTCCGGCGTGGTGACCGGGGTCGTCAAATCACCGTTTTCAATTCTTGGTGGGTTTGGTGAAAGTCTTGGAACAGCATTGACAGGCACGGGCGAATTAACCGATGAAGACATTAAGGTTGCCATGCAGACCCTGTCAATACTGGTGAAAAAACCGGAGGGCACTACCATGGACTGGACCAACCCCGCCACCAAAGCCAGCGGGACCTTGACCCTGCTGGATAGCTATACATCTGCTGGCAAGAACTGCGTCAAGATTGAGAGCAAGGCCAACAAACAGGGCAAGCGACTTGCCCCGCAACAAGTGGACTTATGCGAAGATAAGGATAATAACTGGAAGATTGTTAAGTAAACAAACCGGGTAACACCGTCAGTGCAATTGCTTGTTCACCATATCGGCAGCCTGGTGTTCGTGAAAGGCAACCAGCGTCTCATCCCAGACCATCGGCTCGGCATAGATTGAGGAAATTTCGCCGCCCGGTAACTGCAGCGAACGAACATATACCGGGGCCTGGCAGACAGGACAGGGAATGGTAGGTATTGTGCTCATGGGGTTGATATGGGGATGTTTTAGCCGGATTTCAACCACCATGATCCTTGTGCCGCTCTAGAGGTTTGCCCGGTTCCGGATCTGGATGGTGCTGGCGAAGACCCGGCGACGACGGTAATCATCAACGGGATCGATGGTGGTCCCCATCAAATCATAGGTCTTGGTATTGATCTGGGCAGTGAAGTCCTGCTGGATGGTACGCATCAGCAAAGACACCCGCGCACTGACCACGTTATCCCAGTTACCCACGGCATCTGCATCCACGTAGGTATCGGCAACAGTGTCATCGCCTGCTGTGTCCTCGCCAAACAAGATTTGCATGTTTTCCACACCTTCGATCAACTCCTGGCTGATGAATTCTACGGTATCGCCATCGTTATCGAAATCCTTCAGGTCCTGCGCATATATATACAGGGCGGTCTCACCCGTAACCGGACTGGTCGCGACAAAATAACGCCGGGCCACCAGACGCACAACCTCGGCATCGGTACCGTAGGTCTTGCTGAGTGAGGAAGTCGAGTTGCCGGGTGATGGATTCGTGTTACCCGGATTGTGTTGCAGCGATTTGGACACAGTCTGTATTTCTGTTAATTGCATGACATCGGCCGTACTGCAATCAGTCACGGCGATGATCTCACCTTCCTGCAATGGGCCAACCGTATCAACTTTCAGTTCGGCAGAAACCAGAGGCATGGGTGATCGAATCGACACACCAATGGGTTCAAAGAATTTTAACGAAATACCATCGCTGTCCGGTAACATATCCACGGGATTAACATGCAGATCATTAACTTCACTCAGGCCTTCGGCACTACCGGATGGATACCAGGTGCTGGCACTTTCCGAACCTTCAATCGGGTTCTGCAAACTCAGTAAAAAGGTATCGCTGCTGACGCCGTTCACTGTGGAATTTACTCCGGTTACCCGATCCATACAGCCCATATAACCGGCACGGCGAATGTCTTTCAAAATCATTTCCATGGCAAAACGGACGTTTTCCTGCAACCGGCCCATTTCATTTTGTTCCTTGTACATCCGCTTGTTGGTGATCATGACACCAGTGACACCTGTGAGGATTAAGATACCGATTGTTACTGCAACCATCAGTTCAACGAGTGTCAGGCCCAGCTGGTTGTTAGGCATTGCCTTGATCATGGGCCTGAACTCCCATGCTCAAAGGAAAGGTCTTGGGAAGAAAAGTACGGATGATTAGAGAAACAGGCAGGGGGAAATGGCGCGGTGAATAACAACCGTGCACTCTCTCCACTCTTGCTATAACAGGCCCTTGAACCGGCCTGGACAGGTATATGAGCTCTCTGCCCATATGTCCTGACGGCATGGTATACATGTCGCATCAGTTCTCTCTCTGTTCTCTCTCTGTTCTCTCTCTAGCCGTGCCCAGTAAAAGAATACTTATGAGCTACCGTCCTTCGGTAATGATTCTTTTCAAGACACAGCGACTGCAGTAGCCTAGCCTAGAAAAGAATTTTCATTTTTCCGTATCAATTTGGTTAAAATGTGAACCCTGTTCGCCAGGTAACCGGGGGCTTAACCAAAACTGTTATGCAGTTATCGTTTTAAATTGTCTCTGGCAGTCACTGCATTAAAATCTCTCTCTGTCTTTCAAGGCCAACAAAACGAAACTTATTGCAACTACAGGGCGAAGGTTAGTTTATGGAAATGACAAAACGAATCGCGCCAAAGGGTGGTATGGTCAAACCCGATGCTAACCCGGTCGGGGTATCTTTAACTGATTGATTTTTAATTGGAAAACAGATAGAAAATTTTTCCGCTGTGACTGGCAATTTTTTAATTTACATAATTGTGAACCAGTTCTTTTTTATTCACGACACAGAAGAAAAAAATGCCATCAACTTGCTGGCGTATTAGCAGGCAACAAAACCAATACAACGCCGGAATAACTCGGTTGATAGAGCAAGGCATTCGTCATGCGTAGTCTGGGGTTCAGATCAGGACCTAATTAACAGATAAAACAACCTGCATGAAGCAGGTTTTTCATTAAACAGGTGCCGGAAATTGGATATATTCCTGTGTGATTAGGCTAGTTAATGCTAACGCAACAATCCATGCAAAACTTCACAACATAGCTAAAAAGCAAACTGAGTGGTATTTCATATCATAACTAAATTCTGATTGTTTCCTGCCGATAGGCCGCTATATTTTCAAGTAAAGGCGTGCGAGTCCAGTAGATCACAGATGAATGCCCTTGTTGGCGATCTTTCTTGCGGTGCTTGGTGTCTGAAGGCTGCGCATATTGGATTGCAAAGTAATAAATAAAACAAGGATGGCTCAAGAGTGTATAACGTTCTCAATGAAAAAAATTTTCCGGTTCTTGATAGTCAGTATTGTGTTGCTCACTGCAATAGGTGTTGTCGTATATATTAAATACAGTATTAATCAGGGAGACGTTGGCAGGAGTGATGCAGTTCGGAGTGACAGTCTTCCCCAATCATATGATGCCCAGGTAGTTGGCCTGACCGATGGTGACACCATCAAGGTGCTGTATCAGGGTAAAAAAGACACTATCAAACTTTTTGGTATAGATGCTCCGGAAATTTGGCAATTTTATGGCCTGGAATCTACTATATATCTCCAACGTATCCTGTGTAACCCGGTTACGGTAGAAACAAGAACAACTGACCGATACGGCAGAACCGTTGCCGTGCTGTGGTGCGATGGTATTGATATCAACAAACAGATGGTTGAGGCGGGTTATGCCTGGGCATATCGCAGATATTCTGAAGACTATGTGCTATCGGAAAATCAAGCCAGATCCATTGGTATTGGATTGTGGCAAGAGGAAAATCCAATGCCTCCTTGGATATACCGCAGAAAGTAGGGATTATCAGTAAAAACTGTCTGTGATAGAGGTTCTTATCATGGATATCCGATTCACCAATAAATAAGCCCTGTCGGAACAGGGCTTATTTATTGGTGGTGCCGGAAAGAGGAAAATGTGCCATTCGCTATAAAGCCTAGTGCCCTTGCTATTATTAGTTCATAGCGTAGTATCTGTACCATCAGACCTGTACTAGCACGGACGTTAAATGGCAAATCATCCCTACCTCTTCAAACGTAATCACACATGGTTCATTCGTGTAGCCGTCCCCCGGAAGCTCCAGGCCAGTCTCGGCAAGAAGCATATTGTTGAGACCACAGGCAATCGGAATATAGACGAGGCCAAGATGTTTCGTGATTTTCGAGTCCCTGAGATTAAGAAAGCTTTTGCTGGTGGAACACTACAGCCCTCAAACCAGC
>JBFFIE010000037.1:0-20747 GCA_041556555.1 Gammaproteobacteria bacterium
GCGTGAGATGACCGGGTAGATGTAATGCAATCCCAGCCGGTCACGGCGGTGATCAGTGACAGTCAGCATAGGAACCACTCAAGCTCCGGTGGCCAGTGCGTGTATAAACTATTCTTTCATGAAAACGGTACAGGCATTGCCGGGTAATATTTCCAATCGCATTTTTGCTGTACTCATGCAATAGGCGGGTTAATTGCACTTCGATTCGCCGCAATTCAGGCAGGTCAGGCAGTTATCCATCATAATCATCGCCTTGGTCAGGCATTTTTTACACAACAATGCACTTTCCGGGAAATCATCTGTTGCGGTATTTCCGGCGCCCGGGGATTGTTTTTCATACTCGGCACGTTTTTCCTGGACCATTTTTTTCTGCCTCTCGTCGAGCCGGTCACTTTTCAGGAGGCCAATCATAACGAGATGGCTTTCCAGCACGTCGCCAATCTCGGCCACCAGGGAGGACATGAACCGACCGCCCTTCTTGAAATAGCCTCCGTGCGGATCAAATACGGAACGGAGTTCTTCCGCCAGAAATGTCACATCCCCGCCTTTTCTGAATACAGCGGAAATGATTCTTGTCAGGGCAACAATCCACTGGAAATGGTCCATATTTTTTGAATTGATGAATATTTCAAATGGTCGTCGTAATTCATTTTTTGTGCCCGGGTTCAGGGTGATATCGTTGATCGTTACATACAGGGCATGTTCAGACAGCGGGGTTTTAATCTTGTAGGTTGTCCCATGTAGCATCTGGGGCCGTTCCAGTTTTTCGTGCATCTGGACAACATTGTCCCCGCTATCCTGTGTTGTAGCCGTTTCACCGACGGATGCAGGCGTTTTATCATTACCTTTGACAACACTGCAATTTACGATTTTTTTGTCTATTTTAATTGACATCTAACACCTTCAGTATTTTCCGTAATAGCCTTCTTTCAGTGCATCATACAGATTGGCCGCCGTATGCTCCTCACCATCGTATTCGATAATTTCATTCCCTTTGACCGTAATGACTTCACCATCGTCCAGCGTGAATTGATAGAGTGTATTTTCAAGATTTTCTTCCTTGACCATCACACCCTGGAAAACTTCCGGATTAAAGCGGAAAGTAGTACAACCTTTTAACCCTTTATCGTGGGCATAAAGATAAATGTTCTTGAAATCAGCAAACGGAATATCCGCTGGAACATTGGTTGTCTTGGAAATGGATGAGTCTATCCATTTCTGTGCTGCTGCCTGGATATCGGCATGCTGTTTTGGCGCTATATCATCTGTTGTCACAAAATATTCCGGCAGCCTGTTATCCGGATCATCTGCATAAGGCGATGCATCTGGATTGACAAGAGTGCGGTAGGCCAGCAGTTCGAAAGAATAGACGTCCATCTTTTCCTTGGATTTCTTGCCTGTACGGATAACATTCCTGGAATATTGGTGCGAGAAGGTCGGCTCGATACCATTGCTTACGTTATTGCCCAGGGATAATGAAATCGTGCCGGTGGGCGCAATCGAGCTGTGATGTGTAAAGCGTGATCCTGACTCCGCCATTTCCTCAATCAGTTCCGGCGCAACTTCAGCGATCCGTTGCATGTAACGGCTGTAACGGGAATGCAATACCTTGCCTTTCACAATGTCACCTTCCCTGTATCCGTCTTTTCCCAGTTCCGGTCTGATCTGCAACATGTCTTTTGTGATGCAGAAGGTTTCTTCCATGATGGGCGCAGGACCTTTTTCTTTTGCAAGCTCCACCCCGGTTTCCCAGCCGATCAGTGCCAGTTCACGGCTGATTTTCTCGGTAAATTCCACTGACGCGGGGGATCCATACTTGATACGCAACATGGCGAGCGCCGAACCCAGTCCGAGGAAACCCATACCGTGACGGCGTTTCCTGATAATTTCATTACGTTGCATTTCAAGCGGCAGACCATTGATTTCAACTACATTGTCCAGCATCCGGGTAAAGGTTTTTACCACACGCCGGTATGTATCCCAGTCAAATTCAGCCTTAGCGGAGAAAGGCTCGAGAACGAATTTTGCGAGATTAACGGACCCTAGCAAACATGCACCATAAGGAGGAAGTGGCTGTTCGCCACAAGGATTGGTCGCGCGGATCGCTTCGCAGTACCAGTTATTGTTGAGTTCATTCACCCGATCGATCAGGATAAAACCGGGTTCGGCGTAATCGTAGGTAGACTGCATGATTTCATCCCACAACTCGCGTGCAGAGACGGACTTGTAAATCCGGCATGCCACCTCGCCCTTGTCATTTACGATGTAATCACGTTCAATTGGCCACGCACGCCAGACAATTTTTTCCGTGTCTGTCAATTTGATTTTTTCTTTCTGCAATTCCTGACTGGTTACCGGAAATGCCAATGGCCAGCAGGCGTCATTCTTGACGGCATGTATGAAGGCTTCAGTGATTAACAAGGAAAAATTGAATTGACGCAAGCGCCCGTCTTCACGTTTTGCCCGAATGAAATCGAGCACATCCGGATGACTGATATCAAAGGTGGCCATCTGCGCACCACGGCGTCCTCCCGCGGAGGAAACGGTAAAACACATCCTGTCGTATATGTCCATGAAAGACAGCGGGCCTGATGTATGCGCACCGGCGCCGGAAACATAAGCATCCCTGGGCCGCAAGGTGGAAAATTCATAACCGATTCCGCAACCATACTTGAGTGTTGATCCCGCTTCATGAAGTTTGCCGAGAATATCATCAAGGGAATCATGGATTGTGCCTGAAACAGTACAATTTATGGTGGAGGTGGCATGTTTATAATCGGTTGCCCCGGCATTGGAAATGATGCGGCCCGCAGGCATAGCACCATGTTGTAGCGCCCACAAAAATTCCTGATGCCAGTATTCCCGTTTTTCTTCTGTCTCCTCGATATCCGCAAGTACACGGGCAACCCGCTGCCAGGTATCTTTTATGGAGTGATCGACGGGCAGGCCATTATTATCCTTCAGGCGGTATTTTTGATCCCAGATGTCCAGCGATGTGGGCTGTAAGGGGATCTCGAGCGATCCCGGGGCATCATTGATATCGGCGATTTTCAATCCGGTTATGCCTGTTTATCTCTGGACAAGCTATTAAACCACACTACCATTGCTAATAATTTGATATATATCAAGGACTATATCCGGCGGCTTCCGCAATCGGGCAAACAGGCCGGGACAGGGCTATACACAGGGGTATGACAATATCCTGCCAAGGGCCGGTGGGGTTACGCGGGACAGGCTCGCCCTGTCCACAGGAGACGAAGCCATAATAGCCAGGGGGATGGCGGCAGCAATGACATTTGATCTCAATGATCTAATTTAACTAAAATCAATCGATACTGACCCCTTGATTTATTAGCTGTAATCAAGATTATTATCTCTTTCGTATTGGCATAAACAATGAGAAAAACAAAGCAACATACGCGATTAAAGAGATTTATTAAGGATATCGCTGTCCATACGCCATTTACAAGAATGGTACTTTTATTATTCATACTGTGGTTAGTATTTTCCACTGGCGTGTACCTGGCAGAACGGAGTGTTGATGAAGCGTCTGTCAGTTCGTATGGTGAGGCGCTATATTGGGGGGTAGCCGCATTCTCCACCGCAGGAATCGCTGATACGCCTGTATCCAGTACTGCTCAGTTCATTGGCGGTCTTTGGATTATTATTGGTTCAGTATTGTTTTTCGGAACCATCGTAGCAACTGTTACAACCTATTTTATGAGGCCAATGCAGCGCCCTCACAAAAAGATAATCGATACAATTGAGTACAACCTTGAGCAGTTAAATGACCTGTCTATCGACGAGCTCGATTTATTGAAGGACACAGTTGACACGTTGATCGTTCATGTTGAACACTTGAAGGAAAAACAATCAAAGAAATAGTCAAAATCTAACAATCAGGTCAACAGAGACGCTTTGCACAAACGCGCTCGCGCTTGTTATCTGAAGCGTTAGCCCGCCACATAAGACGGCGGCAGGAGGTTAAAACGTGAACACGTGTGGGAAAATCTTTCAGGCAGGCATGGTACTTGCGTTCACGGCTATGCTACTGGTGCCAAGTTCAGTCGTTGCCCATTGTGACGGAATGGATGGCCCTGTCATCAATGCTGCAAGGAAAGCTCTCTCGAATGAAGATGTGAACCTTGTACTCATATGGATCCAGAAGGAGGACGAACCGGAGATCAGGCAGGCCTTTAATCGTACTCTGCAAGTGAGAAGACTTAGTGCCGAGGCGCAGGAGTTAGCGGATAGGTATTTCTTTGAGACGCTTGTTCGGATACATCGGGCTGGAGAAGGTGCTCCCTATACGGGCCTGAAACCGGCGGGCCGCGACCTTGGGCCAGCAATCCCGCTTGCCGACGTAGCATTGTCCGAGGGAAACGTCGAAAATTTGGTCACACTCATTACTCATGAGATGCGAAATGGCATTACCGAGAGGTTCAACCACGCACTCATGGCACACGAGTATTCGCCTGAGGATGTTGAAGCCGGACGTGAGTATGTGCTTGAATACGTAACGTTCATTCATTATATCGAGCGAGCATATGAGGCCACGACTCAACCTGTTGGCGGTCATTACCCAGAGAATCAACACGCTGAGGAGAGAGATAACCAATAAGAAATGCCTCTAGTTGGCGGCCTAACAAGGCGCTCAAACGGGACCCAAAACCGCTTCGCGGATTTCTGCGATCCCTTAACTTAATCGTTAGATATACGTAAACTTATTAGGAAATAATTATGGCTACACATCACGCATCACCTGCTGAAATCGTTGACTTAGATACCTGGGCAAACGATATACCCAATGAACAAACTAAAGCAATTGTAAAAACAGAAGAAATGGAGCTTGCTCGCCTCGTCATTCCTGCTGGTAAAGAAATTCCAACTCATAAAGTATCGGGACCAATTGTTGTTCATTGTATAAACGGGAAAATAGAATTTACTGCAATGGGTACTACACAAATGTTGATTTCTGGTCAATTATTGCATTTATTGCCAGATGAACCACATTCACTCAAGGCAGTCGAAGACTCGGTTGTTTTACTAACAATAATCTTTAAGGTTTAAATCGTTAACAAATAATAAGTGGGGTCAGATGAGACTTTTTCTCAAATATTCACTTGTAGTATCTTGTTAGCCAGCGAATCGGTGTCAAGTCCTGGACTAGTCAATAGTGACATTGTCGATTGATCTCAATGATCAAATTTAAATAAAGTCAATCGATACTGACCCTATTGATTTGATTTTACTTGCGAACGGTCATCACCGGCACCTCCGCATTTCTGATGACACGTTCTGCGACACTGCCGAGTAACACGTGTGACAGACCGGTTTTCCCCCGCGTGCCCATAACAATCATATCAGCCTGGTTTTCCCTGGCCGACGTAATGATTTCCACGTCGGGAACTCCCTCGTAAACCCCGGTAGTAATTTTTACATCCGGTTTTTTAGTCTTCTGGACAAATTCGTTGAGCTTGTCATTGAGTCGTTGCCTGATTTCCTCTTCCATGTCTGTGGGGTCTTCATAAACCGCTTCCAGCATAGTAGCGGGTAATTGAAAAACATGGATAACGTGCAAATCAGCGCCAAAACGCTTAGCCAGATCGGCGGAGATCTGCAGTACCCGCGTAGAAATATCGGAAAAATCCACGGGACAAAGTATTCGTTTATATTCCATGAGTACGTTCTTCCTTACAGGTTGTTATGATGTTATCTGGACAATAAGAATCCAGAGGGTCAGTGTCAATTGATTTTGCACTCCACTGCAATCAGTGGGACCAGGTCTTGCAACGCCACACATTATTTAACGAGACGTACTAAACTTGAAATATCCCTGTTTCATCAAGCTGACCGCCAATGATCGCCATCAGTCAACCGGTTGAACCGGACCCGCAATACCTCCTCGAGGATTACGAACCAGTCTGCCTGCAGACCTGCCTCCGGGGGGAACTGGAAGGACGGGTGGAAGCCGCCCTGAATGAACTCGAGGATTGCTGCGTTTGCCCGCGCAACTGCCATGTCAACCGCCTGAACGACGACAAGCGGGTCTGCAATACCGGGCGCCATGCCATCGTCAGCAGCGCGTTCCCGCATTTCGGCGAAGAGGATTGCCTGCGGGGGCGGCACGGGTCCGGCACGATCTTTTTTGGCCTGTGCAACCTGCGTTGCGTGTTTTGCCAGAACTGGGACATTTCGCAGCAACACTCGGGCCGGGAATGCAACGCCGGTGAGATCGCCGGGCTGATGCTGTTACTGCAGGAACGCGGCTGTCACAACATCAATTTCGTCACGCCCGAACACGTCGCCCCGCAGGTCATCGAGGCCATCGCGGCGGCCGTGCCCATGGGACTGCGCCTGCCCATTGTTTACAACACCAGTGCCTATGATTCGATCACTTCGCTGAAACTGCTCGATGGCCTGGTCGATATTTATATGCCGGATTTCAAGTTCTGGCACCGGGAAAGCGCGAGGCGATATGCCAAGGCCAAGGACTATCCCGAGCGGGCACGGGAGGCGATCCGGGAAATGCACCGGCAGGTCGGCGTACTGAAGTTCGGGCCGGACGGCCTGGCCCGGCGCGGCGTACTGGTCCGGCACCTGGTCATGCCCGGCCAGACCAACGAAGCGGCGGAGATATTCAAGTGGCTGGCGCAGGAGATCTCACCGCAGACATATGTGAATGTTATGGGCCAGTACCGGCCCGAGCACCACGTGGGCCCGACGGACAAGACCGGCAAGTATGCCGATATCAACCGCACTCCTTATGCCACGGAAATGCAGGCAGCCCGGGACGCCGCAAGAGATGCCGGACTGACCCGCCTCGACCGGCGGAGCGAGCGGACGGTCCTCGTCCACGCCATGTGAACTGTCTTTGTTTATGCCGGCATGATGGTCTGGTAGCGTGGGGACGATGGAAATCTCGATGTACCGGATCTCCGTGCCCGTGTTTATCCGTTTCCTGGAGAACCTTGACCGGGTACTGGAAAAGGGTGAGGCGTTTGCAAAAGAGCGGGAGATAAATCCTGCGGTTTTGATCGGGGGCCGCCTTGCCCCGGACATGTTTCCCCTGTCGAAACAGGTAGAGATCACCTGCGACCTCGGCCGGGAGTGCATCGAGCGACTGGCGGGACTGGAAAGTGCCGGGGTCGATGATATGAAAAAGACCTTTTCAGGGTTCCACGACCGGATCAATGACACCATTGCCTTTCTAAAACAGATTCAGCCTGAACAGCTCGAGGGCACGGCGGATAAAACATTCACGATGGAGATCCGCGGTTACCGTTTTGATTTTAACGGAGCAGACCTGGTGCTCTACTTCTACCACCCGAACATGTACTTCCACGTCACGACGGCATACGACATCCTCCGGCATAACGGGGTCGAGCTGGGAAAGAAGGACTTTATCGGCAAATACCCGGTCTAGTCCTGGAGTGGAAAACAAAAAGTAATCAATCGATACGGAATAAAAGAATAAAGGGGATAGATTTATTTATCCTCAACCAGCAGCATGGGCTGAAAGGTGACACCATTCTCTTCGACGCTTCGTCCGACAGGGACGAACCCTAACCGTTCATAAACCGGCACGGCGTTTAGGCTCGAGTTGACGGTAAACCGTCCGACGTTACCTGCCTGTATAGCTTCGGCCTTCACTTTTTCCCATAGTTCACGGCCAATGCCTTTCCCCTGGAACGCCTCTGCGATGAACATATGATAGAGATGGGTGTTGTCACGTAGCGCAATGACACCGATGAGCTGGCCCTCCGATTCGGCCACGAGGTAGCGGAAGTTGCTTGCGCTGACATAATCCCGGATGGCCGGTTCACTGATGGACTCAAGATAAGGCTCTGCGCTTTCAGTGTCCGGCGATAGTATGTACAGAGTACTGAGACTGTGGATCAGCTCACTGATCCGCGGCACATCTTTGACGGTAGCGCGTTTGATGTGCATGGCGACTATTGGTTGCCTGCTTGAAACTGCGGCATGAATGGAATATCGGTTACTCCCGGTTCATGGCCCAGTTGCTTTATTAATGTGGTCACCTGACCACGGTGATGGGTCTGGTGATTAAACATATGCGTGACCAGCACCCAGGCAGGCATACATCTTTTCTTGTTATCGACCTTGCTGGTGAAATCAAAATCCGCTGCCAACCAGTCGGGCTGTAACTGACTGGTCCACTCGATAATGTCCCGGTCCTTGCTTTGCCGTTCCTTGCGCAGTTCATCGAAATCGGAATACAGTTCATGGTCCATCTTGAAGTTGTCAAGGGGCTCCCCTGTAAAACGGTTCATCCAGGCACTATCGGCGTACATTAGGTGGTTCAGGGTACCGTGAATCGATTTGAAAAACGCGCCCAGATCTTTCTTGCGATCTACATCAGGGATATCGGCGCAGACGGAGTAGATCTTTTCGTTCATCCACTGATTGTAGCGTGCCATGAGTTCAAAGCCGGTTTTATCGATCATTGGTTACAAACCTCAATTCAATTTAAACTTATATCAAGACGTAATGACGTCGACGATCGGATCATCATCACGCATTCTTGCCAGCACGATTTTATTAAACCGATCAGTCATGGACAGGGCCAGTTCCGCGGCCTCCTGTGCCAGTACCTGTTTTTGCCGGTTGTCCACCATGTTGATCAAAGGGATGACCTCGGCATCCCCCGTATTCCTGAGGGCGCCTTCCGCTGACGTCAGCAAGCGGGCGACATGGACCGGTTTGATGATGTCGTTCTCCTGCATTATGGCCACGGCCGATATCCGATCAATGCGATGCGCGATCCGTTCTGACAGGGGTTTGCCCATGGCCCTGGCCGATACCACGGGGATGACGGTATCCACACAAGCGGGGAGTGGGGGTTCATGTTCCGCCGGGGCCTTGATCAGGCGGCTGCGTGCACCATCACTTTTTATCACCAGCAAGTCAAACCGCCCGGCTTCCTGGAAGCGTTTGACATTATCCACACTGATGCCGGCATGACGGCCTTTGCGGGTTGACGGGCAGGCGAAGGCAATGCAATCGGAGGGATCGTTTTTAATCAATTGCAATAATTCATCTTCCTCGGCGATGTGTTTGCTGATCTTCAGCTTGCGCGGGAAATACTCGATATGGGAAGTGGCCGTTATACCCCGACGGCCGGCATGTTCGCGGGCCAGCCGGAACATGGTGGTTTTCTTGCCACCGGCGCCGACGCAGCAAACAACACCTTTATGGGCATTAAAGATATCCAGGATTTCACTTGGCATTGGCGGATGATAATTGATAACGATTGGAACTGAAATTCATTATGCACGGTTGGTGCCATGGTTTAAGTACAGGTAAAATCAACCAGCACAGGTTTGCTGAATTCATAACTGACTTATATACAATGTGCGGCCGATTTACACTGGATGCTTCCAACAAGGCGCTCAATGACCATTACGGGACCCATGAAAAACTGGCGCTCAAGTCCCGCTTCAATGTCGCCCCGAATACGTATTGCCCCATTGTCCGCCTGCATGAGGATCAGCGGATACTGATCAGCAGCTACTGGGGCCTGGTGCCGCACTGGGCCCGGGGGGACATCAAGGTGAAACCCATCAACGCCAAGGCCGAGACGGTGAAAGACAAACCCTATTTCCGGTATGCCTACAAGCACCAGCGCTGCCTGGTACCGGCGACGGGTTACTACGAGTGGAAAGGCGAGGAGGGCAAGAAGCAACCGTTTTACATCAAGCCCGCGGGTGCGGACATCTTTTCCTTTGCCGGGCTCTGGGAAACCTGGGAAAAGGGCGAGGAACCGTTAACGTCTTTTACTATTATTACCACCGATTCCAGTGAACAGCTCACGGACATACATAACCGCATGCCGGTGATCATCGACCCGGAAAATTATGACGGCTGGCTGGTCGAAGGCGATGCCAGCCTGTTATCGCCTTCAAAAGATGAATTCGAGTTTTACAAGGTGTCCACTTATGTGAACAAGCCCACCAACGAGGGCCGGGACCTGATTAATCCCGTTTAACTCAAGTAAATGTATTTCAGGCCTGGTCGGTTATTTCATCAGCCCACACCTTGAAATATTTCATTTCATTTGGGCCAAATGTATTACTGATTGGTACATCCGCTGCATCCCGGCCAATTGCCATCAACACCCGGCCAATACGTGGTTCGTTATTACGGGGATCAAAGGTATACCAATGACCATCAAGGAAGGCCTCAAACCATGCGGCAAAGTCATTGGGACCATCTGGCGGTGGTACACCGATATCACTCAGGTAACCCGTACAATAACGTGCCGGGATATTCATGCAACGACAGAACGTTAATGCGAGATGGGTGTAATCACGGCAAACGCCGTTCCCCTCCTTAAACGCTTCCCAGGCAGTTTTAGTAGGGCGGCCATGTTCATAACCAAATACAATATTTTGATGTACATAATCACAAATGGCCTGGACACGTTTCCAGCCAGTAGGTGTTTGCCCGAACAGTTTCCAGGCCTCCTCTGTCAACAGATCAGTTTCGCAATAGCGACTCCCTAGCAGGAACACCAATGTTTCTCCCGGGAGATCCTGTACTTGTTGTTGTTCGGCCGAGGGAACTACCACGTCCGGTTCCCCGGTATCGTTAATAATCGCATCCGCTGAAAGCAGTATCTCTCCTTTCGGTGCGACGATGCGGCTACACCAGTTGCCAAAACCATCACGGTAGGCAGTGATGGGGACTGACGGACGAGTGATAAGGTGATCAGGAACAACAATGTCCGAGACACGTGATGAATGGATATGCAAGGACAGTATCATAGGTGTTGGCTGTGGACACTCGTAGGTTAATTCATAGCCGACCCGAAGTTGTATCATGAGATTCCTTGAGTTTAATGGGTATTAAGTACGCTAACATATCAGGATTAAGCAGGAAATGAATTACCATGATAATTGACAGTTTCATCTTCAATGGCGTAAATATGTCTATTAATCTAATGAATATCAGAAAGGTTCTGAAGTGGGGGGAATAATGACCACGAATCCACGCACTCTTGTCGAAGTTGAAGAAACACTGACCGGCCGCTATACACAACGTGTCCTTAGCGGGTTCCATGAGTTGTTTGTTGATGAACCGGAAGGTTTCGGTGGCAATGATACCGGGCCGGGTCCTTATGAATACCTGTTGATGGGACTGGGTGCCTGTACCAGCATGACCATCCGTATGTATGCCGATCGGAAACGGATCCCGCTGAAGCGGGTCCGGGTGCGGCTGGGCCATGACAAAATCCACGCCGATGATTGCCTGGATTGCGAGACCCGCGAGGGCATGGTCGACGAGATTAGCCGCGAGGTCATTCTTGAAGGTGACCTGACAGCTGAACAGCGCGATAAACTGCTGGAGATCGCAAACCGCTGCCCGGTGCACCGCACGCTCACTTCCGAGATCAAGATACGTTCAACATTGGCGAGTTGAGGTAGGAGGATCACTTACTGGTGTTCATGATCTTGTTGTTAGATTCCCTTGGACTTTACCAATCCCTATTTCCCTGCCTGGTTTAGCTACTTCACCAATGGTGTTAGCCTAGTGCTGGTATTGTTGGTGATTGCAAGCCTGGCACGCTCGTACAAGCAAAAGGCCCGCCTATTGAACCCATGGCTCTGGTGTATTTTCCTGGTCGCCTGTATGTGGTTATTGAGGGCCAGCCTTGTGTCCGGAATCAACATGCACCTGTCCGGGGCCATGCTGATGACACTGATGTTCGGCTTGCGGTTGGGGTTCCTGGGCATGTGTCTCGTGATCTTTGCGACCTGTTTTTTCAATGATGCATTGTTTATTAACCTTGGTGTGTCCGTGCTGTTGAATGCGTTACTGCCCGTTACGCTGTTATACAGTATCTTTCTCTTGCTTGAGGCGAAATTGCCACGCAATTTCTTTATCTACATTTTCGGCTCCGCGTTTTTCGGCACCTGGATTACCAGCATGGTGATGGGGTTCATCACCGCGCTTTGCCTCCTGGTATTCGGTGCCTTTGAATGGTCATTGCTTCGCCAGGAGTTTCTGCCGTATTACTTCCTGATGGGATTTTCCGAGTCATTCCTGACCGCGGGACTGATCACGCTGTTTGTGGTCTACCGACCGGTCTGGGTCTACAGCTTCCGCGACCAGCGTTATCTTGACGGTAAGTAAGAAGATTTCTTGCTAGCGGTAGTCCGGGTTGGGGAAATCCGGCCGGCAGCCGGCATCCCATTTCGATCGCTGGTTGCCATGCGCCGGTATGCCGCCGGCATCCTTGATCATCCGGGCCATGTGCATGAGGTTCCAGGTCATAAAGGTGGTATTGCGGTTGGTGAAATCATTTTCCGGTCCGCCGGAACCCGGGTCCAGGTACGATGGCCCCGGTCCGGCTTCTCCCAGCCAGGCGGCATCGGCCTGCGGCGGGATGACATAACCAAGGTGTTGCAATGAATAAAGGATGTTCATGGCGCAGTGCTTGGCACCGTCCTCGTTACCTGTGATCAGGCAGCCACCCACCCTCCCATAGTAGGCATATTGACCGGCTTCATTCAGGTCACCGGAACTGGAATAGAGCCGTTCAATGGTCTGGGTACACACGGAAGATTTTTCACCGAGCCAGATGGGCGTTGTGATTACCAGGATATCCGCTTCCTTGACCAGTGGATAAATCCTGGGCCAGTCATCGGTCTCCCAACCCTGTTCGGTCATGTCCGGGTAGACACCGTAGGCAATGTTGTAATCCACTGGTCTTAATACTTCTACCGTAATCCTGTTTTTTTCCATGATTGCCCTGGAGATATCGATGAGCCCCCCGGTATGTGAGAGCTCGGGCGAGCGTTTCAGCGTGCAATTAAGGAACAGGGCCTTCAGGTCCGAAAAATCCCATTGGCTGGATGCACATTGCTCCAGTTGTTTTTCGTTCAGTTCCATGGCGATCCCCCCTTGACTTTGGTGCTGTTGCGTTGCGGCATTATTGGCCCCGGCAGTCACCAGTTAGCGACTCTTATATCGTAGTCCAGAACGGACTGATTGCACTGAACTGACGGGATATCACAAGTTCAAATATCTGGGGCGTTGTGGACAGGAGGGTGGCATCATGGGGTTCAGCCTAATTCCCAAGAAAGCGTACAAGCAACAGCGGGTTCATCTTGCTGATGCCCGAGTTGGAAATACCCATAGCAAAATAGTAATCAAAAGGAGTAATGGCATGAGGAAACAGTTATTTGTGATATTGATATTTTTGACTTGCAATGCCTATAGCGACGAGGGTGTAGATATCGTCAACGATGCTCAGATCAATGCGTTACTGGCAATCCAGGAACAGATCGATGCAATCAGTGCCGGTGTTATGTCCTGTATGGACAAGGGCAAGACTCACCCAGAATGTCTATGTGAAAATGAAACCAGATTCGTAAAATTTAAACAGCTGGTTGAAAATCTGCTCAGAGATTTTCCTGAACTGGCAAACCATGACATTGTCAGGTTTAAAGCCCCAGATGGGATGTATATAAACCAAAGTCTTGAAGGTATCCGGAATCAGGCCAACGTGGAAATTACATGTGACAAATGATGTGAGGACATTTTATCTGTGTATGTTTCACTTCAGATGATGTTAAAATAAATTATTCATAAGCAGTAAAAATCCTCAATAACAAATGCAAAAAGAGGAGGATATATGTTCAGAATACTTTGCGTTATCTCCGTTGCACTATTGCTGGGCTCCTGTGCATCTACACCACCGCGAGCAGCAGGTCTCTACGGGCCCGAACCCGTCAAGCAGTCCATACCGGGCTCCAATGCCCAGGCCATTGTTTCCAGGTCAGTCGAATTTAACAGTGAAGAAATATTCGAAGCGACAAAAACAGCCATGCTAAGACTGGGATATATCACGGAAGAGCAGGATAGGAAAAACGGAAAGATTGAAGGATCGGGCATTTATGATTGTGGGGGAGGAAATAGAACGCCAATCACGATGGCAATTTACATGCAGCAGATCAATCCTGAGCCGTTATCGAAGTACACTATAATAGTCGATCGGCATTCCTGGATTTGCTGGCTTGGCGGCGAGACCGCCGCAGCAAACGATTTGGCAATTGAGATTCAGAAGGTCCTCTCGACCTTTTAATATCAGGTTTTCCTGATTCAAACCGCCAAATCGAGCTGAGGTCAATGATCATGTCAGAGCTTAGATCAGTGGCCATTCTCGTATCTCTGGTACTAATAGTCTATTCTGCGGTCACACGGGCGGATATACTGCGCCAGGTTAAATTCAATTCCAATCCCGTTGGTGCAGTGGTCTGCAAGAAGGTACTGAAGAATGAGACCTGCCATGGTAAAACACCATTCAGCCTGAACCTGGAGTTTAACAATCAGAACGAATCGAAAAAATTTGTATTTTACAAGACTGGTTACCAAACCGAGACTATCCAGGTCACTCCAGAATCAAACGATGTTTCAATAACACTGCAGAAACTTGATCTATTTCCGGATCCAGCCCTGCTACACAATAAACAACTTAAAGAGTTGCAGGAAGCTATCAATTTTAGAACAGAAAAGGCCATATATTCTTATGCCGGTGGTAAGGACGAGAATTTTCAGCTCATTGGCAGGCTTGAAGCCTTGAATTATGAAAATCTGACTGGTCTTAAATTCAGCGTATTGATTAATAATTACTCAGTGCTCAAGGATATAAAAAAGGCATCGAGAATAAGCAATAATGAAAAGAAGTACCGGCAACTTATGAAAACACTTAATCGCCATGGAATATTTGAATTTTACGATATGATCGCGGGTTCTGTGGCTTCATTACCCATCGATGTTGTTGAATTTGACGTGACCTATTCGGGCGCTCAGGCTGTCCTGGATTACAACCAGGTGAAAGAGACCTATAGTCGATGGACGGGGACCACGTGTAGCGGTTCAGGTAGTAGCCGGACGTGTTATGATACCTTCGATGTGTACACAAAAACCAAGGATGTCACTGTTGTAAAAGACGAGAATGTTACCGTCGATTATATATTTATTGCTGATCATAAAGAATTGATGTCATCGCCGGGTGCCGACATCTATGATCAACTTGATCAGGTCAGGATTTACACAAACGATAATCCGAAAAACGAATACGAACAGATTAAACCGGGGCCGGAGACTAATCAAGACTGATGTGTATTATCACCGGCCCCTAGGATTCGCATCTTAAGCTATTTGAGAGCGATGGTTTGCCGAAGTTACATTAAGCTTCTTTCCCAGCGGCATTACTTTCCTGTTTTTTTGAAGATTCTTTTGCAGCAGATGCTGGTGCAGGTTGCTTACCTGAAGATTCATCACTTGTTGAAAAACTGCTGATCATCCCGGAGAAGGCTTGCTTCTGTATATCCATAGCTCGATCAAAAAATTCCTGCCAGTTCCTCGCAAGCGTTACATTTGATTGTTGATCAACCGGTGATGCATGGCGCAACATCTCAAACCAGATTTCCCACAATTGGTGTTGCACATCTGTCCAGAGATTAATGCCTTCTTCCAACTGGCGTTCCAACTGGTCAGTGTCAAAGGTATCATCCAGGGAATCTTCGACTGTTTTGAGTAAGGTTGTGATTGACTGTTGTTGCATTTCCAGGGCAGAGTCAACCTGTTTTTCCAGCGTATCGATTGCCTCAGTCCAGGTTGTGTTTGGTGTGTTGCTTTCAGCAGCCTTTTGCATGGTTCCGAACCAGTTACTCATCAATTCTTGCTGCTGTTCAAGCCAGTTCCGTTGAAATTCTGTTATTTGTTCAGCCGTGCTTGTCATGGAAGTCCTCCCAAGTCCTTGATTAAAATCAGGATAAAATCGAAATTACAATCAGTGTTTATATCTACTAACGGTACTGATCCAATATTAAAATCATAGGAATTTTTTACAGATTTACTTTGATCTATATCAACAACCGGCAAGATGATCATTCGTTAAGTAATTGACAGATCAAGGGTAATGACTGGTAACCAGCCATTACACTTTTTATTTCAACAGGAAAGTTTACTTTGAAAACGGCGGTTTGCCGAAAATAGTAATGGTGCCGACCATGCCATGCTCCTCGTGGTCACCCTTGTGGCAATACAACTTCATATTCTCGCCATTGCGCATCGGGTAAAAAAACCATTCCACGGTTGCACCGGGCTTGAGTTCTATATCGTGGGCTGAACCATGGATCTCCACAGCAGTCTTGCCATCTTTACCAGCAACTTCCAGTTTGTGCGAAAAGATATGGGTAGAAAACTCGTCGGAGGCAAAGTAATGTTCATCGTCGCTGGGATTGTGTATCACCAGCTTGTAGTGATGACCACGTTCGAACTCCAGGTGATCGGGTACGAACACCAGCTTGCCGTCTGCCGTGCCGACATTGACTTTAACTTCAATCGCCTTCGGGCCTTCACCGACGGCAAAACACAGGCCGGAAAATAATATGAGCATTAGAATAAGGGGTGTGCGCATGAGTCTATCTCCAATGTCGTGTATTATTATTGTAAGAATGAATAAGACCAAGCATAGTGTTTAACCGCCCGGATCTGCAAGCCCTTTTTTATCTCAGTCTAATCATGCCCCCGGCAGTTTTTGCTGATGATGCTGTACACCGGCAATGGCAATATGATCACAGTTTTGAAGCCCTGTTTACCTGGGGAAGCCGTTACGTTACCGAGGGCAGGGACATTCTTGATGGTGCTGGTGTTCAAAAATCGGCAATCCATTTTGAGTATGGACCTTTCTTTATAAATTCCCGGAATGTCTGGGGTTATGACTCTGAATATGACGAGTTAAATATCATGCCGGGTGTTCGGTTCGAAATTGATGAATACACCATTTACCTGAGCTACAACCGCAAGGTATTTTTTTCCGAGGACGTGGTTGATAATGAAATCGAGATCGGCATGACCTATGAAGAACTGCCCTATGGCATGTTTTCCGCCATTGCCTGGTATCATTCCTTTTTAAGCGATGGTGCTTTTCTTGAATTTACTCTGGGATCAGAAATTGAGATCTCTGAAAGGCTGGAGCTTGAACCCGTTGTGGTACTGGGAATAAATAATAATTATATCCCGGATGGGCATGATGGCCTTAATCATGTAAGTCTTGAACTGAATACAGAGTATCAGGTTGTGGGACCATTGGAACTCGTTGCTTTTGCCCGTTACAACAAGGCTATAGGTTCCGATCCGGCAGAGCATCCCGGAGATAAGTTATTAAATGACTTTTTCTGGGGCGGTATTGGTATCGAATTTTCATTCTAGTTCGTATTGTTCAGTCACGTTCGTTACTGAAATACTTGAGGCGGTAAAGTGTCCAGTCAGGTTTTTCACGGCTGCGGCACATGCCGTAACGAAAAGCGGGCAGGATAATGGAAATATGGTAACGCAGGTCACTGAACCATACGCAGGTTTCCCGGTCGTCCTGGTCGATGCGGTACAGGATCGGAAACTGTGCAAAGTTACGATAATTCGCAAAGTCGTTATCCTGCCAGACGGTTTGTGATAGCCTGATCTCATCAGGCTGGTCACCAAATAGACTGAACGTTTCCCACTCACTACTGTCCCTGGGCCGGTAGGCAGTTACGAATTCGATAAAGGGGACCGTACCCTCCCAGCGCAGCAGTTTTTCACTGAACCCTGCAAGATCAATCAACGTTGTTGAATAATGATCATTTTCCTTGTTAATCACCCGCCAGTGAAACGGGGAAAATGGCTGTGGCAGAGCAACTGTCCTGGTGGTAACAGTATCCCTCTGATCGATCCGGGCCAGCCCCACATCGCGTGCCTGTAATTTCAAATGCCACTGAAACATCACATACAGGCAGACCACACTGATACATAAAATCGCCGTATATCGTGGCTTGTAAATCAAAGAGGTAATCAAGCCAACCAGTACAACCAGGCTCAGGTAAGGATCAATCACGAAGGTCGTACCTGTACTGAAAGTCCGGCTTGATAAAGGATAAAACACCTTGGTTCCGTAGACTGTCAGGAGATCCAGCAGGATATGGGAAATAAGTCCAAGGGCAGCATAGCCACTGATCTTTACCGTTTGTTTACGCAATCGTGGAAACAGGGCAACAATGATTCCGGTCAGCAGGATCGTCCAGACTGGTAACAATACCAGGGAGTGGGTGATTGATCGGTGCCATTCGTCAAGGAAAACAAGCGGGTTAATCGGAAACAGCAGATAATCACAATCCGGAAATGCTGCAGCAAAGGCCATCACAGCTAGCGGCACGTAGTCGATCGAATCTTTTTCCCCGGTTGGTGTTTTGCCTTTGATACCCTGGCTTGCCAGTGCACCGAACATCGCATGTGTGATGGTATCCATGACGTCAGCTAATGCGGGTTTGCCAGGCAGTTTTATTCAAGCTGATCGGCAGATTTTGTGATGACAGAATCCGGGTTGACCCGGACAGCCAGTGATTCTGATTTCCGTAACAGCTTGTCTATGAAATCATTGGTCTTGCCGCACTCAGTAGACGGGTCCTTTAACCAGTAGGCCAGTGTGGTCAGGTAGACGCCGGTCGTTCCGATTTCTTCCATGATCCGGCTGAAGTGAGAAGTCTTGCTGCCCGCTGCTTCCAGAAACCACTGCACGGTGCGGCTTACTCGCAATACTCCCAGGATCTGAAAGTGCAGATGCCCCGGCTCCAGCTTATACTTGAAAATATCAATGACAGTGGGCCGATAGGGTGCCAGCGTCCTTAACCAGGTCAGGATCGCCCTGCGAATGCGGTCCCGGCCGCATAATTGTCTGAATTCAGAATGCTTTGCCGCTATGAGTACGCTCTGGTCAGCACGGTCAAACAGGGCCTCGGCGATATCATCTTTCTGGCGGTAGAACTGCCGGATATCATCAAGACTAATATCAAGGGCAGCGGCCACTTCCTGCAGCCGCAGTTCTTCCCAGGACCGTTCCGCTGCCAATTCCAGCGCCTTGTCGAGGATTTTATCGGCGAGTTTAGTTGACTTTGCCATGGCCTTGGATGATAAAGGTGTAAATATAAAAGTTTAACTCTCTAATGTTAAAAATAGCTGACAAACGCCCGTAAATCGATTTTTACCGTTTGCCTGTATTGAATTAGTATTTATGTCCCGAACAGGCCACACCAGTTCATTAATCATAGACTCCCTGACGTCGGATCGCTGCAGCGGAGTAATTGGTATGAGCTGTTGCCCCGGTAGGAAAATATCTTATACCATTGGAGGTGACTGGGACCGGGACCTTGATGCTGATATAAAGGCCATTCGTGCCTGGGGTGCCAGCGCCGTGGTATCGTTGATGGAAGAAGATGAAATGGCCTATTACGGTGTCGCTGACATTCCGGCCAAGACAATCCAGCTTGGCATGACGCATTATCATTTGCCAATTGTGGATATGCATATTCCCGATGATCGTTTTGAAGCAGAGTGGCAAAGTACCGGGGAAAGTCTCAGGAATGCACTGATTTCCGGCGAGTCAATCGTTATTCATTGTCTGGGAGGTTTTGGAAGGACCGGGACCATAGCCGGGCGTCTGCTGGTAGAGCTTGGAAGTGATCCGGAAACCGCGATCCTGCAGGTGAGGAGGGCAAGGCCCGGCACAATACAGACCATTATGCAGGAATGTTATGTCCTTGGTTGTAAGCAACTGAATATGAATAATTCAGATGATAGATAAGTGTAGCTGATATAAGAATTTTTCTTTGAGGCAGGTCTGAATAACCTCTTGTGTTATTCGGTTTTATTTTTTATAACAAGATTATTCAGTGTTCCGGGTATATAAAATAGAGGAGTGAATCAATGCTCTCTTTACGTAAGATACTAATATTCATTGGCCTGTTACTGACACTTGTCTCTACCTCCCTGTTTGCAAGGGCGTTTTGGGAGATCCGGGATCCCAATTTGCCTTACATAGCCAAAATCAGGGCCGGTCGGGGTGACAGTTATACTGTCATCTACAATTCAAAAATTTGTGAACAGATTGGCGAGGATGCCTGTATGTTTTTCCGGGAACATGCCGATGCGCACGCTATGTTGAATCACCCGCTTTATGACCCCGACAAATATACACCGTTACAGGAAGAAGCTGCGGATTGCTATGCTGCCAGGGTGTCAAAACCAAAAGAAGTGCGTGCCGCAGTGGAGTTAATGGAAAGTGACGAAGCAGCAAACTATCCCATCACCGGCGATCCGAAACAGCGTGCAATATTAACCAGGGACTGTGCCATCAATCACGGCAACTGGGAAAATTAATGAGAATCAAGAACACTCTAATATTGATATTTCTATTAATTTCGGGATTGTTTGCATTGACTGTCTCATCAAGAGGCTGGGAGACATCTGACCCGACCCTGCCCTACATTGCCAAAATCAGGTATGAAAGAGGTGGTGCACCAGCCGTCATTTACAATTCAAGGATTTGCAAGGAAATCGGGGATGCCTGTATGTTTTTCCGCGAGCATGCCGATGCCCATGATACGCTTAACCATCCACTCTATGACCCGGAATACTACACACAGTCACAAGAAGACCAGGCAGACTGTTATGCCGGAAGAGTTGCCAAGCCGGAAGAGGTGCGTGCCGCAGTGGAGTTGATGGAAAGTGACGAAGCAGCAAACTACCCGATTACCGGTGATCCGAAACAGCGTGCAAAACTAATCAGGGAATGCGCCATGAAACGTGGTAACTGGCCCGGGTGATCATTGCTCGGGGCTCCAGATTTTTTTTATCAGATCGGTAATTCGATTTGATTCCACCGAGTAGATGATGTCACC
>JBFFIE010000038.1:0-20501 GCA_041556555.1 Gammaproteobacteria bacterium
TGATTGCCATCAACCTCGGTGGTGCCGTGATCCCGATTCTGTTTTCCCTCTATCTGCTCAATATCAGCGGTCTCAATTTGCTTGACGTCATGATTGCCATCAGTCTGGTTACAGTCGTCTGTTATTTCATGAGTCGTCCGATCATGGGCCTGGGGATTGGGATGCCCATCCTGATTGCGCCGCTGACAGCCGCCGTGGTGTCACTCATTATTAACATGGAGCAAAGTCCGCCACTGGCCTATATCTCAGGCACACTCGGGGTACTCATCGGTGCCGATCTGTTGCGACTGAAAGATATTCGCAAGCTGGCTACACCTTTTGCCTCCATCGGCGGCGCCGGGAGCTTTGACGGGATATTTTTGACAGGATTAATCGCGGTATTATTGACCTGATCAGGTTTCACCTCATGGTGAGTGACTTTCTCTGGCGTATAATAAGGAAGAACTATTTCAGGAAGTTGGTTCTACGTAATCCGTGTTATGTTTAAAGAACCATTCGCGCCCCTTTAACATGTAGTTCCAGTACATCATTGGCAAACCGATTGTCTTGATCCACCAGTAAGATAATCTTTCTTTCCTTGGATCGAGTGGAAATGTCGGCGTGACTTTCGCTCCATAAACAAATTCCGCCATGATGACCTTGCCGTATGCTGTGGTAAGTGGGCAGGATGCATAGCCATCATAACCTTCATCCAGTGAACCGCCTTTCATCAAGGCAAGCAGGTTCTTTACGACAACAGGGGACTGTTTGCGTACCGCCGCTGCTGTTTTTGAATTCGGTGTTGATCCGGCATCGCCGAGGCCAAACACATTGTTATACTTTGTATGCTGCATGGTGTTTTGATTGAGATCGACATAACCTGCCTCATTGGCAAGTGGACTGGTTTTTATTACAGCCGGCGGTGACTGCGGTGGTGTGATATGTAACATATCGAAGTCCATGGTGATTTTCTCTCCCTGCTTGTCGCCGCCCACTACTTCAAAAGTGGCTTTTTTATTTTCACCGTTGACTGCAATCAGGTTGTGCTGAAAGTAAACATGGATCCCGTAACGCGCTGCGACTTTCTCGAGTTCTTTCGCGAATAGCGGTACAGCAAACATTGCCGCTCCGTGCGTGAGGAAACTCAAACTGCATTTATCCAGGATCCCCTTTTTCCTTAGATAATCGGCAGCCAGATAGGCAATTTTTTGTGGCGCACCGGGACATTTGAAGGGGAGTGGTGCCTGGGTGAACAGGGCCTTTGCTCCGGGGCCAAGCTGTTGCAGACAACTCCAGGTATATTCTGCATAGTCTTTGGAATAATTACTGCAAACACCGTTTTTCCCCAGTGTTTCTTTTGCGCCGGCTATTTTTTCCCAGTTGAGTTCGAGACCGGGACAAACGACCAGGTAGTCATATTGTAAGGTGCTGCCCGATACCAGGCTGACTTTGTTATTTTCCGGATCGAAGCCGGTGACATGTTCCTTAATCCATTTAACCCCCTGAGGAATCAGTCCCTGCTCATCACGACAGGTTTTTGTCAGTGTATAGGCACCTGCACCCACCAGTGTAAACGCCGGTTGATAGTAATGTTTATCGGAGGGTTCAATGATAGTAATCGTAACCTGTGATTGACTGGAATGGCGCATCAGACTGGATGCGACCGAGATGCCAGCCGTACCCCCGCCTACTATGACAACGTGTTTTCCCGGATTCTCTGACATGACTCACTCCATATTCGTGGTATGGAAAATTGTGTATTTTATAGTGTTCATCGGCATCAGCGACGGCTAAACTGAAGCCGTCGCGTGATCCCGTCGTTATCCCTACATCCCCATCCCCTGGTCGATGAGATAGCTCAGTACAAACAGTGTGACCGGCCACAGGCCGATAAACAGCCCCCAACGCTCTGCGTGGGCCTCTTTCAGCGCGGCTTTCAAGGCCGGATCAGCTATGTCAGCCAGCACGTGCCGGGCGATTTCGATCCGTGCACCGAAATACCACATGAGCCAGGACAGCGGTATGGAGATTATCCCAAGCCAGAACAGAATATCTGCAAGCAGTTTCATATGTCACCTCCTTTCCCGATTGACATTGTTAAGTCTAGACAAGCACCGGTTAGATGGAATCGCAGTCAGGTTTTACCGGGATCCAAACGTCTTTGCTATGTCTACACAAAGAATAACCGCTGCAGCGGACCCAAGAATGGCAGGGATGATGTAGACATTCTGGTAACTGACGGCTTCGCACCAGTACCCGAAGATCGGTCCACCGACCCAGCCGCCAAGCCAGGCGACGACCACTTTTGAAAGAAAAGACGCCGTTCCACTGACCACGTAGTACTTGACTCCGTAGTGAGCGACACCAGCGACCACAACGGCGATTACCAACAAGACCAGGAAACTGTAAAAGTCCATTCCTGTCATTATGCACCTCCAGAATGGAAAGTGGTTAGAGTTAAAGTATAGCAAAGGATGGTGCGGGCTTATTATCCTATAATCGAGTTAAGGTATTGATTACAAATGAAACTCGGGGTTTCAGGATCGAGGATTTCGGGTCTGCTGTTCAGAGAGTAAAGAGCTAATGCAATCCCTGGATGGTCTCCATGACTTCTTTTTCAGAGACATCAGTCCAGTGTTCATAGGCATCAGCGACGGCGAAACTGAAGCCGCCGCGTAAATTGGCGCAATAGATACCATCGACCAGCTCAGCGAGGCGATTGAGTGCCTCGGCATGACCGGTGGGTACGGCAATGATTATCTTTTTTGCCTGCTGCTTCTGTAACGCCAGTATGGCGACGCGCATGGTGGAACCTGCGGCAATGCCATCGTCTACCAGAATGACGGTCCGGTTTTTGAGTTCGGGAAAGGGGTTATCGCCGCGAAAGTGCTGAGCGCGTCGTTGGACTTTTTCCCGTGCTGACTTGATTGCTGATTGAATCGACTCTGAATTCAGCTGGCCGGATGCGACCAGATCGGTATTGATCCATTCGGTGCCATCAAATGCAACGGCACCAAAGCCGGATTCCGTCGTCCAGGGAAACAGGATCTTGCTGACCGGTATGACATCGAAAGGAAGTTCAAGCTTCGTCGCGATGATTACGGCGACCGGAACACCGCCGGCAGGTATTCCCAGTACCATGGCATCACTACCGCGAAAATCACGCAACATCCCGGCCAGCTTTTCACCGGCGTCTTGCCGGTTACGAAAGACATACGTGCGGTTCTTCAGTTCCGGCAGGCTATGGACCTTCGATATATTCATTTATTTTAATTAGTTTTGAATTCATCGATTGATTTCAGGAACAGACCGTATTCGCATTCCTGACTGTGATCCGGACATTGATGACTCAACAGCGTATTTTTAATTTCAGTCAATGTCGGTTCGACCCATGAGGTATCAGCATCATAAGGTATCAGTGTAAGCTTGAATTCCATAAGGGCCTTATCATCCTGCAGAAATACCGATTCAGTGAACCGGTCTCCGTCGCAATAGAGGAAATAGCCTGTATTACTGACGTCAAGGCCCATATTTCTCATGACCCAGACGTACAGATCCATTTGCCGTTTGTATGCTGCTTTCCATTTGTCATCGAGGGTGATGACCTTGCCTTCGGCTTTCTGGGAGGTGCTTTTGTAGTCAACAATGTGTAATTGATCGGTAGTTGTATTCAACCAGACATCATCCAGACCGCCCCCTACCTTAAGATTGGTGGGCTCATGCACAATGTGGAACCTGCCCTCAGCACCGAAATGCAGGCTTTGCGTCCAAAGCTCGAAGTTTTCGTGTTTGAAGGGGACAAGATGCCCCATCCCGATATTTTCCAGATAAGGATGAGTGACCTGCTTTTCCCGATATTTGTCAAAATCTCGTTTTAACAGGACATCCGTGGCCTCGTTGATATTGAAACCGGGGATTTTTGGGAATGGCACATTCTGGACCTGCTGGAGATAAAAGCAGGCAGGGCACTTCACGAAATTTTCAATCCTGGAACGGCTCAGTTCATAGGGGTGCGGAGATTCGGGGTTAAATTTTCCTCTGTGCCTCGGCATTGTAAACTTCTTTTCAGTAAAACGTCTGTGACCTGTTTTGGTATTATAACAAGACAACCAAATGTGAGCAGCTTGCTGAACAAGGCACACAGTCAACTACCAGGAGTAATGAATGAAAATCGGGATTTTAATATTGAATTCGATGTTTTTATTGATGTTTATTAGCGTGATAGTCGGGCAATGGGGAGAGGCCGAGGCTGTCGTGTCGGCAATAGCCATCGTCAGCTTGATTATCAACTCAATTTTTATCATGTTCAGAACCAAAAAGGATTTTCAGGGATAATCAATTATCAGGCATAACTTATTTCATATTTTTTGTTATAGTCCCCGGCGTGTTAACACACTGATAAATCTGGACTGGTTCCAAAAAATCTGGAGGGCATGTCATGGGTAAACTCTGGAATTTCCTGAATTCGCCTCTCATTGTTGTTCTCGTCGCACTTTCCATCTGGCCGATTCTGCTGGCTCTTACCAGCGCCTATTCCATGAAGATCGGCATCCAGGAAATGGCCGGCGCCATAGGTTCGGAAGTGGTTGCGCCTTTCAAAAAGATGGGCCAACAACAAGACGAGAAATTGAAAAAAGAGCTTAATATTATTGATAACATCGCCGTCAGCAACGTGAAGTTCGTGCCTTCAGATTGGAAAAACAGGCAGAAGGTCATAGGCCAGTTAACCAACAAGTCTGATGCAACGGCAAAGACGATCAAGGTGATTGTCTCTTACTATGCCAAAGATAAAGGTTTGATCGATGTCGGGAATGAGTGGCTAAGCTCTATCAAGGCCTTGCGGCCTGGTGAGACCACCTCGTTTACAATGAATCGAAGTGTTGGTGAACAAGGGCTGGCGGACAAGGTCGAGATCAAGATAGGCGATCTGACTTTGGTGGAATGATTTATCAGAACAGGAGTTCCGGGAACAGCAGTAGGCCGATACCCAGTAAGACCAGCACCGAGCCACTGAGCAGTTTCAGCAGGCGACCGGCACTTTCCTGCAGTTTGGTTTTGCTTAAAGTGAAGACCACAATGCCGACCATCAAGGCATCATCAAATATGTAAGCGAGGTTATATAACACCAGGTAGGCATAGTAACTGCTTGTAGGTAATTCGCGGCCGCTCAGGATCTGGGTATACACGGCCGGCAGGCCTGCGGTACACAGTAGTTCAATCAGGTTAACCAGGATGGCCAGCAGGATCACCGCAACCAGGGCGGCCCAGAGTGACTTCGCATAGATAATGTCCCGCATTCGTTGGTAGAGACCCGGCTTGGCCGTCTCCGGGATACTGAGCGAGACCCCTTGCTTCAAGGCAAAGTAATCCTTTACGTGAATCAACCCGATCATTACGGCGACAAGGCCAACGAAAACCTGCAATAGCCTTGAAAACCCGATGATCAGGAACAGGTTTAACCAGGCCGCCATAAACGCGTAATAAACCAGGCCACTGACCAGTACAAAGGTACCTGCCACGAGCAGGATTCGGGCGCGGCTTTTCAGATTGACCAGCAGGGACAATAGAAACAGCAGTACCCACATGGCGCAAGGATTAAAGCCATCGATCAAGCCGATCGCTATGGTAAAGAGCGGCAGACCATACTCTTCCGCCGTGACCTCGCCAATCAGTGGCAATTTGATCGGCCCGGTTTCACTCATCGTATGATTGTCGGCTTGTGTTGAAAGGCCCAGGCTTTCTTCAATGATCCTTCCCGTGGTCTCGGGTTTGTCAAAGCCTGTCAGGTAGTGATCACAGAGGAGGAAGAAAGGCACGCCTGGCTGCTCGATGCCGAACTGCTCATGATATTCGATGAACCGGGCAAAGGCCTCTTGATCCTGTTTGATCTCAAATCGTTGAATGCGGACTTCAGGGTGTCGTTGTTCAAGATCAGACAAGTAAGCCAATGCCCTGCGACAATGCGGACAATCCAGGGTGAAATAAAAATCGATCTGGCGACAGGCTTGCTGGGTATCCGAGTCAAGCGCTGCGGCCTGGCCATACCACTGCGGCACCAGGCCAAATCCGCAGATACCTGCCAAGAGAATAATGATTTTCAATCGTTGCATGGACACAGCGGGCCAAAATGATATGTTATTAATATGTGATCCGTCGTCACTGTTCAGTGACTGAGCAACCATAGTCGTGAAGCCCGGATGAGTCAAAAAAACCCGCATGCTTTGAATGAGTCACGCCGTTTGTTCCTGAAGACGGCAAGTGGTGTGTGCCTGCTGCCATTTGCTTCCTTTATACCGTTTACTTCTCCCTTCGCCGCCGGGCGTCAGTCATCGGCTATTCACAAAAAAACCATTCCCTCAACCGGTGAACAGATCCCGGTGATCGGGATGGGTTCCTGGGGCACGTTTGATGTGGGACTGGATAAATCGGATCGGGCGCGATGTGTAAAGATCTTAAATACTTTTTTCAATATGGGCGGTGGCATGATCGATTCATCGCCCATGTACGGATCATCGCAGGGTGTGATCGGATATTGCCTGAACGAGCTGAATTATCCGCAAGGATTGTTTTCAGCGACCAAGGTGTGGATCGTGGGTAAAACATTAGGTGAGGTGCAGATGCAGAAGTCGCAGACCTTATGGGGTGTGGAACGGTTTGACCTGATGCAGATCCATAATTTACTGGACTGGCGCACGCACCTGGAAACCCTGAAAGAATGGAAGGCCAGGAGCCGGATACGCTATATCGGGATCACCACCTCGCATGGGCGGCGGCATGAGGAACTTGAACGGGCCCTGACGGAAGAAGACTACGATTTCGTGCAGCTCACCTACAACGTGGTTGACCGGGAGGCGGAGCAACGCTTGTTACCGTTGGCGGCCGAGCGCGGGATTGCCGTAATTGCCAACCGGCCGTTTCAACGCGGCGGACTGTTTGATCTTGTTAAGAACAAACCGTTGCCTGACTGGGCTGGCGAGTGTGATTGTGCCAATTGGGCCCAGTTCTTTTTAAAGTTTATCGTTTCACATCCCGCGGTGACCTGTGCCATTCCCGCCACCTCACAAGTGGTACACATGCAAGAGAACATGGGCGCGCTCTATGGGCGATTGCCCGATGCTGCTTTGCGGAAACGAATGGCCGGTGTTTTTTCCTGATATCGTGATACTGGTCGTAGAAAAAGGATCGATGCCTGCATCTCCCGCATCGGTTCGCCAGCAGAGATGACTTTTTTGGAATACACTCAGTGTTATAAATGTTACCTCTATAGGAGGTTATCATGAGCTTGATATCAGCGTTTCCAAATGCACATGGTCAAGGGATGGGCCTCAGAGACTACTTCGCCGCCCATGTCATGCAGGCATACATCATTCAGGTCAAGGATATGTCCAAGATAAACATTGAAAGTATGTCCAGAAGGGCCTTTGAGACAGCAGACGAGATGATGAAGGCGAGGCTGACAGAGCAGCAGCATTAAGCAAGTTACTGGAACAGACAGGACCTTGACACCTTCCCTGGTATTGACCAGGGAAGGACAAGTTTTCATATGATGTCCATTTCAAGATCAAGTATTAGCCGTTTTGTATTGCTGGTTGTTTGCTTCGGCGTGGCCACGCTGTCGGCCGATACGCCGGAGGAAAATGATGCCCGGGTCGTCCATTCCCGGCAGGTAGTGAGGTTTTTTGCTGACGCCTTGGTTGCCGAGTTGAAATGGGCCCTGGAACATGGCGGTCCGGCGGATGCCGTCAAGGTCTGTCATGTCGTGGCACCGGAGATCGCCAAGGATCTTTCCGACCAGTATCACTGGGACATCGGCCGCACTTCGCTTAAAACACGTAATCCGAAGAACAATCCGGATGCCTGGGAACGGGATGTGTTGAATACATTTGAAAAGCGCAAGCGCGAGGGTGAATCGATCGCAGGGCTTGAGTACTATGAGGAAACCAAAGACGGTTTTCGCTACATGAAGGCCATTCCCACCAAGGGCCTGTGCCTAACCTGTCACGGCGATAATATCCCGCCCGAGGTGCAGGCAAAACTGGATAAGTACTATCCGGAAGACAAGGCCACGGGTTTCCAGGTCGGTGATATCCGCGGGGCGTTTACCCTCATTCAAAGACAATAATATTATCCGTGGCACCGATGCATTACACTGGGTGTATGGTGTTGTTTCGGATCCTCATTCGCTTTGCTCTTGTTGTGCTCATCTCACCCCTGGTGCTTGCTGCATCACAGGATTTCGAAGCCGAACGTGCGCGGTTGGTACGAATCATTGAACAGGATGTGCGAGATACCAGTTTCTACCTGGATAAAACAGAACTGAACCCGCGGGTGATGGAAGCGATGGCCACGGTACCGCGCCATAAGTTTGTCCCGGAAGAGAGACGCAAGCAGGCCTATTTAAATCGTCCCCTGTCGATCGGTTATGGGCAGACCATCTCGCAACCCTATATTGTTGCGATCATGACCGATATTCTGGATATTAAACCAGGTGACAAGGTGCTTGAGATTGGTACCGGTTCCGGTTATCAGGCGGCGATCCTCGCGCAACTGACCGATGCCGTTTATAGCATCGAGATCATCGAAGCCCTCGGAGTCAGGGCAAAGGGCGTGTTTGATGAACTGGGTTATAACAACATAACAAGCCGGATAGGTGACGGTTATTACGGTTGGGAAGAAGAAGCGCCGTTCGATGCGATTATTGTTACGGCCGCGGCCAGTCACATTCCCCCGCCGTTGATTAAGCAACTGAAGCCGGGTGGACGCATGATCATCCCCGTGGGCGGCCGTTTTCTGACCCAGCAACTGGTACTGGTCAGCGTCGGTGAGTCAGGTGAGGTGACAACACGCCAGATCATGCCCGTGGCCTTTGTCCCCCTGACCGGTGATCACTGACACTCGTTCGCGGTTACCGGTTTATTCCATCGCTGTGTTGTCGGCAGCGGCGCTTGGCTATGAAATCCTGTTGGTCCGGTTGCTGTCGATCATTCAATGGCATCACTATGCCGCCATGATCATCAGCCTGGCGCTCCTGGGTTACGGTGTCAGTGGAACTGTCCTCGCATTATTTCAGAAAAGATTATTACAATGGTTCCGGTTCTATTACCTGACAAATATTGTCCTGTTTGGTTTGACCTCGCTGCTTTGTTTCCTGGTTGCGCAGCAATGGTCTTTTCACCCGGAAGAACTGTTATTCAGTGTCGGACAGTGGCGTAATCTTGTATTTATCTATTTATCACTGGCCGTGCCGTTCTTCTTTGCCGCCAATGCCATCGGCCTGGCCCTCATCTGCTATCGCGAGCAACTTTCGAAGCTCTATGCTGCTGACCTGATCGGCGCCGGCTTGGGGAGTCTTGCAATTATCCTTGTATTATTTTTCGTTTTTCCGGACACCGCCTTACGTTTTATCTCACTACTGGGCTTGATGGCGGCGTTGATTGCGGCCGTAGAAACTGGTCCGGTGAAACGACCGGCCTGGATGTTGCTGCTTGTTTTACTGGTTATCCCCATCATTCTTCCTGGCGTCTGGTTACAGCCCTCACTCTCCCCGTATAAAGACCTGAGCCAGGCCTTGCGGGTAACCGGAACAAGCATCATTGACCAGCGATCCAGTCCCCTGGGTTTGATCGCGGTGATGGAAAGCACAAAGATACCATTACGTTACGCCCCGGAGGCGAGCCTTCATCTTGCCAGTGAACCGCCGGCGCAACTGGGGGTGTTTATTGATGGTAACGGTCCCACGGTGATTACCCGCGTGTCCGAGGAGAGTCATCTGGACTACCTCGCACAATTCACCTCGGCCTTGCCGTATGCATTGAAGGAACCGGAAAACGTGCTGGTGCTGGGTGCGGGCGGCGGCACGGCCGTGTTGCAAGGCCTGCAGCTGGGTGCGCAGGAAGTAACGGCCGTGGAATTGAATCCACAAATCATCGGGCTGGTAAAAACAACCTACGCTGACTATGCCGGCCATCTCTACAACGATGAGCGTGTGCAGGTAATTAACCGGGAGGCGCGAGGTTTTTTAACGGCGAGCGATCAGCAGTTTGACTTGATTCAATTACCGTTACCCGGCGGCGTTGGTGCTTCAGCCACCGGGCTTTATTCCCTGAGTGAGGATTATCTGCATACCGTTGAGGCCTTCCGTTATTACCTCGATCATCTGACGCCGGATGGTTACCTGATGATCAACAGCTGGGTGAAGCTGCCGCCGCGTGACACGCTGAAGATCATTGCAACGGCCATTGCAGCATTGAAGGAAATGGGTGTCAGGGAAATTGACCAACATCTGGCTGTCATCCGCGGCTGGCAGACGAGTGGCGTTTTGATCAAGAAGGATAACTTTAGCACTGAAGAGATCGAGGCATTGAAGGCCTTTTGTAAACAGCGTTCCTTTGATGTCAGTTTTTACCCCGGCATCACTCGCGAGGAAGTCAATCGCTTTAATCTCCTGTCAGAACCGTTTTACTATCTGGGCACCCGGGCCTTGCTGGGGAAGGACGCTAATCGTTACCTGGGGGAGTATAAATTCAATCTCACACCGGCCAGGGACAACCGACCGTTTTTTTATCATTATTTCAAGTGGGACAGCCTGAGAGAGATCCTCTCGTTGTACGGCAGGGGCGGGGCTGCCCTGATCGATACCGGCTACCTGGTTTCAGTAGCGACACTCTTGCAGGCCATATTGGCGAGTATGTTCCTGGTCCTGTTACCGGTTTATTTTTTTCAGCGTAATAGATCCCTTCAGCAACATAGCATCAGTCGTAGCAAGGTACTGGTTTATTTTACGGCGCTGGGTCTTGCGTTTCTGTTTATCGAGATCGCCTTTATCCAGAAATTAATGCTGTTCCTGCATCACCCACTCTATGCCGTGGCCGTCGCATTGACGGCGTTTTTAATCTTTGCCGGTCTGGGAAGCGCCTGGTCTCAGCGCCAGCTCGATATAAAAGGGACATTAACCATCGGTATTGTTCGTCCCGTGATCGTAATCTTTCTGCTGGGCCTGTCCTACCTGCTCCTACTGGATAAACTCTTTGCCGGCGCAATCCAGCTTCCAGATAGTGTGCGGGTATTTATCAGTATCGCTATCATCGCCCCGCTGGCGTTTTGTATGGGCATACCCTTTCCAAGGGGACTAACCCAACTGGGACAACAGGCACCGGAATTGATGCCGTGGGCCTGGGGCATTAATGGTTGTGCCTCCGTCATCAGTGCAGTTCTTGCCAGCCTGATTGCGATTCATATCGGATTCAATGCCGTGATAGTCATCGCCATTTTGCTCTATATTATTGCAGCGCAATATTTTCCATGAGGTATCCCGAAACTTCATTCTCATCAACATTAAAGGCTTTGAACATCCAGCAATGCACCAACTGGCTCCTCCTCGCAAGTAGATATTTCACGATCTATATCAACGCAATAAAATCATCTCTTTTAATGTATTAGCAATTGAAAAAAAGAGGTGGGCACTATGTGCTTCTTTTTCAGTTTGTTACCTGGCACTTTTTGATCGAGGTTGCCATGTTGCATTGTGTCATCACAGCTTGGAGTTTTATTAAGGAGTATTTGTTTGATGCAGATCAAAGCGGAACTGTAAGTTTTGGTCTACTCTCTCAATAACTTTTCATAGGGCCTGACCACACGGGGCAAAGCAAGCTCACATGACTGCAGTCACTGGAAAGGGTCAGTCAATTTTAATGGGGAAAACGGTTTCTCCCGGGATTGCTTTTGGTCGGGGTTGTTTCAGCCGAACCGAGGGACAGGGGAAATCCCATAGGGATATGAACCATGTCCCTGAAAATACCTCGCCCCTTCACTATGCATTTCTTCAACTCGACAGGCACCTGATGCAACTGATCCGCTATTCAGAGCAGGTAAATGATGACGATACTGCCAGCTTATTCAAGGCGCATAAGATGATATCTGAGGAACTGGAATCAGAGGTTGCAAAGACTGTTGATAGTGGAAAGGAAACGATAAAAGATGCGATTGTAAAATGTTTTGATACGTATACAGATTATTTTCAACACCTGGAGAATGAATACTTCAGTCAGAGAGCGGATGATTTTATAGAACTCAAGCACCAGTTGTTGAGCTTTCTTGATAACAACACGACAGTCTTGAGCTGCAAGGATTACAATGGCTGCAAGATGGGTAAATGTGTCCTTAAAAATGAACATATACTCATCACAGAAGACCTGTCTTCCAGTGCGGCAATCAGGATCAATCAATATACAAAAGGTATCATCACCAATAAATGTAATCCTAATTCCCACGCTGCGGTTATAGCCCGTTCCCTGGGCATTCCGATTGTGAGCGGTATCAAGAATCCGCTTCAGTGTTTTTCTCTCCTAGATAATATATTAATAGACGGGGAAACAGGGGAGATATTGACTAATCCAGATGAATCCATACTTAAAAAAATCAGGAGCCGGATTAACAAGCCCACCAGTTATTATGAAATGGTTGAACCTGTAACCGGTTTTACCGTGCTGGCAGATATCGACCTGCACAAGGATGTCGAAAAGGCGATTAAAGTTGGTGCCGAAGGCATCGGTCTTTACAGGACGGAATTTGAAATGCTGAGTAAGGATCGTGATCTGAATGAAGAGGAGCAGAGGGAGATTTATCAGTATGTCATTGATCACATGCAGGGTAAACCTGTGTCAATCCGCTTGATGGACCTGGGAAGTGATAAATCCAGTGCATGGCTGGAACTGGATGAAGAAGATAACCCGGCATTGGGATGCCGGGGGGCAAGGTTACTTCTGTCACGACCGGAACTACTGGAAACTCAGGCAAGGGCCATCGCAGAAGTATCAAGGCATGCAATGGTAGACGTGATGTACCCAATGATCTCCAGTGTGGGAGAATTTTTGCAATTGAAAAGGCTCTTTATGGATGCGATGATCGGTATCGATAATACCAATATTCGTCACGGTATTATGTTTGAAGTTCCCTCCGCCTGCATTAATGCCGCTGCGTTATATGATGTCATCGATTTCGGCAGGATTGGTACCAATGATCTGGTCCAGTATCTGTTTGCGCATGACAGGACCAGCAATGATTTTGATTATATAGAAATGGTAAAGGATCCAGCGTTATGGCAATTAATTGACTTAATTGTTGATGCTGCACAAAAGGCCCAAAAACCGCTTGAACTCTGTGGCATGTTAGTCGAAATACCGAGCATGATTCCAGCAATGATCAAGGCGGGAATAACAACAGTCAGTGCGCCGCCGAAGAATATTGCCAATATCAGGCGAGTGGCCCGGGCCTTTCTCGAAGACCATCGAGCATAATTCTTTTCAGACAGGCAGTAGAAAATTCTTTGCAAATCTTAACGTGCCGACGAAGATGCCGCCATCACGCGCATCGGCCTCGACAATCAGGATGCCCTGTGGACCGTGTTCGTCCTCCGCTTCGCTGCGACGGAGATTGAAACCATTCAGGAAGATATCGACCGGTGTTAAATGGCTGTCGACTGAAAAGCGCGCATAACAGTTCCAGTATTCCTCATTCAAACTGAAACGCAAGGCATGATAATGATTCAATGCGGGCTGATGT
This sequence comes from Gammaproteobacteria bacterium, assembly GCA_041556555.1. Classification (GTDB taxonomy): domain Bacteria; phylum Pseudomonadota; class Gammaproteobacteria; order Eutrophobiales; family Eutrophobiaceae; genus SZUA-592. The sequence goes on from JBFFIE010000038.1 coordinate 13,540, forward strand.
TAATGTTTATTGGTACTCATTGATGAATACCCCAAAATTGCCCGATCCGTCGAACGGCACAAATACCTTTATCAAAAATATAATCGCTTTCCTCGCCGCAATGCTGTTCTGAATCTTCATCAATAGGGGTGCCGTGCTCCATATCTTCTATCAGCCAGGTTTCGACAAGCACTTTGCCCTCATTATCTGTATATTGTTTATGAATGATTGTGTCATCTGCTTCCATGATTTCCTGGTTATCGGGTTCCTGATCGATGTCATGCAAGTTGGTCCATTGATCCACGAGTTCCTGCTGGTTCATTACCTCGACGGTATCATCATCATCGCCATGCCAGATGGAGATGATGGGCCAGGGCCCATGGTAATCTTCAAGTCCATTGTCACGCGCCAGCTCGCCCCAGCCTTCGGGTGACTTGTTGATACCGTCCATGCAGCGATAAGCGTTCTGGATTGCAAAGTAGTTATACCACCAGCGAAAGAAATCCCAGGCATAGTGTTTGGTTATGGCACAAAAGGCAGGGCCACCAGCATTGGTTGCACCCCCGGCAAAGATATCCGGGTATGTGGCCAGCAATATCGGCACCATCCAGCTGCCCGCTGACAGTCCCTCGCTATAAATCCTGTTAGCATCAATGGAATGGTCCGCCTGCATTTTTTCAATCATCTGGACGATCGAGGCGATCTCGCCCTGGCCGCGCCGGATATTGTCGGCCTCGAACCAGTTCCAGCATCTGAGTTCCGGGTTATTCACCAGCTTTTGTTCCGGAAACAAGACATAGAATTTCCATTCCCTGGCAAGGTCTATCCAACCGGCCCTGGAATAGATCTCGGCGTTTTGCCTGCAGCCGTGCAATGACACCACCAGGGGCGCATTGGCCGGAACATCTTCCGGGATGTATTTGTACATGGTGATATTGCCGGGGTTATCACCAAAATCCTCAACCCGGACCAGATTGTCGGCGTGGGCAAGAGTGAATGACAGCCAATATAATAATGAGATGGTCAGACAGGATTTCATTGCGTCCGGATCGTTTGCTTGAGTGTATCGATTCATGATGCCTATTATCCGGAGTGATGACAATGACGATAGATAAGGACAAAGTCAGCTTTCGCTTTTACGAAGAGCTGAATGATTTCCTGCCACCGCGAAGAAGAAAGCGGGAATTCAGCATCACGTATCGACCGCGGAATTCAATCAAGGATATGATCGAATCTGTCGGTGTGCCGCACACGGAAATAGACCTTATCCTGGTGAATGGGGAATCGGTTGATTTCGCATATATCGTCCGGCCGGGTGACCGGATCAGCGTCTATCCCGAATTTGAATTACTCGATATATCCCCGGTGACCCGCTTACGGCCGGAACCCCTGCGCCGCACCCGGTTTGTTCTGGATACCCACCTTGGGAAACTGGCGCGTTACCTGCGGTTGTTGGGGTTTGATACCTGGTATGACAACAGCACGCCGGATGAGAAACTGGCCGAAATCGCCGCCGCAGGTGACAAGCGGATCCTGCTGACCCGTGATTACGGGGTGCTGAAACGCAAGCAGGTGACGCACGGTTATTTTGTGCGCCATGATCAACCTTTCCTGCAGGTTAAAGAGGTATTGGCACGCTTTGATCTATACACTGCGGTACAACCATTCAGCCGTTGCACCCAGTGTAACGGCCTGATCCAGCCGATTGACAAGGAACGGATTAAAGACCTCTTACCTCGAAAGGTTGCTGAACGGCACGATCAATATTCAGCCTGCGATACCTGTCACCGGGTCTATTGGAAGGGCAGTCATTACGATCACATGCAGCGCATCATAGATTCCCTGTTGCAACCACGGGAAAGTTGAGTAGAGTCAGGAACAGGTTTAATAAATGCCGTCTTTATTCAGGCAAGGATGATTTAAGCGGGCATGCAACTTCAAAATATTCTGATCCTGCTAGGCACCATCTGGCCTGTTGTCGGTTTTTTCCTGGCCATATTGTTGGGAATCCTGTTTTCCGGCTGGCTGCGCTGGGTGATGTTATTGATTGGTCCGATCATATTTTTGTTACCGTGTATTATCTTTGCCAAACAAATTGCCTACAACGGTAATATGCTGTTTGTGGCCCTTCTCGGGGTTGCGTTCATATTCGCCTGTGTCTATTACCCCATCGTGGGCATTAGCGGCGTCGTGGTTTTACTGAAACAAAACCGGGATGACAACCAGCAAAATCAGTGATGAACAACGAACGACCGGAAGATAATATCGAGCAGGACATTGCCGAGGAGGAAGCCACTGCGAAAGCACTGGCTTTCCTGTTTGGTGATGCGATCGTGGAACAGGCCCGGATTATTGATATTGCCGATCTCAACATGACTGATCAGATGACATCAGAAATCGGGGCCGGGATTAAGCAATTAAAACAATTACGGGAGTCGCCCGTGCAACAAAGACAATGGCTTGAGAAACAGGAACCGGGTTTGCAGTTGCTGTTGTGCTTGTGGATCATGGATATGGGGCTGCTTGAAAAAATAATAAAATAGTCAGAAAAGAGGAACAAGAATGAGTGATAAAATAACATGGACCGTCCTGGGAGACGGTGTTTATATCCGCATCATGGTCAATAGCGGTCAGGGCAATCGGCTGGTCCCGTTGCGGGCAGATGATTTTGAACACACGAGCAAGCTCACTTACCAGATGATCACAGATAAGCCGCGCAAGGAGGGTACCGGCGAGTGGGATTATTACCAGTTACTGTCCGGGTTCCTGGCCGGGCAACATGAGGAGCAGGCGTTTGACCGCCTGGTGCTGGTCGCCCCGGAACCGGTGCTGAAATCCATAAGGGAGGCGCTGCCAAAAGAGGTCAGCGGCGTGGTGACCGGTGAACTTGGTGAAGACCTGCTGGCAAAATCAGTGGATGTCATCGAAAAGAAACTGGAAGACCTGATTACCCGCTAGGCCGGGAGGCGCGGGCTGTACTATCATTTAAGTAGAGAGACGTATGACTGAATTGAAAGACAGGACCTGTGAGGCGTGCCGTGCCGGTGCGCCCCGAGTGACACCCGAAGAAACCAGGGAATTCAAACCACAGATCCCTGATTGGGATATCATCGAGGTTGATGGTGTTCAACGCCTCGTGCGCACCTACAAGTTTTCGAATTTCAGAGAGGCCCTGGCTTTTACCGGTAAAGTAGGCGAGATCGCCGAGGCTCAGGGCCATCACCCCACCATCGTCACGGAGTGGGGCAAGGTCACCGTGACCTGGTGGAGCCGCAAGATTAAGGGGCTGCATGAGAGTGATTTCATTATGGCAGCCAGGACTGATCAGCTTGTTTAAACCAACCGGCCTGCTTTTGATAGTGTTGATGGTGAGCGGGATTGTCGATGTGCAGGCAGGTTCAGACAGGAGAGACACCATGAGTTTGACACTGACATCACCCGCGTTTGAACACGAGGGGAATATCCCGGCTGAATATACCTGTGATGGCAAGGACATTTCCCCTGAACTGAACTGGAGGGGCATCCCTGATGAGGCCAGGAGCCTGGTCCTGATTGTCGACGACCCGGATGCCCCGGATCCGGCGGCACCGAAAATGACCTGGGTACACTGGGTTTTGTACAACCTGCCGATCAGTAGTATTGGCTTGGGCAAAGGAATCAGGGATGGTGACTTGCCGGTAGGTACCTTGCAGGGACTGAACGACTGGAAACGCGAAGGTTATGGTGGCCCCTGTCCGCCAAAAGGGCGGCACCGGTATTTTCATAAACTCTATGCCCTGGATACTGTATTACCGGATCTGTCCCGGCCCACCAAGGCCAAAGTCGAAGAAGCAATGGCAGGGCATGTCGTGGAAGAGGCAGTATTGATGGGTACCTATGCCCACTGATCACATAAACCGCTAGCCGAGGCTGATGATTTTATTTAAACAGTACGGAGCACTTGTTCTTAAATGTATGGCCGTGGTGTGTCTGGTTGCGGGCATCTCATTGCTGATTCATGCGGAACAGCCCGGTGATAAGGCCTATTTGCTGGAAATCAATGGCGCCATCAGCCCGGCCAGCCGCGATTATATTCATCGCAGTCTGGGCAAGGCCTTTGAAGGTAATGCAGCGCTTGTCGTCCTGCGCATGAATACCCCTGGCGGACTTGATATGTCGATGCGGGATATCATCCGCGACATCATTGCCTCTCCGGTACCGGTTGTAGTTTATGTCGCCCCCTCAGGTGCGCGTGCGGCCAGTGCCGGCACCTATATCATCTATGCGGCACATGTCGCCGCCATGGCACCGGGAACCAACCTCGGGGCCGCTACTCCCGTTCAGATCGGCGGCCTTCCCGATATCAAGCCACCCACCATGCCAACACCATCGAAACAAAAGGACGGTGAAAAAGATGAACAGGAAAAGGATCAAATGAAGGGAGAGGAGGATTCGATGACACCGGTAAGCGGGGATGCCATGACGAAAAAGATCATGAATGATTCCATAGCTTATATCCGCAGCCTTGCAGAGATGCGGGGACGTAATGTGGAGTGGGCTGAAAAGGCCGTCCGAGAGGCGGCCAGTCTGTCTGCAGAACAGGCCATGGCCGAGGGTGTCATCGATTTGATCGCTACTGATCTGGATGATCTGCTGACAAAGATCAATGGCCTTGAGGTGTATGTCAACGGCAAGCCGAGGACACTCAATACTGATAATCTGCTGACAGAAACTCTGGAGCCGGACTGGCGTAACGAACTGCTCTCGGTAATTACCGATCCCAATGTGGCCTACTTGCTGATGTTGCTGGGCATCTACGGGTTGTTTTTTGAATTCGTCAACCCGGGTTACCTGGTTCCGGGCGTTACGGGCGCCATCTGCATGTTACTCGCCCTTTATGCCCTGCAAGTGTTACCGGTGAACTATGCAGGCCTGTTATTGATCTTGCTGGGCATCATGTTCATGGTGGCGGAACTGTTTGCACCCAGTTTCGGGGCACTGGGCATCGGTGGTGTTGTCTCGTTTGTGATCGGATCGGTGATCCTGTTTGATACCGAAGGCAGTGAACTCAGGGTCGCTATCCCATTGATCATTGCCGTATCCGCAGTCACTGCTGGATTTTTCCTGATCGCGATCAAGATGGTTTTTTCTGCACACCGTAAACCTGTTGTCAGTGGTGCAGAACAGATGCTCGGTGGTATTGGCGAAGTGATGGAGGATTTTGATACCCGGGGGCGTATCCGCATCCATGGAGAAACCTGGTGGAGTATAAGTAAAACCCCCCTGAAAAAAGGCAATCAAGTCAAGGTAACTGAAATTGACGGTTTAACTCTGAAAGTCGAACCGGTCGAGGAGAATTGAAATGTCGTTAAGCATATTTACATATATTATTGTTGCCGTCATCATCATCCTGCCCATGATCATCAAGATCATGCGCGAATACGAACGTGCTGTCGTATTCACCTTCGGTCGGTTCACCTCGGTCAAGGGTCCCGGCCTGATCATAATCATTCCACTGGTCCAGCAGATCGTGCGGGTAGATTTACGTGTAATAGTGATGGACGTTCCCAGTCAGGATGTGATTTCACGTGACAATGTATCGGTAAAGGTAAATGCAGTGGTTTACTTCCGCGTCGTTGACCCGGAGCGCTCTATCATCCAGGTGGAAGATTATATCGCTGCAACCAGCCAATTGGCTCAGACCACGTTGAGATCAGTTCTTGGACAACATGAACTGGATGAAATGCTTGCCGCACGTGACAAACTGAATAACGACATTCAGGAGATACTGGATCAACAAACTGATGCCTGGGGCATCAAGGTAGCCAATGTTGAGATCAAGCATGTGGATATCGATGAGAGTATGATTCGCGCCATTGCCAAGCAAGCCGAGGCAGAACGCGAACGTCGTGCCAAGGTGATCCACGCAGAAGGTGAACTGCAGGCATCAAGCAAACTGCTGGAGGCAGCAAAGATCCTGTCAGAAAACCCGCAAAGTATCCAGTTGCGTTTCTTGCAGACCCTGACGGAGATAGCCGGCGAAAAAAATTCAACCATCGCGTTTCCAATACCACTGGATCTGATAAGACCATTTATGGAAAAGATAAAAGAGTGATCAGCCGATTCCATTGATGAGATTTTATGGATACAGCAGCACATAAGACATTCCTGAGAGAAGTTGAGCTATTTACCGATCTCGACGAGACTGAGCTCGATCAGATTGCCGCCCTGGTCAATGTTACAAAATACAGTGATGATGCGGTGGTCTATGAAGAAAACACACCACGTCATTACATCTTTATAATCCAGAAGGGAGAGATCCAGTTATATAAGAAGGACAGTTTTGGCAATGAAAAAAATCTTGTCGTTTTCGGGCCGGGTGATTTTCTTGGCGAGAATGTCCTGATCGATGCTTCCACCTATTCCACATTTGCCAGAACGATCGGTGACACCACACTCCTGACCATTGATGGTCTTTATATGCGTGAACACCCGGAACAGTTCACGACCATCATGCTCAAGCTTGTGCGGCGTGTAGCCAGGGTCATGGCAAGACGCATGCTTGTTTCCAGCCAGTACGTGGAAAATGTGGCCGCACAATATATCACCGGCAAGACACGAATAGAACATGATCTACTGGGTGAACGTGAGATTCCCCAGGAGGTGTATTACGGGATCCAGACCGTCCGCGCGATTGAAAATTTTAATATCAGTGGCGCCAAGCTGAGCCTCTATCCAAGGCTGGTCGAGGCGTTTGCCATGGTCAAGATGGCGGCCGCCAGTGCGAATCGTGATCTCGGGCTGTTGGAAGAAAACATCGCCAATGCCATCATCCAGGCTTGCCATGAGATCATTAATGGCAAGTATCAGAATTATTTCCTGGTCGATATGTTTCAGGGCGGGGCCGGGACATCTACCAACATGAACGCTAATGAGGTGATCGCAAACAAGGCGTTGATGATCCTGGGTCATGAACGCGGCGAATATGAATACTGTCATCCAAA
>JBFFIE010000039.1:0-20444 GCA_041556555.1 Gammaproteobacteria bacterium
GTTTGTTCCTGGTCCCTCGCCTCTTCAATGGTTTGTAATGATCCATAATCGCGTTGCCAGGCATCCCAGAGCAACATGATTACCAGGCTCAACGCCACTACCAGGATTAATCTTGTCTTTTCCATCAGTTGTTCCCTAGGCTACCGGGTCGTAGCCGCCAGGATGATATGGATGGCAACGACAAATTCTCTTGACTGACATCATGCCGCCTTTTACCAGACCATACCGGGCAATCGCCTCCTCGGCATAGGCAGAACAGCTTGGATAAAAGCGACAACAGGGTCCGAACATCGGACTGATTAGATAGCGGTATAACCGGATTATTGGGAGGAGGATTGCTCGCATTTCTTGAGTAGTGTTAGCCAGTGATTTTGAAGTGATTCACTTATCTGTTTATTACTCGGCTGGCCTGGTGCCCTGTTGGTCATCACGACTATATCGAGGCCTGCGAGTTGTGTCTGGTGTTTCCGGAAACTTTCCCTGATCTGGCGCTTAAGTCTGTTGCGCACAACTGCCTTCTTGACCCATTTCTTGGAGATTGCCAGCCCCAGCCGCGCCTGTTCCTTATCATTTACACAGGCAACCGCGACAAAAAGACGGTCAACTGAACGATGGCTGGAGCGAAAAACTCGTTTAAACTCTAATGGGTGGTCTAGTCTGCTTTGCCTGGCAAATCTCTCGCAGCGCCCGGGCACACTACTAGACGGACAGGCGCTTGCGTCCCTTGGTCCTGCGCGCCTTGATGACATCTCTTCCACCCTTGGTTGCCATCCTGCTGCGGAACCCATGGGTGCGTTGTCTTTTCAGTTTACTTGGCTGGTATGTACGTTTCATTGATTTATCCGATTGGGCTTGCTCACGGCTCCACCCCAATAAAAGGCGGCTATCATACTGTTCCGTGAACAAGATTGTCAATTTGCAGAAGCTCAAGAATCTGCACTCTAATGGTGGTTTATCTGCTTGTGGATAACTTTGCTATACAGGTATACACTTTGTGTCCTTTCCCTGAATTCCCGAACTGCGAAAGAGGTATATTTTTGTGGCCGTTTCACCCTGGAAATATTGTCTTGATTGTCTCGAGGGAGAGCTGACACCACAACAATTCAACACCTGGATCAGGCCGCTGCATGCCATAGAAGGAGACAGCTCCATACGCTTGCTGGCACCCAATCGCTTTGTTATGGACTGGGTCAATGATCAGTATCTGGCACTGATCAAGGACTATCTCAATAATCATGGTGCCGCTGGTTTATTGTCCGTTCAGGTAGAGGTCGGCAGCAGTTCCCGACAACCGCGGCAACCTGTCCGCGAAGATGTCAGGCCGCAAGTGCCCTCGGTCAAAACCAGCAAGCATTCAAACAACCTGAACAGAGATTTTACTTTTGAATCTTTCGTCGAGGGCAAATCCAACCAGTTGGCACGCGCAGCTTCACTGCAAACCTCTCAAAACCCTGGCAAATCCTATAACCCACTCTTTATTTATGGCGGTGTTGGGCTGGGAAAGACCCATTTAATGCATGCCATCGGTCTGTCTATTCTTGACCACACACCAACAGCCAATGTTGCCTATCTCAATTCCGAACGGTTCGTGGCCGACATGGTCCGGGCCTTGCAACACAACGCCATTAATGATTTCAAGCGCCATTATCGCAGCGTCGACGCCTTGTTGATCGACGATATCCAGTTTTTTGCGGGCAAGGAACGATCCCAAGAAGAGTTTTTCCATACCTTCAATCATCTCCTGGAAGGCCAGCAGCAGATTGTATTGACCTGTGATCGCTATCCCAAGGAGGTCAATGGCCTGGAAGAGCGTCTCAAGTCCAGGTTCGGCTGGGGCCTCACAGTTGCAATTGAACCCCCTGAGCTGGAAACCCGGGTGGCGATCCTCCATAAAAAAGCAGCGCGTAATAACCAGGTACTTCCAGATGAGGTTGCCTTTTTCATTGCTAAACGTTTTCGTTCCAATGTGCGTGAACTTGAGGGTGCACTAAACCGGGTGTTTGCACATTCAAACCTGACCGGTCAGGCCATTACCCTCGACTTCGTGCAAATGGCCCTGAGAGACCTGCTACTGATCCAGGACAAACAGATCACAATCGAAAACATTAAGAAAACAGTTGCTGAATACTACAAAATCCGGCTAGCAGATTTACTCTCAAAACGTCGCAACCGCTCGGTAGCCAGGCCACGACAACTGGCTATGGCCCTTGCCAAAGACTTGACCGGGCATAGCCTGCCGGAAATCGGTGATGCATTTGGCGGCCGGGATCACACCACAGTACTGCATGCCTGTCGGAAGATTAATGAACTACGCCAGTCTGATCAGAAAATTCAGGAGGACTACAATAACCTGGGTAAAATCCTCACTACATAATGTGGTTAATGTGTGTATAAGCGAGTCAATAACACAAGGGCTGTGATTTTAGAGTAAACTATCCACAATCTTTTCAGGTGTTAATTACACACTATAGCGAGCTCTAATAACCAATCTAAGCCATTGTTTTTATGATAAAAATTAGAGTTATCCACAGATCTGTTTTGAGCATATCATAATAAAAACAATCAGGTATATATATGAAATTTACTATTAAACGAGAGACCATCTTGCCTTTGCTACAAACCACTAACGCTGTGGTGGAGAGAAGACACACCCTGCCGATACTTTCTAATTTATTGATTTCATTGGATAAAAACACAATTAATATGACTGGAACTGATATGGAGGTGGAGATCATCGCGAGTCATGAGGCCAATAGCGGCGAGATAAGTGAATTTACCGTACCGGGCAGAAAGCTGCTGGATATCTGTCGTGCGTTACCAGAGGCGGCGCAGTTGGATTTTTCCATTGAGAAGGATCACCTGGTTCTAAAAAGCGGTAAAAGCCGTTTTACCCTGGCGATGCTTGCCGCCAAGGATTTTCCACAAACCGAGATTGCAAGCCCTCTGGTAGATTTTGAAATTGAACAAGGGGTACTCAAATCCCTGATGGAAGACACCATGTTTGCCATGGCGCAGCAGGATGTTCGTTACTATCTCAACGGCCTTCTGCTCGAACTCAATGGTAAAACCCTACGTGCCGTCGCAACAGATGGGCATCGCCTGGCCATGAAGGAAATCGACCAGAGTGTTGATATCAGTGAGCCAGTACAGATTATTATTCCCAGAAAGGGCGTTATTGAACTGGTACGCCTGCTGGAACACAGCGAAGACAAGGCCCGTATTCAGATAACCCGTAACCACATCCGGGCCGACCTGAATGGTATCCAATTCACCAGTAAACTCATTGATGGCAAATTCCCGGATTACGAACGGGTACTGCCGAAAGAGACCAGCACCCCCCTGAAGGCCGATAAAAACGCCTTGAAACAGAGCCTGACTCGCGCCTCGATACTTTCCAATGAAAAATACAAGGGTGTAAGGATTGTCCTCAAAAATAACAGCTTGCAGGCACTGGCACATAATCCTGAACAAGAGGAGGCCGAGGAGGAACTGGAGGTGGATTACCAGGGGCCGGAAATGGAAATCGGCTTTAATGTGACTTATCTGCTCGATGCCATTAATGCGGTACGGACCGATTCCGTTCTGATTGCTACCAATGACTCGGAAAGTAGTTGTCTGATCCTGCCAGATAAAGAGACTGGTTGTCGGTATGTCGTGATGCCCATGCGGCTATAGACCGGTCCGGGTATGCGGCTTTCGCAGCTTTCCATTAATTCTGTAAGAAACCTGACAGAAGTAAACCTGGCGTGTGGCCCTGGTTGCAACATCATTTTTGGGGAAAATGCCGCCGGCAAAACCGCGGTACTGGAAGCCATTCATATCCTGGCCCGCACGAGCTCGTTTCGTACTCACCGAATTACCGATGTCATCCAACACAACCAGGAAACACTCAGTATATCGGCGGAGGTCTGCATTAATAACAGAGATACCCGAATTCACACCGGGCTGGAAAAAGGAAGATCGCAAACCCGGATACGCTACAACGGTGAAAGGATCACCCGGCGTTCCGAGCAGGCCAGAAATCTGCCACTTCTCACGGTGACGCCGGACAGCCACAGGCTATTATTTGGGTCACCCAAGGACCGGCGGCATTGGCTGGACTGGTCATTGTTCCACGTGGAACCAGGCTATATCCAAGCTTGGCAGAATTATCATCAGGCCCTGCGGCAGCGAAATATACTGCTGCGAAAAGCTGCATCTCCGGAAGAGTTAATACCGTGGGAAAAGGCCATGGCGACAGCGGCCGAGCCGCTAGTTGCGAGTCGCCGAGAATATTTGCAGCAACTACAGCAGGCGCTGCGCCCGTTCCTTGCTGCGGATCTTAATCAGTTGGCGATTGATTACACAGGCCCTGAAATGAGTGTCGAGCGATATCAGGACAAGCTTCAGCAATATCGCAAAACGGATAGCCTCCTCGGACATACTCAATATGGTCCACACCGGGACGATGTGGTTTTTTATCTGGAAGAATCAAAAAATGCCGCCGGTATTCTTTCGCGCGGCCAGGCAAAAAAACTCATCATTGCCCTGACGCTGGCCCAGGCAGTCAAATACCAGGAGCACAGAGATCAAACCCCCATCCTGTTACTGGATGACCTGCCGGCAGAACTGGATGACCAATCCCGTGCGGTGATTCACGGACAGATTCAGGGCCAGGCCATGCAGGTTTTTATAACCACGACAAACCCGGAAACATTGGCCCATGAACCTGGCCAGACTGCTACGGCCATGTTCCACGTGGAACACGGCCAGGTCACAAAGGTGGTAGAATGAACGATTTTATAAACTGAGAAGTAATCGATGCCAGAGAAAGAAAATAACTACGATTCCAGCAAGATCAAGGTCCTCAAGGGGCTTGATGCCGTCAAGAAAAGACCGGGAATGTACATTGGTGACACAGAGGACGGTACGGGCCTGCACCACATGGTGTTTGAGGTTGTGGATAACAGCATCGACGAGGCATTGGCAGGTTTTTGTACTAATATCCGGGTCACCATCCACGCAGACGAGTCCATTACCGTGGTAGATGATGGGCGCGGTATCCCGGTCGGCATGCACGAAGAAGAGGGCGTCTCGGCCGCGGAAGTCATCATGACCACCTTGCACGCCGGCGGCAAGTTTGATGACAATTCTTACAAGGTGTCCGGGGGGCTGCATGGCGTTGGCGTTTCGGTCGTTAACGCCCTGTCCGATCGCTTGTATCTCACCATCTATCGGGAAGGCGGTTGTTATCGACAGGAATACCAGAACGGTAAACCGGTGACCGCGCTTGAAAAGGTCAACGACTCAGACCTGACAGGCACCGAGATCCATTTTCTTCCCAGCAAGACGGTATTCCGAAATATTGAATTTCACTATGACATATTGGCCAAGCGCCTGCGCGAACTTTCCTTCCTGAATTCCGGGGTTCGAATCCAGCTGGTTGATGAGCGCACCAACAAACAAGACACCTTTGAGTACCAGGGCGGGATCGCGGCCTTCGTCAAACACCTGAACCGCAACAAGACCCCGCTGCACCCGGTTGAGATTTCCATAGACAAAACCAAGGACAATATTACCGTGCAGCTGGCCATGCAGTGGAATGACTCCTACCAGGAAAACATTTTCTGCTTTACCAACAACATCCCGCAACAAGATGGCGGCACCCACAGTGCCGGATTGCGTGCAGCCCTGACCCGAACCCTGAATAATTATCTTGAAAATCAAGGACTTATTGCTAAATATAAAATATCACCGAGCGGCGAGGATGTACGTGAAGGCCTGACGGCCGTGCTCTCGGTCAAGGTGCCGGACCCGAAATTTTCCTCGCAGACCAAGGACAAGCTGGTCTCAAGTGAGGTCAAGGCTGCCGTGGAGTCAGTAGTCGCCGAAAAGCTTCAGGAGTTCCTGCTGGAAAATCCTGCCGACGCGCGGATCATCGGCGAGAAGATCATGGAGGCGACCCGGGCCCGCGAGGCGGCCCGCAAGGCTCGGGAGTTGACACGCCGGAAAACCGCACTGGACATTGCTGGCCTGCCCGGCAAGCTGGCTGATTGCCAGGAAAAGGATCCGGCTAAATCTGAACTGTTTTTGGTCGAGGGTGACTCCGCTGGGGGTTCGGCCAAACAGGGGCGGGACCGAAAAAACCAGGCGATATTGCCGCTTAAGGGCAAGATACTCAACGTGGAAAAAGCGCGCTTTGACAAGATGCTGTCATCCGTAGAGGTGGGCACGTTGATTACCGCCCTCGGTTGTGGCATCGGCAAGGAGGAATTCGATATCAATAAACTGCGTTACCATCGCATCATTATCATGACAGATGCGGACGTGGACGGTTCTCATATCCGGACACTGTTGCTCACTTTTTTCTATCGGCAAATGCCGGAACTGATCGAGCGCGGCTTTCTTTACATCGCCCAGCCGCCGCTGTACAAGATCAAAAAAGGCAAGACCGAGCGCTATCTCGGCAACGAGGCCCAGCGCGATCTCTATCTGCTGGAGCTGGCGCTGGAAGACGCCACCCTGTTTCCTGAGGGCGAAACCGGTGACGCCGTGTCCGGTGATGCGCTGCGTGCGCTGGCCGACCGCTACATTGCCTCCCGACTCTCGCAAATGAGCCTGCAAAAACGCTTTCTTCCCGAAATCATTACCGCCATGGCAGACCTGCCGGTATTGTCACAGGAAAAATACAAGGACGAGGCTGCCGTGAAAGCCTGGTTTACCAGGCTGGCCAAGATCGTTGAGGAGCGAACCGGCAAGGAATGTGAGATTGAGGTCTTTTTGTCCGGCAAGGGCGATGAATACGGCGGCCGGATTACCATGAGCATTCATGGCATCGAGATCAGCAATGTCTTTTCCCCGGAATTTTTTGCCTCACGTGAATACCGTGAGCTTATGGCCTTACGCGAGGAACTGGCTATAGGCGCCAGCGCCAGGGTCCGCCGCGGGGAACAATCTCTGGCGGTCAGCTCGATCAAACTGGCGTTTGACTGGTTATTGGAAGAGGCGGCGAAAGGACTGCACGTGCAACGCTACAAAGGCCTTGGAGAAATGAACCCGGACCAGCTCTGGGAAACCACCATGGACTCCAATACCCGCGTGCTCAGTCAGGTACGTATAGAAGACGCGGTCGCAGCCGACGAGATCTTTACCACCTTGATGGGGGACCAGGTCGATCCGCGGCGTGAATTTATCGAAAAGAATGCCCTGATGGTGGAAAACCTGGACACCTGATTAGCTAACCAGCTCGGGCACAGACCCACGCCTCAACCCGACGGGCACCGACCCGTTTTAACTCGTAAGCCGCCTCGCGCAGCGTGGCGCCCGTGGTCATCACATCGTCCAGCAACACCACGTAACGGTAGCGTCCGGACCATTCGCCCTGGAATTCAAAGGCACATTTGACGTTCCGACGCCGCCGCCGCCTGTTCAGGCCTGATTGCGGCGGTGTGTGCCTGTTTCGGATCAGACCGTCTCTATGCACGGGTATCTCCAAGGCGTCAGCTACGGCCTGGGCCAGCAGGCTGGCCTGATTATAGCCGCGGGATCGCAGCCGGGCCCGGTGGAGGGGAATGGGCAGGATCATATCGGGTAACTCGATTAGCCCGCTTTCAAACATAACCTTGAAGGCATCAGCGAAGATACGGGCCACGCCGGTGCGGTCGTTGAATTTAAAGGCCTGGATGATCCGGTTCATGGGATAGTCATAACGATAGGGGGCCACGACGTGATCCAGCACCGGTACCGGTTCGTTCAAACAGTCGGCACAGAACATACCCCCGGTATCGGGCATGGCGCAGGACGGGCAGGCATTATCATTGCGCGGTAGATCCTTGAAACAGCCGTGACAAATGGGACCGGGTTCTACACGACAAAGAAAGCAGCTGCCGGCTGCACCATGGCGATTAATTAACCACCGGTAAAGTTTTGAGACCCGGCCTGACTTGACTGCCATGTCGTTCAGTGTACTCTCCCTGTTCAATCTTCATCCGGATCTTGCCCATGCAGAACCCTCAGACAAGTGTAACAGAGACCCTCCGCCATGACTGGAGTGAAACAGAAGTCCTGGACCTGTTTGCCTTGCCCCTGAACGATCTGATATTCCAGGCACAGTCATGGTACCGTCAGTTTTTTGATCCCAACGCCATTCAACTCAGCACCCTCTTGAACATCAAGACCGGCGGCTGCCCCGAGGACTGTGCCTATTGCCCACAAAGCGCCCGCTATCATACTGGACTTAATGCCGAGCCGCTGTTGGATCCGGAAGCAGTGAAAGCGGCCGCGATTGAGGCAAAACAAAAAGGCGCCAGCCGATTTTGCATGGGGGCCGCCTGGCGCAGCCCGAAAGACCGCGACCTGGACCAGGTTATCGATATGATCGCCGTGGTCAAATCGGTGGGCCTTGAAACCTGTGCCACACTCGGCATGTTGACGGAAAATCAAGCCAGGCGTCTGCAGGCCGCCGGCCTGGATTTCTATAATCACAATCTGGACTCGTCGGAAACATTCTATGAGACCATCATTTCCACTCGCGCCTATCAGGATCGACTGGATACCCTGGAAGCGGTGCGTGCTTCAGGTATGAGCGTTTGTTGTGGTGGCATTGTCGGTATGGGGGAGAGCCTCCATGACCGCGCCCAGATGTTAATTACCCTGGCCAATATGCCCAGGCACCCCGAAAGTGTGCCGATTAATCTACTGGTGAAGGTTGAAGGCACACCGCTACAGGACGAACCCGAACTGGATCCCTTTGCCATGGTGCGCATGATTGCAGTCACCCGAATCATGATGCCAGCCTCCTATGTGCGACTGTCAGCAGGACGCACGGAGATGAACGACGAGTGCCAGGCCTTGTGTTTCCTTGCTGGCGCAAACTCGGTGTTCTATGGAGAGAGACTGTTAACGACGGACAACCCGGAATTTCGTCGCGATCAATCCCTGTTTGCACGCCTGGGCTTGAAGCCTTTGCAATGAGCCTAGCTTAACCGGCTGTCTTGCCGTGTCTGTCCTTCCCACCGCATTTCAAAAAGTGCTGGACGAACAGTACCGGAAGCGAGCTTCCCAAAACCTGGTGCGAGAACGACGCCCGCGTGAGGAAGGAACTCTACCGCTGGCGAAAGTAAATGGTCGGACGCTCATTAATTTCTGCGGAAATGATTACCTCGGGCTTTCTGCACATGAGACTGTTATCAATGCTGCCAAGACCGCGCTTGATACATTCGGTTTTGGCAGTGGTGCATCACAACTGGTCAGTGGTTATACCACGCTGCACAGGCAACTTGAGGAAACGCTCGCAGCGAAAACAGGACGAGATCGTGCCCTGGTTTTTTCTACTGGATACATGGCCAACCAGGCGATCATCAACAGTCTTATGGGCCGTGGTGATCTGGTGGTCGGTGATCGATTTAATCATGCTTCAATGATTGATGCCGCCATGATTTCTCGTGCCAGGTTCAAACGTTACCCGCATTGTGATACCAGTATGCTGACTACCTTGCTGAATCAACACAATAAGGGCAAAAAAATGATCGTAACCGATACGGTGTTCAGCATGGACGGCGACATCGCGCCCCTGGCGGAATTAAGTGCGATCGGAAAACAACAAGAGGCAATCCTTGTGGTTGATGATGCGCATGGGTTCGGTGTGTTGGGCAAGAGCGGGGGCGGTACGCTTGAGGAGCAGGACCTGGGACAGGTCGACGTGCCATTAATGATGGCAACCTTTGGTAAGGCGTTGGGCGGCTTCGGCGCCTTTGTAGCCGGTGATGATGATTTGATTGAGGCCCTCATGCAAACCTCCCGGACACTGATTTACACCACGGCACCACCACCGGCCATTGCAGCGGCGGCCCTGGCCGCGCTCGAACTGCTCGAGACAGAGTCCTGGCGCCGGACAAAATTGCGGGAACTGATTACTCAGTTTATCCACGGCGCAGGGGAACGGGGCATCCCGTTGAGCAAGTCGGTTACCGCCATTCAACCGATTATCCTGGGTTCGGCAGATGCCTCTATGAATGCCAGTCAGTACTTGTTTGAACAGGGCTTCTGGGTTGCGCCGATTCGTCCACCAACTGTGCCACCAGGAACCAGCCGCTTGCGGGTCACGCTCAGTGCGGGCCATGAGCCCGCACAGGTAGATGCCCTGCTCGAAAGCCTGGCTGCAGCACTGGAACAACGTAGATAATAAGTACTTACTTGCAATAAAAGCTTTAATTACAAATGCTCCCACATGAGAAGCAACAGATTGTGCAAGGTTTCAACCGTGCCGCCAGTGAATACGATAAGCACGCTGTCTTGCAACGTACGGTGTGTGAACGCCTGCTTTCGCGTCTCGATTATCTGAGGCTTAGCCCGGAATTGGTCGTTGACCTCGGATCAGGCACGGGTGAGGCGGCACGAGCAATCGCCCGCCGATTTCGAAAATGCCGCATTCTGCAAACGGAACTGTCGCCCGAAATGATTCGGGCAGCCCGCAAAAAACGGCCAAGGTTCTTTTCGCCGCACCATTATTTGTTGGCTGATATGGAGCAATTGCCCCTAGCTGACAGCACGATGGATCTGGTGTTTTCCTCGCTGACCCTGCAATGGAGCCGGGATCCCGATCGGGTATTCTCGGAAATTCAGCGCGTGCTGAAACCGGATGGACTGTTTCTGTTTTCGACACTGGGACCAGATACCCTGAAGGAACTGCGTGAGAGCTGGGCGGAAGCAGATACCAGGCCCCATGTGAATACCTTTCTCGATATGCATGATCTTGGTGACGGCCTGGTCCGTGCGGGACTGGAAGACGTTGTCATGGATGTCGAGATTATTACCATGAAATACACAGACTGTTTTCAATTGCTGCGCGATCTCAAAGTGGTCGGTGCCAACAGCCTGCTGACCGGTCGTACCAGCGGTCTCACGGGCAAGGGCGTCATGAATCGGATGATGGATGCCTATGAGTCCTATCGTGAGGAGGGGTTCTTGCCCGCTACATACGAAGTGGTTTATGGCCACGCTCGCAAACCACTGCATCCCCGGACACAAACTGAGGTCACCATCAGTGTCGACAGCTTGCGCAGAAACCTGAAAAAATAATGCCTGATCCCCGGCCTCATGGCTTTTTCATTACGGCAACGGACACCGAGGTTGGCAAGACCTGGTGTACGCTGGCACTGATGCAGGCCTTTCAGTCGGCGGGGCATCGAGTGGCCGGTATGAAACCAGTGGCCAGCGGCTGCCAAGCCATCAACGGTCAATTGCAGAATGACGATGCCTTGTTGCTTCAGCAACAATCCAGTCGTAACTATGACTATTCCGTGGTCAATCCATTCGCTTTCTTGCCGCCAATCGCCCCGCACATTGCCGCAGCAATCGATGGCAAAATCATTGATCTCGATCTCGTACAACAATACTTTACCCGGCTGGCAGGTGAGAATGATACGGTGCTGGTGGAGGGCATTGGCGGCTGGCGGGTGCCACTCAGTAACGGTCAAACACTCGCTGATCTGGTGCGGGCATTGAAGTTGCCCGTGATCCTTGTGGTCGGACTGCGCCTCGGCTGTATCAGTCATGCTCTCCTGACGGTGGAGGCGATCTGCGCAGACGATATTAGTTTGGCAGGTTGGGTTGCAAACCATTGTCAGGCAGACTACGCCAGCGAAGAAGCCACCTTAACTACCTTGTCGCAGGCAATACCAGCGCCGTTGCTTGGCGTATTGCCCTGGCTGCCCGGGCTTGAGGTCAAGCAGTTGGCTGCTCATTTGAACCTGAAGTTACTGCCGCCCAGGTGAACTCCTGTGGTAAACGGGCGCAATACTTGCCAAAAACCGCAGAAATAAGGCATATTCATATATTGGAGCCCTTAAAATATCCGAGTTGTAGATCAAAACTATAAATAATAATGAGGGGATAAAGCTCCCGGAGTACTAGCTTGGTTTACCGTATTGATGGCGATGATAAGGCCCTGACGGGTTTTGTGGTGAAACCTAATCAGGCGATGTCATGGCGCACACAGATGTACATTTATTTTGGTATTGCCGCTATAACCATCTCTATCGGGGTCGTGTTTTTTGTTAATGGACTAACGCTGATCCTGCCGTTTTCCGGATTGGAAATCATGCTGTTGGGAATCGCCTTGTACCTGACTGCCTGGCGCAGTGAGATGCAGGAGGTGATATCGATCAGTGAGGCAGAGATCGTCATTGAGCGGGGACGAAAGCAGCCGGAGAGCCGGCATGTATTCCAGAGGCCCTGGACAAAACTAGTATTAGAGCGATCGAGGAATAATTGGTATCCTAGCCGACTGCTCGTTTGCTCTCACAATGAGCAGGTGGAAATCGGGAAATTCCTCAACGAGCAAGAACGCCAAGGGCTGGCTGAATTACTGGACCAGACCCTGATGAAAAATACTGAAAATTAAATTCACTAATTTTAGAACCAATAAGTCTTTTAATATTGCCGAGGATTGCTTCATGTTTGTTAAAAAGCTGAAAGAGGGCGTGATTGGGGCTGTAACAATGATTTCATTGTTATGGGCAGGGACAGTGAGTGCAGAATGGGGATTAAATATGACGCCTGGCGTTACTCCCATCAGCCGCGAAGTCTATGACCTGCATATGCTGATTCTTTATATTGTGACCGCGATTGGCATCATCGTTTTCGGCGTGATGTTCTGGTCCATGATTCATCACCGCAAGTCCAAAGGGGCAGTCGCCCAACAATTTCACCACAACACCTTTGCAGAAATTGCCTGGACCATCATCCCGGTCCTGATCCTGGTTGCCATGGCAATCCCCGCCACCAAGACATTAATCAAGATGGAGCAAACTGGTGATGCAGAGATCACGGTCAAGATCACCGGTTACCAGTGGAAATGGAAATACGATTATCTTGAAGAAGGGCTGAGTTTTTACAGTGTGCTTGCCCAGGATAGCAACGAGGCCAGGCAGAGGGGATCAGGCATCGATCCCGCCAGCGTCGAACATTACCTGTTGAATGTCGATGAACCCGTTGTTCTTCCGGTCGGCAAAAAAGTGCGTCTGCTGACCACGGCCGCAGACGTCATCCACGCATGGTGGGTGCCGGCTCTGGGCTGGAAGCGTGATGCCATCCCCGGTTTTATCAATGACAACTGGGCTGTGATTGAAGAGCCCGGTACCTATCGTGGGCAATGTGCCGAACTTTGCGGCAAGGACCATGGATTTATGCCTATCGTTCTGAAAGCAGTACCTGAAGCAGAATACGTTGCCTGGGTGGAAGAAAAGAAAGCCGAGGCCGAAGCCCGTGCGGCAAGCAGCGATAAGGAATACAGCATGGAAGAACTGATGGCGAACGGTGAGGATCTTTATAATAAAAACTGTGCCGCCTGCCATATGGCAAATGGGCAGGGTGTCCCCGGTACGTTCCCGTCATTGATCGAAAGCCAGTTAACAACGACTCCGGAAGGCCTGGCGGAACATATTAACCGAATAATCAATGGCAAAGGTTTGATGCCAGCCTTTGGTGAGCAGCTTAGTGATGCTGACATTGCTGCAGTTGTCACTTATGAAAGAAACGCCTGGGGTATCGACACTGGTGACATTGTTCAACCGGCCGACATCAAGGCAGCCAGATAATCCTATTCATTAACTGAATTAATATTTATTTGTCGAAGATATAATAAGAGGATAGACAGATGAGCGAAGCAGTCGTCCACGAAGATCATCACGAGCACCACGATCACAAACCAACTGGCATCGGCCGCTGGTTGTACTCTACTAACCATAAAGACATCGGTACCATGTACCTCGTCTTTGCGCTAATCATGTTCTTTATTGGTGGCGCTATGGCAATGGTGATTCGCCTTGAGTTGTTTCAACCGGGCCTGCAATATGTAGACCCACTGTTTTTTAACTCAATGACCACCGTGCATGCCCTGGTCATGATCTTTGGTGCAGTCATGCCGGCCGGCGTCGGATTGGCAAACTGGCTTATCCCGATGATGATTGGTGCGCCGGACATGGCCTTGCCGCGCTTGAACAACATGAGCTTCTGGATCCTGCCGTTTGCTTTTGCCTTGTTGCTGGGAACGATGTTCATGCCGGGCGGCGCCCCCAATGGTGGCTGGACCATGTATCCACCGTTGACTTTACAGCTTGGCGATGCGTTTCCATTCCTGATCTTTGCCGTTCACTTCCTGGGTATTTCCTCGATCATGGGCGCGATCAATATTATTGCCACGGTATTTAACATGCGCGCACCGGGCATGACCTTCATGCGGCTGCCGTTGTTTGTCTGGACCTGGATCATCACCGCCTTCCTGTTAATTGCTTCGCTGCCTGTCCTTGCAGGTGCAGTGACGATGATGCTGACCGACAAGTTCTTCGGCACCAGTTTCTTCAGCGCAGCCGGTGGCGGGGATCCGGTGATGTTCCAGCATATCTTCTGGTTCTTCGGTCATCCCGAGGTGTATATCCTGATTCTTCCGGCCTTCGGTATCGTGTCGCAGATCCTGCCGACCTTTTCCCGCAAGCCCCTGTTCGGTTACGAGTCCATGGTCTATGCTACGGCCTCCATTGCGTTCCTGTCCTTCTTTGTCTGGGCGCACCACATGTTTACCGTCGGCATGCCGCTGGCCGGTGAACTGTTTTTCATGTATGCCACCATGTCGATTGCGGTACCCACCGGCGTGAAGATATTTAACTGGGTGGCCACCATGTGGCGGGGCTCCTTGACCTTTGAAACCCCGATGCTGTTCAGTCTTGCCTTCGTTATCCTGTTCTCCATCGGCGGCTTCTCAGGCCTGATGCTCGCCATCACCCCGGTAGACTTCCAGTATCACGATACCTATTTCGTGGTAGCCCATTTCCACTATGTGCTGGTGACCGGGTCGGTCTTTGCCCTCTTTGCCGGCGTGTATTACTGGCTGCCGAAATGGACCGGTCATATGTATAACGAAACCTTGGGTAAGTGGCATTTCTGGATCTCGACCATCTCGGTTAACGTCCTGTTCTTCCCACAACACTTCCTGGGTCTGGCCGGCATGCCGCGCCGTATCCCGGACTACTCGGTACAGTTCGCGGACTTCAATATGATTTCCAGTATCGGTGGCTTTGTCTTTGGCGTCAGTCAATTGTTGTTTGTCTACATTGTGATCCAATGTATTCGGGGTGGTGAAAAGGCCACGAACCAGGTCTGGGAAGGAGCCCATGGCCTTGAATGGACCTTACCCTCACCGCCGCCGTTCCACTCGTTCACAACGCCGCCAAAAGTGACGGACGCAACAGCGCATTCATAATCAGCGGCAAGCATGGACCAACAGCAACATAATCCCAAGGTATCGCCTGGGACCGCAGCCAGGAACAAGCGGCTGGCGATTATTCTGGCGTTAGTTGCGCTTGCTTTTTATGTCGGGTTTATCCTGTTGCAGGTGTCTAAATGAGCGAGCATAACGTAACAAAAACGGCGGGCAAGCTGGGAGTGCTTGCAGTGTTGATGTTTGGTTTCGGTTATGCACTGATACCGCTCTACAATGTGTTTTGTGAAGTCACTGGTCTCAATGGCAAGACGGGTACGGTGTCGAGCCAGCAAGTTGAAAAAATTGTAGTGGATATGAACCGGGTGGTGACCGTACAGTTTGATACCACTATTAATGGTAACTTACCCTGGAGATTCAAGTCGGTTGAAAAGAAATTGAGGGTACATCCCGGTGAAGTAAAGGACGCCGTATTTGTTGTTGAGAACACATCGGATCGGGCGATCGTGGGACAGGCAATACCCAGCGTAGCGCCGGCAGAAGCATCTATCTATTTCAACAAGACCGAGTGCTTTTGTTTTACGCAACAAACCCTGGCGCCGGGAGAAACAAAAGAAATGCTGGTCAGGTTTGTCGTTGGCAATGAACTGCCGGATAAAATATCCACTATGACATTGTCTTATACATTCTTTATGGCACCGGAAGACAAACAGACCGCAGACAGAAAAGAAAATACAACAGAACAACAGATTTAGTTAAATTATTATTCGATAACGGGGAGCTATCATGTCGGATTCACATAGCACTTACTTTATACCTGAGCCAAGCCGCTGGCCGATTGTCGGGACCGTCGCCTTGTTCATTGCCTTTGTTGGCGCCGCCATTATGTTAAACGGTTCCGCGTTTGGCACTTTAATCCTCGGCTTCGGTTTCGCCGCCATCGTTTATATGTTTGCCGGCTGGTTTGCCGATGTGATTGGTGAAAGCATTGCCGGAAAATACAACAAGCAGGTCGATGTTAGTTTTCGTTGGGGTATGGCCTGGTTTATCTTTTCCGAAGTCATGTTCTTCGCCGCCTTTTTTGGTGCCCTGTTTTATGCGCGAGTTTTCTCTGTGCCGTGGCTGGCCGGAGAAGGCGCCAAGCTGATTACCCACGAACTGCTGTGGCCGGAATTCTTTTATGAATGGCCATTAATGGTTATCCCGGATCTGGAAGCATTTGCCTCATCTCTGTACAACGAGGTTATCCCGGCCTGGGGTATTCCGGCGATTAATACGGCCATCCTGCTTTCCAGTGGTTTGACTGTTACCTTCGCCCACTGGGCCCTGAAAAAGAACAACCGCTCCGGTCTGTGTTGGTGGTTGGCCGCAACGGTGCTGCTGGGCTTAATATTTGTGTTTTTACAGGCAGGAGAGTACATCCATTCTTATCATGAACTCAACGTGAAGCTCACATCCGGCATATACGGATCCACCTTCTTCATGTTGACAGGGTTCCACGGATTCCATGTGACCATGGGGGCAACCATGTTGCTGGTGATCCTGATCCGATCCATCAAGGGTCACTTCAGTGAACACGACCATTTCGCCTTTGAAGGTGTTGCCTGGTACTGGCACTTTGTAGACGTAGTATGGTTAGGTCTGTTTATTTTCGTTTACTGGATCTAGACAGAGGCAAGCATGTAAAAAAGGGCGCTGCTATTGCAGCGCCCTTTCTGTTTCTGTTGCCTGTTCAGGAAACAGACCGTGTGGTTCTATCAACCCGGTGGCCATTCCGATAAACAGTAATATAAAAAGCAGTATTGATAAAGAGATCCTGACGGTCAGGGATTTAACTGTATTGTCGGATGATCCCTTGTCCCTGACAAGGAAAAACATGCCAGAAGCAAGCGAAACGATGATGATTGCCAGCAACAGGAAAACGATTAATTTAAATATGAATGCAAGACTCATTTTTAACACTTAGATTTGTCGTACAGGATACGAAGTATACGCTTGATGTTCACGAATAACAGCAAATTGGTCGATTAAAATGTTAATGATTGGCAGGTACCAGTTCAAAGCGGGAATATTGCCTACGTTAATAACAGTACTGGTATTTCCTTGCCTGATTGCTCTTGGTTTCTGGCAGCTCGACAGGGCCGAACAAAAACGTGTGATGCACAACGTGTTCCTTGAACGCAAACAGGCTGATGCCATTAAACTGAATGAAAGGATGTTGTCAGCGGATCCGGAAGAGCTCTACTGGAGACATATTGAGTTAAGTGGTGAGTTTAAAGGAGAAAGGAAAATCTTTCTGGACAACCAAGTGCTGAATCGCAAGGCGGGCTACTATGTCTATGTTTTGTTTAGTCCGGTCGGCAGCGATCAGTCAGTATTGATCAATTACGGCTGGATCGCAGCAGGCTCAGACAGAACGCTGTTGCCGGAAGTGGATTTGCCCAATGGTACGGTCACACTTGAGGGCATCATTAAAGGCGTTCCCTCAACCGGTATTACCCTGGAAGAGACAGCGGTTGAATCGATACAAAATAACATCCGGGCACAGAGCATCAACATCGGTAAGTTATCAAACTTGCTGAATGAAAAACTGGCACCGTTTATTGTGCGGCTGGAAAAGGAGTCACCATTTGGATTGACCAGGCAATGGGCACTGCCTGGTTCGGATGAGGCTATGCACCTGGGTTATGCTTTTCAGTGGTTTGCACTTGCAGCCACCTTGCTGGTGATATTTATCGTGGTTAATTTACATAAAGACAAAAGCAATGAGTGAAGAGCAGAAAGACAGAGCACGGAAGGCACGCCTCACAATCACCATTGTCGCGGCACTGTTCCTGTTGCCAATCCTCGCCTCCTGGTTCCTGGTGTTTTTCACCGATTACAAACCTGGATCCGGCGGCACAGAACATGGGATTCTGATACAGCCTGCCCGGCAACTGCAGAATGTAATGTTGACGGATCCGATTACCGGCAAGAAACATGGCCTGCATGATAAGTGGACGCTGTTGAGCCCTGCTCTAGGTGACTGCAAAGAGCAATGTCAAAACAATATATATTCGATGCGCCAGATTCGGCTGGCCATGGGCAAGGAGATGCAACGCGTCCAACGGGTCACGTTTTTCAGTAACAAGTCGTACCTTGAAAACACAGAGGAATTATTTGCAGACTATCCTGGCCACCAGGTACTGTTCGCCCCGGCAAGCCAGCAGGACTTTGGGAAATTACTCGCTGTCGAAGCCGTCGATACGAACAATGCCATTTATCTGGTCGATCCGGCCGGGTTTCTGGTCATCTGTTACCCACAGGGCACGGATCCTTCCGGGATCATCAAAGACATGAAGCGCCTGTTAAGGATCTCGAAACTGGATTGATGACCAAATGAATAATAGGCTGTTCATAATATGTGCCAGGGTGGCCGTGGTTCTTGCCCTGTTTGTGGTGGTGCTGGGCGCATATGTTCGGCTTTCCCACGCTGGCCTTGGTTGTCCTGACTGGCCCGGCTGTTACGGAGAGATGGTTGTTTCGGGGGGAATTGCCGATACGGAACACCTTTATGATCGGCCCTTCGAGAGCGGCAAGGCCTGGAAGGAAATGATGCACCGCTACGCCGCCGGGATCCTGGGCCTGTTAATCTTTGCCATTGCAATCATGGCATGGCGCCAGCGAAATTCCCTGGAGATTGGGGCCGGCCTGCCGACCCTAATCGCCATTCTGGTCGTATTCCAGGCCTTGTTGGGTATGTGGACGGTCACCCTGTTGCTCAAGCCTGTTATCGTGGTGGCTCATCTCCTGGGCGGATTGACGATCCTTTCCTTGCTATTTTGGCTAAATCTGAAATTGCGGGACCCGTCATTGGCCATAGTTACCGGCCATCCCGGTATTACCCCTTGGGCCCTTGCTGCGATAGTGATCGTGGCACTGCAGATTTCCCTGGGCGGCTGGACCAGTGCCAATTATGCAGCACTAATATGCCCGGATTTCCCAACCTGTCAAAGTAGCTGGTGGCCACCGATGGATTTCCAGGATGGGTTTATCCTCTGGCGTGGACTGGGCGTGGATTACGAGGGCGGCGTACTGCCGGCAGAAGGACGGACTGCGATCCATATGGCCCACCGGATTGGCGCCGTAATTACCGCCCTGTTCATCGGCCTGCTGGGTTTACGGCTGATTCTGAAAAAGGATTTGCGAATGACCGGTATCATCCTGCTGCTGGTCCTCTCACTGCAGATCCTGCTGGGCATTTCCAATGTCCTGCTGCGACTGCCCCTGCCGGTCGCGGTAGCACACAATGGGATAGCTGCGGTATTATTGCTGACCCTGGTCACCCTGCTGCATCAGGTCCTTGTTCCAAAACCATCCGGGAGTCTAGTGTGAATAACCAGTCCGGCATTGCCGTGCACGTATCGAGCTGGAGGGACTATCTTGCCCTGTGCAAGCCCAAGATCGTTGCCTTGATCGTCTTTACTGCCATTGTCGGCATGTTCATGGCGTCTCCCGGTATGGTGCCGCTACAAGCCCTGCTTTTTGGAACACTGGGAATTGCCCTGGCAGCCTCCTCTGCCGCGGCAATCAATCACGTGGTCGATCATCGAATCGATTCGATCATGGCCCGTACCATGCGCCGGCCCCTGCCCAAGGGCAAGGTCAGTTTACAGAATGCCGTGGTGTTTGCCTTTTTCCTGGGCGCCCTGTCCATGGTGATCCTGACTTACTTTGTCAACGTCCTCACAGCGGTACTTACTGTGGTTTCCCTGATTGGTTACGGTTTTGTCTATTCCATGTTTTTAAAGCGCGCCACGCCGCAGAACATTGTTATTGGTGGTGCAGCCGGCGCGGCACCACCGGTGCTGGGCTGGACTGCGGTGACCGGCACCCTGGATCCCCATTCCCTGT
The DNA here is from genome assembly GCA_041556555.1 of Gammaproteobacteria bacterium. GTDB lineage: Bacteria > Pseudomonadota > Gammaproteobacteria > Eutrophobiales > Eutrophobiaceae > SZUA-592. Next base: position 20,090 of record JBFFIE010000039.1, read on the forward strand.
TGTTGTTTCTGATCATCTTTGCCTGGACACCACCGCATTTCTGGGCGCTGGCGATATACCGCTGGAAGGATTATCAGAGTGTAGATATCCCGATGTTACCGGTGACCCATGGCACGGACTACACACGACTGCACATCCTGCTCTATACCATCGTCTTGTTTATCGTCAGCCTGTTACCGTTTGTAACCGTGATGAGTGGCCCGGTTTATCTGGTAGGAGCTATTTTGCTGGGTGGCGGGTTCTTGTATTACGCAATCAGGATGCAGTTTGATAAGAATGACCGGCTAGCCATGCAAACCTTTTCCTATTCCATTGTTTACCTGATGGCACTGTTTGCGTTGTTGTTAATCGATCA
>JBFFIE010000040.1:0-20118 GCA_041556555.1 Gammaproteobacteria bacterium
AAACAGGTCATCGATAATTCCTTGTTAAAGGAACACAACGATGGAGCATTCGATAACAAAAAATGGAAAAAATGCTATGCCGATAAGGCTGCAGGCAAGTGTATTAACTCAGGTGCATATGATGGTCTTGCCTACCAGGATGCTGTTGATGCCATAGCCGCTGACCTTGAGAAAAAAGGCCTGGGTAAAAAAGTCGTGCAATGGCGCCTGCGTGACTGGGGGATCTCACGTCAGCGTTACTGGGGTTGTCCCATCCCCATGCTCTATGACAAGGAAGGCAATACCCATCCCGCCACGAAATTTCCGGTCACGCTGCCGGAAGATGTGGCGCTGGAAGGTGCCGGCTCACCGTTAAAGAAGATGGATAAGTTCATTAATACCACATTGCCGGACGGCAGCCCGGCCACGCGTGAGACCGACACCTTTGATACCTTCTTTGAATCATCATGGTATTTTGCCCGTTATTGTTGCCGCGATAACAATGAGGCAATGCTGGATGAGCGTGCCGACTACTGGTTACCCGTGGACCAGTATGTGGGTGGAATTGAACATGCGGTGCTGCATCTTTTGTATGCGCGTTTCTTCCACAAGCTGATGCGCGATGAAGGCCTCCTTAAATCGGACGAGCCATTTACCAACCTGCTGACCCAGGGCATGGTCCTCAAGGACGGGGCGAAGATGTCGAAGTCCAAGGGTAATACCGTTGACCCCCAGGCACTCATTGATCAATACGGTGCTGACACCGTTCGCCTGTTCACCATGTTTGCCTCGCCACCGGAACAAAGCCTGGAGTGGTCGGATGCTGGCGTGGAAGGCGCCTACCGTTTCCTGAAACGACTCTGGAAACTCGCATATGATCATGTTCAGAAAGGTCAAACCGCAACACTGGATCAATCCAAGCTGACTGATGCAGAACGTAATCTGCGCCGCAAGATCCACAGCACTATCCTCAAGGTGAATGATGACATCGGCCGGCGTTATACATTTAATACCGCCATCGCCGCAGTAATGGAAATGATCAATGCAATGACTCAATCAGATAATGATTCAGACAATGGCCGCGCCATCCTGCAGGAGGGCCTGGAAACGGCCGTGTTATTACTCTCACCCATCGTCCCCCACATCACCAACGAGATCTGGCATGCCCTGGGCCATGAAGAACTGATTGTGGATGCCGCATGGCCGAAGGCCGACCAGGCAACCCTGGAACAGGATGAGATCCAGCTGATCGTTCAGGTTAACGGCAAGTTGCGTGGACGGGTCAGGGTTCCGGTGGAAGCCACGGACGAATTGATTCAGGAACAGGCGCTGGACGATGAAAACGTTGGCCGCTTTGTCGAGGGCAAAACTATCCGCAAAGTCATCATCGTTCCTGGCAAGCTGGTGAATATCGTAGTTTCGTAATACTCTGCGAAGCGGAGAAACATAACATGCATGCCCCATACCACTCACCTGTTATTAAATTGCTGCTCTCTTTGCTGATCCTGGCATCGGCAAGTGCCTGTGGTTTTCACCTGCGTGGTGAGCATCTGGGAGAATTCAAGCAAACGCCGGTCTATTTGAATGCAGGCGGTACATCGCTAGCAACAGAAGTCAGGAAACAACTACAAATCGCTGAAATCCCCATTGCCGCCAGCGCCGACCAGGCTGACTATGTGATTACCCTGGCCAACGAAAGCTTTGACCGCAGTGTTCTCAGTGTCTCGCCGCAAACCGGCAAGATCGAGGAATATCAGTTAAGTTACCAGGTCTTCATGAGTGTGACCGGGCCGGATGGTAAACAACTAATCGATTCGGAATCAATCACAGCAGAGCGTGACTACACCTTCGATGATACCAATGCTCTCGGCAAGTTCGAGGAAGACACAACACTGCGTATTGATATCCGAAACCAGGCAGCAGTGGCTATTATGCGCCGCCTGGAAGCCATTGCACGACAAAATTAATGCGCCTGAAACCTGAGCAACTGCAAAACAATCTGGAACACAATGGACTGGCGCCAGTGTACATCATCAGTGGCGAAGAACCGTTACAGATGATCGAATGTGCTGATCAGGTACGTGAGTTTGCACGCCATGACGGTTTTGAGGAACGGGTTGTACTGGAAGCCACCAAGGATTTTAACTGGCAGTCATTGACCGATGAGCTGGCCAACGTGTCGTTATTTTCGTCGAAAAAACTGATAGAACTGCGCATGGGCAAACCCGGCAGGGAAGGTGGTGCTGTACTCGTTGATTATGCCAACAGTCGTCCAGCCGATACCGTGCTGATAATTACCTGCGATCGCCTGGACAAGCAGGCCCAGAGAAGCAAATGGTATAGCGCTCTCGACAAGATCGGTATTTGCTTGCCGATCTGGCCGGTGAATATCAGCGAGTTGCCCGACTGGATTCGCAATCGCATGCGCCAAAAAGGTAAAAGCATCACCGTGGATGCGGCAAAACTGATCGCGGAACGGGTGGAAGGCAACCTCCTTGCTGCCAAACAGGAAATAGATAATCTCTGTTTACTGGCGGAATATGCCGAAGTAGGCACCGAGGACGTCATGCGTTGTGTTTCCGATTCCTCCCGTTTCGATGTCTTTGAAATGGTGGTTGCCTCGATGACCGGGGATGCTAAACGAGCCTTGCATATGCTGGATGGGCTGCGCAGCGAGGGCCTTGATCCCGCTGGTATATACGGCGCCTTGATGTGGGAATTCCGTCGCCTCTGCGATATAGCCTGGTTTGTAGAAAAAGGCGAACCGGTAGATAAGCTACTCTCAAGTCTGCGAATCTGGGACAATGCCCGCAAGTTTGCAATCAAGGCTGCAATCCGGCGGCACCATAGCCGGGGTCTACAGCGGCTGTTACGTGAGGCCGTTAGGATCGATCAAAAGATCAAGAGTTCCGAGCGCTCACAGGCCTGGGGAATGTTCGAGTCTTTTTTCATGGCACTCGCTGGAAAACCACTGCACCTGGCCCCATCTTTCAAAATGGAGCTTACCTGAACACTCATTATCATGGATATTAAAGAATACATGCTTGATACCGGCAAACGTGCCCGTGCAGCAGCGCGGATCATGGCGCGTGCCGACACCGCAAGCAAGAACAGGGCGTTGGAAGCAATCGCCGATATCATCCTCGGGCAGGAAAAGAACCTGTTAAAAGCCAACGAAACCGACATGCATACAGCGACCGAAAGTGGTCTGGATATGGCGCTGTTGGATCGCCTGGAACTTACACCGGAACGGATTACCGCCATGGCTGATGGTCTGCGCCAGGTGGCCAAACTCGAAGATCCCGTTGGCACGATTACGGACCTGAAAGATAGACCTTCTGGCATCAGGGTGGGCAAGATGCGCGTCCCGCTGGGCGTGGTCGGCATCATTTACGAATCACGCCCCAACGTCACCGCCGATGCTGCGGGACTGTGCCTCAAGTCCGGTAATGCCACCATCCTGCGTGGTGGTTCTGAGGCCCTGAATTCCAACCAGGCGATCGCGAACTGCATTCGTGACGGGCTTAAGTCCGCAGGTCTGCCCGAGGATGCCGTACAGGTGATCAAAACTAGTGACCGGGCTGCAGTCGGAGAATTATTGCGCATGCCTGAATACGTGGACGTTATTGTACCGCGTGGTGGCAAGGGGTTGATTGAACGAGTCAGTGCCGAAGCGCAGATGCCGGTAATTAAACATCTCGATGGCATTTGTCATGTATATATTGACAAGGATGCCGATCTGAAAAAAGCAGTAGACATAGCCTATAACGCCAAAACCCAGCGTTACGGCACCTGTAATACCATGGAATCACTGTTGATTCACCAGGCAGTCGCGAAACCTGTTTTGGAAAAACTCGGCCCCCTCTATGACGAGGCTCATGTTGAGATCCGTGGTTGTGAGCGTTCACAAAAATTACTGCCGAGTATCAAGGCTGCAACTGACGAGGACTATCATACCGAGTACCTCGCGCCTATACTCTCACTAAAGATTGTCGATAACCTGGACGAGGCTCTGGATCACATCGAAGCTTACGGATCTCATCATACGGACAGCATCGTCACCGAAAACGAGGCCAATGCACGGCGGTTTCTGCGGGAAGTGGATTCGAGTTCTGTCATGACCAACGCGTCTACCCGTTTTGCTGATGGTTACGAATACGGGCTAGGTGCTGAGATAGGGATCAGCACTGACAAGTTTCATGCTCGTGGCCCGGTGGGACTGGAAGGGCTCACTTCACAAAAATATATTGTCATTGGAGAAGGCCAGATCCGGACATAAGCACCAACTGATGATTTCACCTCTTCACCCAGGTCGTTTTACTTCACCTCAAATTCTGAATACGCTGGAAGCCACATGCGAAGCATAGGGATTCTAGGTGGAACTTTTGACCCGGTCCATAACGGTCACTTACGTGCAGCGATAGAATGCCGGGAAAAACTTAAACTGGATGAAGTCCGACTGATGCCGGTGAACGATCCTGGTCATCGCAACCTGACTATAGCCAATTCAACACAACGTTTGGTGATGTTGCGCATGGCTACAGAAATTTCCGATGGTCTTGAGATAGAAGATTGTGATATCAACAGGGGTGGCGTCACCTATACCATCGACTCACTTGAAGAACTCCGGCAACAGAATAAGAAAGCATCATTGTGCTTCATCCTTGGTACAGATTCATTTAACAGGCTTCATATCTGGAAACGCTGGAAGGAATTGATCAATTATGCACATCTGATAGTCGTCCGGCGGCCCGGACACCCGCTTGATCCGGAACAAGATCAAATACGTGAACTGCTCAATCAGCAGCAAACCAGTGATGCATCAAAATTAAAAAAACAGACCGCTGGCTGTGTGTATCTTACGGAGGTACCTATGATCGATATATCAGCTACACGCCTCCGCGACATTTTTGAAAACAACAATGATCCGACCGGTTTGCTCCCACAAACCGTCATAGAATACATTAAACAGCATGATCTCTATAAAAAAGAATAGATGATGACGGTAGAACAATTGAATAAACTTGTGATAGATGCACTTGAGAATCTTAAGGCTATTGATATAAGAAATATCGACGTCCGTGGCATCACTTCCATTGCGGACTACATGATAATTGCCACCGGTAATTCAAACCGTCAGGTTAAGGCACTGGCAGACAAAGTTGAGCAATCTGTTAAGGATAAGGGACTGGTGCCCCTTGGCAGTGAAGGTGTCGAGGAAGGAGACTGGGCACTGATTGATCTTGGTGACATTATCGTTCATATCATGCGCCCACCCATACGTGAGTATTATCAACTCGAAAAACTCTGGGATACAGAGTCCAGAAGGTCTGCGACCTGATCATGAAATCCAGTCTTGTTGCTGTTGGCAAGCGTATGCCCGGCTGGGTTGATGAAGGCTTCAAGGAATACAACAAAAGACTGCCAAAAGATCTGCGTTTACACCTCATAGAAGTTCCACCGGTTAACAGTAGCAAACCCGGTTCTGAACGAAATATTATTAAGGAAGAAGACAAACGGATCCGCGCTGCCATTCCAAATAGATCCCTCGTCATTGTGCTTGATGATAACGGCAAGCATTTCACCAGTTTAAAGCTTGCCAGGAATCTTGAAGATTGGCGGAAATCCGGAAGAGACATTACTTTTGTAGTCGGTGGTGCTGATGGACTGCATGATACATTAATAGAAGAAGCTGATTTCATCTGGTCTCTCTCGAGACTGACTTTGCCACATGCCTTGGTACGTGTAGTCCTGGCTGAACAGATTTACAGAGCATGGTCAATCACACAGAACCATCCTTATCACCGCGAATAAGAGCTGAAAGAGTGTAATTTTATTCTGCTTTTAAGAGTACAAGCCAAATACTATGAATAATGATCCATATAAGCATGTTGCTGCTATCTATGATCGAATCTTTGAACCGATGAATAAAGGCCTTCGATTCATGGGATTAAGAATGTTTACTCCATCACGAGACTCATCAATTCTGGATATTGGATGCGGAACCGGTTTGCACCTGGAGATGTATCGTAATTTTGGATGTAGTCTGTACGGAATAGATACCTCTCCATCAATGCTTGAGAAGGCTAAAGCACGTCTTGGTAAAAATGTTGATCTCCGGAAAGCAGACGCAACAGAAATACCTTTTAATTCTGATTTTTTTGATCTTGTACTTTGTATGCTCGTGTTGCATGAGATGGATGATAATATTCGCTATAAAGTACTTAAAGAAATGCACCGTGTTGTTAAACAAAATGGGCGTGTTCTGGTTATTGATTTCCACGCTGGAAAAGCTCGTTTACCCCTTGGTTCCTTATTTAAAACAATTATTTTCATATCTGAATTTTCAGCTGGAAGCAGGCACTTTAGAAACTATCGACAATTCATGTCCTCTGGTGGTTTGCCCACTCTTATTGATAGAAGCCAAATGAAAATTGAGAAGAAAAAAATTACAGATAATGGAACTATGGCATTGTATTTGGTTGTACCTGCCTGATGCTGAAAAGTCTTTAATTGTCTGATCTGAAATTACCTGTTCATCTCGGCCCTCGGGAAGGAACACGTTCCAGGTCACTGTAACCTCGAGCATGGCCGACTGAAGACCTGCCGAAGAGTTTCTGCTTGCGAGGCCTGAATTCCTTGCGTGGCAAACTATGGGAAAATGCCGGTTGTTTATGTTTCTTATGATGCGGCTTTTTATGACCAGGGATAAACGGTCGCGGATACAAAAATGCAGGATGCCCGCCATAAAAAACTCCAGGTCTTATATCCACGCTTGTAGCCTCTAGTTCAGCATTGCGATTAAGGCGGGAACGTTCAATGCGGGCCCATTCTTGCTCCATGGCGAGTTTTTCTCTTTCGAGTCGCTCCGCATTCAGGCGCTTCCATTGATTGTCAATGGAGTAGTAATCTCCTGCAGGGTCAGTCACTATCATATAGTCACCAGGCAAAGCGATGGGCTCGACTTCTTCCACTATGTTACTTTTTGAAACAGGGGGGGTATCAGAGAAATTTGTCACGCCGTCTGCATCGACCCATTTATAGGCCAGGTCGTCTTCGGCCGCCACTGTCATTGGCAATGCTGCCAGGATAGTCAATATGAAGGGATTTATGCGCATATAAATTAAGACCCGCGCTGGTCTTGAAAGTTTTAATATTACCATAGCCACAGGCCTACTACACTCAAACACTTGTGGATATTCTGTAATCCAGCATGCCCGTAGACATACTTTTAGCTCTCACACTATACTTGCTTTCTCTCGCATCTCATTGAAAAATTAGGATTTTTAAATATATAGCCAAAATCAATAATGATTCAACCGATAATAACGACTGTGGAGTAAGGGGCTGAATTACTGTGTGAGATACGCCTCCGTTGAGAGAAATACATTTGTAAAGTCATATACACATTAAAATAATGCACAGATATAAGATTTACACGCACTCCATCAATGCGCATGGTGGTCAAAAGACCGTACACTTGAAGAAACAGGTCAGGCATCGAAGGATCACAAATTTGTATTGGCCTGATTGACAAGCAAAGCAAGCTGCAAGAGTTTGTCCGGGTACTTACCGATTATATATTCAAAGCACTGATATTTGCTGTCATTATTTTAGATGAATTCCAGAACAAGTGGCTTGGGTTAAAGCTTATTTCACTCATAAAAAACCATCCGGATATCTCTGTGAGCAGAAGTCAAAAGGTGACATTATTTAGGTGAGTCTTGATATCATACGATTTATTGGCTCATGACATATGGTGAATAGATCGTGGAATTTACACTTACATTTATCGATTTGTTCCTGGCAGTAATTTTGCTGGTATTACCATTACTGCTCTTCTTTATTGTTCTGATTGTAGTGCTGGGGCAGATTGTAGGTCGAATGGAAGGCTGGAGTAAATTCGATTCGTTTTACTGGTCTTTCATAACGGCATTAACCGTGGGCTATGGTGACATCCGACCAAAAAAGAATGCCGCAAAATCACTTTCAATCATCGTTGCTCTGGCTGGCATCATGTTTACAGGAATTATTGTTGCCATAACTGTCACCACTGCCACCGAGGCATTTAAAAGGCAGTTTGGCAACGAAGTTACCATGGAATATCTACATGATAACACCACATCAGTACCGGATGATCTATCATTAAACTAAAACGATAAAAAATGATCACTTCCTGATAAAACCGGTGAATGTGTAACCAATGACTGACCAAAAGTTACAACAGCAGGAAATACAACTCTGAATCATCCATGTAAATCAGAGGTATGAATATCTATCTTGCTTCAAAATCCCCACGCCGGCAGGAACTGCTCAAGCAAATGGGTATCGAGTTCGAAATTATCGACGGTGAGATCAATGAACACTGGAACGGTGATGAACATCCCCGTGACTATGTCAAACGCCTGGCCCTGGAAAAGGCCCGTTCCGGATTCAATTCATTGGAACCGGGCAATGATGATGGCCTGGTAATTGGTGCCGATACCAGCGTGGTACTCGATAACACTATACTCGGCAAGGCTGTTACACCGGAACATGCCGCATCCATGTTAAGAGAGTTATCAGGTCGAAGACATGAAGTATATTCCGCTGTTGCAATTGTAAAAGGAGATCAGCAGCTGGTAAAAACCAGTATCAGCCATGTCTCTTTCAAGCCATTAAGCGTGAATGAGATTGTCAGCTATTGTGAGACGGATGAACCTTTGGGCAAGGCGGGAGGTTATGCAATCCAGGGCCGGGCTGCCATTTTTATTGAGCGGCTCGAGGGAAGCTATTCCGGGGTAATGGGGCTGCCAATTTTTGAGACAAGCACGTTGCTGAATCAGTTCTTCAGGCAGAATCCGTAATAGTGATCGACTATGAATTCGTAGATCGACGGCCAGTCAGGAGTGCCCTCTTCAGTAGAGGGGTACCAGAGCTTCCGGTTTATCCAGTAATTGTGGTAGTGGGCGGCGCAACGCGGCAATCGTGATTCATCCAACTGAACAGGGGCGCCCGCAGCCTGTTCCATAGCGATGAAATCCCGCATTACCAGAGGGTAGGCAGCTCTCAGGTTGGGGCGTTTCTCATCCAGCAGCAGGGGCTCCGTATCCACTTCTTTCCAGAATTCCGCTGATCGGGCCGTTAATCTTTCACCCACAACCTTGCCAGACATCAGGGCCTCCAGTTTTTCACAGGCCTGCCGGTTCCCGGCATCACATTCCCTGCGAAAATAATCTTCCCGGGCAACGCTTTGCGGTTCCATGGCAGTGAACAGCAGCATAAAGCTCATTGAGATGAGTATATTCATTAACGGCCCTTTGTTTCTTGATGGTTCCTATTTTACAGAAGCAAGCTGCCTTTTTAATCGCAATTACCCGGATCACTGGTCCTGGACCACGGAGCAGCTTTACAGCCTGACCGGGGTTAGGTATAACTTGCGGGTTTTGCGGGCGCAGGATTGCCCGGCCGGGGAAAATAACAATCTTATTTTTAATGTATTTCTAAGGGGTTTCCTATGTCTTCTATAGCCTACCTGCCCATAGGTCTGGGCATCTTTGGTATGTTTGCCGCGTTCCTGGTGTATTTAAAGGTCAGGTCCGCGCCTGCCGGCGAAGGGCCTGTCACCGAGATATCTAACCAGATTCACCTGGGCGCCATGGTCTTCATGAAAAGCGAGTACCTGCGCCTGGCGATCTTTTGCCTGATCTGCATCATCGCCCTGTACTTCTCCGAGCTGGGCTGGCGCAGTGCCCTGGCTTTCTTGATCGGTGCTGTCTGTTCTGCCACGGCCGGCTTCATTGGCATGTACACTGCCACGCAAGCCAATGTGCGTACCACGGTAGCTGCCAACAAACAGGGTGCCCCCGAAGCACTCACCATAGCCTTCTTTGGTGGTTCCATTATGGGCCTGACCGTGGCCGCCATGGGGCTGTTGGGTCTGGGCTTTCTTTATTTACTGTTTGGCGGCGACCCGCAGACCGCACATGTGATCCACGGTTTCGGCATGGGTGCATCCTCCGTGGCCCTGTTTTCCCGTGTTGGCGGCGGCATCTTTACCAAGAGTGCTGATGTTGGTGCTGACCTGGTGGGCAAGGTCGAGGCTGGTATCCCGGAAGACGATCCCCGCAACCCGGGCGTAATTGCCGATAACGTCGGCGACAATGTCGGCGACGTGGCTGGCATGGGCTCTGACATTTTTGAATCCTATTGCGGTGCCATGATTGCCACCCTGGCAATCGCCTCGACCATGCACGCTGAAGAGATCATGAACCTGGCCAATAACCAGCAAACCCTGATGTTCATGCCGCTGGCCCTGGCCTCTGCCGGCATCATCTGTTCCTTGTTGGGCATCCTCACCGTGAAAATATTTTCCAGCAAGAGCCCCGAGGTCGCCTTGCGTTTGGGCACTATGGGCGCTTCAGTACTGTTTATTATTTCAGCCTACTTCGTGGTGACACAATTTGGCGCGGTCGCCAACGTTTGGGCCGCCGTGCTGGTAGGCGCTATTGGCGGCATCATTATCGGACTTGTGACTGAGTACTACACGGGCGGTCCCCCGGTACGCAAGATTGCGAAAGACGGTGAGACCGGTCCAGCCACTGTGATTATCGGTGGTCTGGCGACAGGCATGCAGTCCGTTGCCATTCCGGTGCTCACCATCTGCGCCATCATCTATTTCGCCAGCCACTTTGCCGGCCTCTACGGCGTGGGCATTGCCGCGGTAGGCATGCTGGGTACCGTGGGCATTACCATGGCCATCGATGCCTATGGACCGGTGGCTGATAACGCCGGCGGTATTGCCGAGATGGCACAACTGGGCAAAGACACACGTGATATCACTGACTCCCTGGATGAACTGGGTAACACCACGGCCGCTATCGGTAAAGGGTTTGCGATTGGCGCCGCGGCCCTTGCGGCCCTAGCAATCATCAGTGCTTTTATCGAAACCGTTTCCCTGCACAACCCGGGTTTTGAATTACTCATTAATAATCCACTGGTCCTGGCCGGCATGTTCCTGGGCGGGATCTTCCCGTTCCTGGTCAGCTCGATCACCATGACCGCCGTAGGGGATGCTGCCTTTGAAATGATCCATGAGATTCGTCGCCAGTTCCGTGAAATCCCCGGCCTTTTGGAAGGAACCGGCAAACCGGATACTGCCCGATGCGTGGACATCGCTACCCGTGCCGCGCTGAAGCGGATGATCCTGCCGGGGGCCCTGGCGGTACTGGCGCCGGTCATAGTCGGTTTCGGCCTGGGTGCCGAAGCCCTTGGCGGGCTGCTGGGCGGCGCCTTGATCTGCTGCGTGATGATGGCCCTGATGATGGCCAACGCCGGTGGTGCTTGGGACAACGCCAAAAAGTTTGTCGAAAAAGGTAACCTTGGTGGTAAGGGTTCCGATGTGCACAAGGCTACCGTGGTCGGTGATACTGTAGGTGACCCCCTCAAGGACACATCTGGTCCTTCCATGAACATCCTGATCAATGTCATGGCAATCGTCAGCCTGGTGATTGCGCCGCTACTTTAATCCGTTACCGCTAGTAATAAAAAAGGCCGCCCATGGGCGGCCTTTTTTATTTACTGACTGATCAGATTTTGAATTCGTCTTTCAATTTTTTCCCGACTATCTGATTTTTGAGCGTAACGTAAACCGGCATACCATTTTCATACGGTGGGTAGTCCTCGCCACTGATGAGCGGGCTGAGATAGCGACGGCAATCGTCAGTGATCCCGAACCCGTCCTTGCTGATAAATGACTTCGGCATTTTCTTCTCAACATTGGCCACATCTTCGAGGGCCGCCTTGCCAATCTCCCATGAGTAAGGCGAATCCGAAATACGAACGATCGTCAGCATGATCGCATTTTCGCCAGCAAGCGCCATTTCCACAGCCGCCTTGCCCAGGGCATAAGCCTGGTCGACATCGGTCTTGGAAGCAATATGGCGGGCAGAACGCTGCAGGTAATCCGCCACGGCCCAATGGTATTTATAGTCCAGGGCGTCCTTGATCATGTTGGCCACCACCGGCGCTGCACCACCCAGCTGGGCGTGGCCAAAGGCATCCCTTGTGCCCTGTTCTGCCAGGAACTTTCCGTCCGGCCACTTGGCGCCTTCCGAGACGACCACAGTACAGTATTCGTACTTTTCAACATTGGCCTTGACCCTTGAAAGGAATGCATCCTGATTGAATTGAACCTCGGGAAACAGGATCACAACCGGTATGTCGTTATGATTGTCCGCAGCCAGCCCGCCGGCCGCCGCGATCCAGCCGGCATTGCGGCCCATAACCTCGACCACAAACACCTTGGTGGAAGTACGGGCCATGGAGCGAACATCGTAAGAGGCCTCGCGGGTCGAAATGGCAATATACTTGGCGACCGAACCAAAGCCGGGGCAGGTATCAGTAATCGGCAGATCGTTATCAACCGTCTTGGGAATATGAATGGCCTGGATCGGGAATCCCATCCGGTCCGAGAGTTGCGATACCTTGTGACAGGTGTCTGCAGAATCGCCACCGCCGTTATAGAAAAAGTAACGGATGTTGTGTGCCTTGAACACTTCGATCAGGCGTGCATATTGTGCCTTGCTTTCTTCAAGTCCTTTCAACTTATAGCGACAGGAGCCGAATGCGCCGGATGGTGTATGTCTGAGCGCGGCAATGTCCGCATCCGATTCCTGGCTGGTGTCAATCAGGTCCTCGGATAATGCACCAATGATACCGTTGCGACCGGCATAGACCTTGCCAATACGATCAACGTTCTGACGGGCCGTTTCCAGTAGCCCGCAGGCCGTGGCATTGATGACTGCGGTGACACCTCCGGATTGCGCGTAAAAGGCATTACTGCTCTCACCCATGTAATACTCCCCATGTAATATGATTCAAGGAACTCGATGACTGCTGTAAAATCGCAGGAAACGCCTGCTATCCATACAGCCTTCATTACAAGATAATTTTCTGAACAGGCTGCGCCGTGGAACTTGTTCCCGGGGCAGCAACTCAATATATCTGTTAACGCATGACGAAACCAGAACAGTGAACATAATCCATACCTTGCTGCTGGCAATATTGGTATTTGCCATCAGCCCTCCCGCCGCGGCCACCGAGCAAAACCTGCCTGATATCGGTGATCCTTCTGGCGGAGTGATCTCTCCTGAAGTTGAGCGCCGCCTAGGCCAGGCTGTCATGCGTGAGGTCAGGCGATACGCCACTATGGTCGATGACCCGGAAGTTGAATCCTATATTCAATCCATCGGTTACCAACTGGTTGCCAATAGCGACGACAACCGTCTGCCCTTTGTGTTTTTTGTAATACAGGATCCGGCAATCAACGCCTTTGCAGCACCCGGTGGTGTGGTAGGAATTAATAGTGGCGTGATTATCAATGCCCAAAGTGAAAGTGAACTGGCCGGCGTGCTGGCCCATGAAATATCACATGTTACCCAGCGCCACATGGCACGCACCTATGAAGCGGCCAGCAAACTGAGCGCGCCCACCGCCGCAGCCCTGCTCGGTGCGGTGTTACTGGCTATCGTCAATCCGGCTGCAGCACAGGCCGCATTGACCATCATCGGCGGGGCCAGTACCCAATACCAGATTAATTTTACCCGCAGTAATGAAGAAGAGGCCGATCGGGTCGGTATGCAGTTACTCGCAAGATCAGGGTTTGATCCTGAAGGGATGCCGTCATTTTTCGAGCGGCTACTGGACGCATCCCGGTATCGGGGTGCCGCACCGGAATATCTGCAGACCCACCCGCTGACGACAAACCGCGTGGCTGATTCCAAGGCCAGGGCAGCACAATATGAAACACAACATCATAAAGACAGCATCACCTTCAAGCTTGTGCGCGCCAAACTTACGGCTGTTTCATTTCAGGATCCCGGTGAGGCTATCATGTTTTTTGAAGAGAAACTTCAAGGCTCCGGCTATCCGGATATGGAATCCGCACGTTATGGTTATGTCATCGCCCTTACCCGGGCCAATCATTTTGAGCAGGCTGCAATCCAACTCGAATATCTGCTGTCGCAATCACCGGAAAATTCTGCCTACCTGATCGCGGCTGCAAAACTGGCTTCGGCACAGAGAAATTTTCAGAGAGCTGTTGCAATATATGAAAAGACAGACAAATTATATCCCAATTACCGGCCGGTAGTGCTGGGCCTCACCCGCGCTTATCTGGATGCAGGCAATGCAGCGGCAGCCCGAGAGGTGCTACGAGGTTCTAACCGGGAATATGCCAATGACCTGCTTTACTATGATCTGTTGTCACAGGCGGAGGCTTCGGCCGGCTCGCCAGTTGAGGCCGGAATAGCAAAAGCGGAATACTATTACATCATTGGCGATACCCAACTGGCGATTGAACGACTCAAGTATGCACAACATCAGTACTCACCGGACTATTACCAGGCTGAACGTATCGAGGCACGGTTGACCCAGCTGGAATATGAGCTGTCGATCGAGAAAGAGCTTAAATTGTAAAAATTATGAATCAATCCAGACGCCAGTTTGTCAATCGCAGTGTCCTAGTCCTGGGAATCCTGGGCAGTGGTTTAATACAATTGCTGGCGCCTCTAAAGGCCTTCGGCCGTGAACGCAGTCCCGCCTTTGCTGCCTATAACCTGGATGCCGCACTCTCCGAATTTTTTCCCGGGGAGACGATCAAGCCCAGCGACAAACTCACGATCGATGTTAATGATGTAATCGAAAACGGTGCCGTTGTCCCACTAGCCATCAAATCCGGATTACCCAATGTTCATTCCATCACCATCCTGGTTGAGAAAAACCCGAACCCGCTGATCGCCAATTTCAAGCTGCATCCTCTATGCCAGGGTTTTATCGAAACACGTATCAAAATGGGCGAATCTTCCGATATCATCGCGGTCATACGCGCGGACGATCAATTGTATTCAACACGTAAATTTGTCGAGGTGATTGCGGGAGGCTGCGGCTGATGGGTTCTTCTATCAAGGTCAGGACCAGCCTGCGAGATGATCAGGCCACGGTCAGGATGATCATCCGCCATCCAATGCATACGGGCTATGAATTTGATGCAGAAAAAGAACAGCTGATACCAGCACATTACATTGAGAGGCTGACGGTAAAACATGGGGAGACTGTGCTGCTCGATTGTGACTGGAGCCGGGCGGTTTCCGCCAATCCCTATCTCTCTTTTGTGTTCAACGGTGCAAAGGCGGGTGACATGATTACGATCCGCTGGGTCGATAACCTGGGCGAAAGCGACGAAGCGGTAAAGGAACTGCGCTAGAAAACCAGGAAATGAATGGTGGGTCGTGAAGGATTCGAACCTTTGACTAACTTGTATACATTAAGTTACTCCTTAGCCTTTTAAAGAGTAGATTCTATGCACCGACCTCTCGCCAATCTTCTACTATGGTTTTTGGGCCTGTTGCCGGCGGCGATATTTTTATTCACTTCCTCGGCGGCAGACTGGAATTCCACGGCCGTCGTGCTTAATACGCTGGGCCGGCTCGCCGGCGTGGCGGGACTCAGTTTTATGTTGGTGGCGGCCATATTGAGCAGCCGTGTTCCCGGTTTTGACAAATTGTTCGGTGGGCTTACCAAACTCTGGTCTACCCATCACCATTTGGCGGCCGTATCTTTTTTATTGTTGTTAATACATCCCGTGTTATTGGCATTTTCCGGCATCACTGTATCCCTCGATGCCGGTGTCAGTATTTTATTTCCCGGCAATAACAGTATTCCGTTTATTCTGGGTTGGTTGGCCTTAATTGTGATGATGATTTTTTTAGCGCCCAGCTTCGCCTTTTTTGGTGAACCCAATTATCAACGCTGGAAACTCATGCACAGGCTGGCCGGTGTGGCTTTAGTCTTGGCTTTAGTGCACAGCTTCATGTTGGCCCGGCAGAATTATTTGTGGGAACATATTCTCTGGAGCCTGTATGCGGGCTTAGCCGTGTTGGCAATACTGTATCGCTGGGGGTTTTCCAAACAATTGTGGTTTGAACGTCACGGCCGTTTGCGTTACCGAGTTGTGGGCATGACTAAACCTTTACCCAGTGTGGTGGAACTGGAATTACAACCAGAGCAAGAACGATTGGATTACGAATCAGGACAATTTATTTACTTCACCCCCTATGACAAACAACTGCGTGCCGGTTACGCAGAGGAGCATCCCTACACAATATCTTCTCCACCCAGCGAATCAAATTTGCGCGTGGCGGTAAAAGATTTGGGCGATGCCAGCCGTGCCTTGCAGTCCATTCAATTCGGCAGTCAAGTACAGGTGGAGGGTCCCTATGGTGCGTTTTTCCCCAGCACTTACAATAAGGACGGCGAACTGTGGATTGCTGGCGGCATCGGAATTACTCCATTCTTAAGCAGGGCACGGCACTTTGCCAGTAAAGAGAGCGAAGTGAATGTGCATTGCATCTTGTGTGTACAGGATGAAGCGCGGGCTCTGTATCGTGACGAATTACAGGCTATCGCCGAAGATCTGCCGGGTTTCAAAGTTACCATGCACTACTTTTATCGCGAAGGGCCTATCACAGCGGACTTTGTGCAAGCCCATTGTCCAGACTTTACTAAGCGCAACTGTTATGTGTGCGGACCTAAGGCCATGCAAACGTGCGTGCAAAAATTTCTGCGCTCTGCTGGTGTGCCGAAAAAACGCATTCATACTGAGGAGTTTAATTTACTATGAAAAAACTATGCTTTTCCGCTTTTATTGCTTTTTGGTCCAGCATCGCCACCATGGTTGCCATTCAAGTCCTTGCCGATCAAAATGAAGGAGCAGAAACCAGTGAAAAAACCTATACCTTGGCTGAAGTAGCGGAACACGACACCAAAAATGATTGTTGGATGGTGATTGAAAACAAAGTCTACGATTTTACCGCTTATTTATTAAAACACCCTGCAGGACCCGGCACCATGATACCTTGGTGCGGTCTCGAGGCAACCGAAGCCATGCGCAACAAAGGATACGGCGTCGACCATAGCGATTTTGCCTGGCGACAAATGGAAAAATATTTTATCGGGACCCTGAAATAGATTATTCTAATCAACAATAAAATTGCTTATATGTTATTAATTTGTCAGTGGCAAGCACCCGGCGTGTGCGGCAGGAACACCGCTGTATGTCTTACAGGGGGTGGGAGGATGGAACACTGTCGAGATGGCGCGCAAGTATCCGCATCTTTCATCTAACCTGGGCGAAAGCGACCAAGCTGTAAAGATACTACGATAGAAAACCAGGAAATGAATGGTGGGTCGTGAAGGATTCGAACCTTCGACCAACTGGTTAAAAGCCAGCTGCTCTACCAACTGAGCTAACGACCCATTTTCAGTGTTCTGGCGGCCGCCAAAAATAAAGCGGCGATGATACCGAAGATTTCCAATATGGCAACCTCCGCTCCCCTGAATCCGGATTTTCCTGTCACCGGGGAGGGTTTTGACCCATAAATGCTTGATTTTATCTGCAGTCGCCCCTATTTTCTCCGCCATTCCCAAGAACTGAGGGTTTGCCGTGCCAATCTACGAATATCAATGCGCCAGTTGCGGTGTACGACTGGAAAAACTCCAGAAAGTCAGTGACGCGCCATTAACCCAATGCCCCTCCTGCGATAAGCCAGCATTGCAAAAGCTGGTATCCGCGGCTGCCTTCCATCTTAAGGGCAGCGGTTGGTACGTAACGGATTTCAAGGACAAGCCCCAAACCAAGGATTCAAAGGATAAAGCCGATGGCAAATCCGCCCAGCCTGCCGAAACCGCGAAAACCGGGAGCGGTACTGACACAAAAACAGGCACTGATAATGCCGCTACAACCGTCGGCAAGGAAAAGTCCAGTGAAAAAACCGCCAAAGTTGAAAAGTCATGATGCATAACTTACGTAAATACCTCATCGCCGGCTTGCTGGTATGGTTGCCACTGGCGGCGACCGTGGTCGTTATCCGGCTTTTGATCAATCTCTTGAACAGGACCATCCTGCTGATTCCGCCGGAGTTTCGTCCGGAAACAGTATTAGGCTTTTCCATTCCCGGTTTTGGGATCATTGTCGGTATCTTTATTCTCCTCATTACCGGTATGTTTGCGGCCAACCTGTTTGGCCGGCGAATGGTGAATCTCTGGGAATCGATCCTAGGACGCATTCCACTGGTCCGAACAATCTACACCAGTGTCAAGCAGGTACTGGAAACCTTTTTTGGTTCAGACAGCCGGCCCTTCCGCAAGGTGGTGCTGGTGGAATACCCGAAAGAAGACGTCTGGTGCCTCGGCTTCCTGTCCAATAAGGGCCTGGAAAAGGCCTGTGAAAAATCCGGCCGCAACCTGGTCTCTGTTTTCGTGCCCACCACACCCAATCCGACCTCCGGGTTCATCGTCATGTATCCGGAAGAAAGTGTGACTGAACTCGACATGACCGTGGAAGAAGCCTTCAAATACATCATTTCCTTGGGCGTTGTCATCAAGCCAGAAGCCAAGGATAAGCTTGCGCAAACTACGGCTGGCTCGTAATATGCCGCCTTTTGTTCCGGCAGGAGACTAGCTCGCCAGGCGAGACAGGCCATGCGCACACATTATTGCGGACATCTCAATACTTCCCATCTCGACGACCAGGTTGAACTCTGCGGCTGGGTTCAAAGGCGCAGGGACCATGGCGGTGTAATCTTCATCGATTTGCGTGATCGCTACGGCGTAGCCCAGATTGTCTTCGATCCGGACCGTCCGGAACCTTTTGCGATCGCAGACTCCGTCCGTAACGAATTTGTCCTGCGCATCAACGGCAAGGTCAGGCGGCGTCCCGAAGGCACCGTGAACAAGGACCTGGCCACCGGTGAGGTCGAAGTGCTTGGCCACGAGATCCAGATCTTAAATCGTGCCAAAACCCCGCCCTTCCAGCTGGATGATGAGCATGTCGCAGACGATACCCGGTTGCGTTACCGCTACATTGACCTGCGCCGTCCCGAGATGCAGGCCAACATGCGCCTGCGGGCAAAGGTTGCCGGCATCATGCGACATTATCTTGGCGACAGGGGCTTTCTGGAAATTGAAACACCGATGCTGACCAAGGCCACGCCGGAAGGCGCCCGGGATTACCTGGTACCAAGCCGCACGCAACCCGGTAACTTCTTTGCCCTGCCGCAGTCACCACAATTGTTCAAACAAATCCTGATGATGTCCGGCATGGATCGCTATTACCAGATCGTTCGTTGCTTCCGGGACGAAGACCTGCGCGCCGATCGGCAACCGGAATTCACTCAGCTCGATATCGAGACCTCCTTTATGGACGAGGAAGGAATCATGATGATCATGGAAGAGATGATCATTACCCTGTTCCGTGAGGGGATCGGTGTTGACTTACCCACACCATTTCCGCGCATGACCTATGCAGAGGCCCTGCAACGCTTCGGCACCGATCGACCGGACTTGCGTAACCCGCTGGAACTGACCGATGTTTCGGATCTGATGCAGGATGTCGAGTTCAAGGTCTTTGCCGGCCCGGCAAAAATGGAAAACGGCCGGGTCGCCGCACTCAATGTGCCCAATGGCGGCAAGTTGTCCCGCAAGGAAATCGATGACTACACGGACTTTGTCGGCAATTACGGTGCCAAGGGCCTGGCCTATATTAAAGTCAATGACCTCGGTAGTGGCCGTGAGGGCTTGCAGTCACCTATCCTCAAGTTCCTGCCGGACGAGGTGATCCAGAACATACTGGAACGCACCGGAACAAAAAACGGCGACCTGATCTTTTTCGGTGCCGACAAGAACCAGATTGTCAACGATGCACTGGGTTCCTTGCGTAACCGCCTGGCCGTGGATCTCGGCCTGCTGCACAGCGAGTGGCAACCGTTGTGGATCATCGACTTCCCGATGTTCGAATATAACGAAGATGAAAAACGTTGGGACTCGCTGCACCACCCCTTCACCGCACCCCGTACCGAAGACCCGGCCAAGATACAATTGGAACCCGCGCAGTGCCTGTCCCGTGCCTACGACCTGGTATTGAATGGCGTCGAACTGGGTGGGGGTTCCATCCGTATCCATAAGCCCGATATGCAACTGGCTGTGCTCAGTCTGCTTGGCATTAATGCCGAAGAGGCCGAGGAGAAATTTGGCTTCCTGCTGACTGCGTTGGACTACGGCTGCCCACCACATGGCGGTATTGCCTTTGGTCTCGACCGCTTG
>JBFFIE010000041.1:0-16128 GCA_041556555.1 Gammaproteobacteria bacterium
CTTTTTGTATTCCTCTCATTCAATGTCAATGCATATGACGTAAGAATTGAAGGTCAAGCAGGTGGTGCACAAGGGGATGTAGAATCAAATTTCGCAGGATTATCGTTTGATGAAAGCTCGGAAACCGGAATATCAGTCGGTGGCGCAGCCTGGCTTGATGGATGGTTAATGCCGGTATTTTCTGTAGGAGTGCAATACAATCGAATCATGGGGAATGATCTTGAAGATGATAGCGTCAGTGCTGCAATCAACTTTGATACTGATTTGGTCATGGTAAATGCGGTATTTAGGGATAATGTTGGCGGATTCGGTGGTAAATTTCATCCATATGCAGGCGGTGGCATAGGTTTTGCGCGTGTAGACACTGAAGTTGATATATTAGGAATAACTGTTGATGAAGGTGATGATATCGGCTTCGCAGGGCAATTCATGGCCGGTTTCGATTATGACATTCTGGAACATATTTATTTTGGTGTGAATGTTGCGTATCTTTTTAACGATGCAGAACCTGATACAACAGTACCACTTGATGTGGATTTTGAAACGTGGAGATTCATGGCTGTTCTTGGAATGAAATTCTAAATTCCAGCTTTCAGACAAACCAATAACGCCATCATGATGATGGCGTTATTGACTAAACACTCCATGATTACTAAATATTACTGGAATTACTTTCTCAGATAAATTTCAAACAGCACCCTATCGACAGTCCCAGCACTTTCTCCGCACTACCTTGGTTAATACTTATTTCGACCAGGTCAATCGAGTTATAATACCAGAAAGCCTGACCAATATTAACGGCAGAGAATGTCTCGGCATAGGGAACAATTAAGCCATTAATATCCAATTTTTTATCAGTAACTAGGATCTTGCCACTAATCCCGGTCATACAATTCCCAAAGTTATCAATATATATAATTTCATTCAGCTGGTCTGGCCAGTTGTGACGGTCTTTCCAGGTTATTTTTTCACCGGGAATTTCCTCTCCATTTGCCAGCATGGCAACAACCGGTGCATAAAGGTCACGACCATGAAAACTGGCGGAGAGAACTTCGGGACGCCAGCTAATCTTCCAGCATGATCTGGCTTTGGCATAACGAAACACGATATCGAAGAGACCGTTGTCCGGGCCAACATACCAGCGGTTATCCAGCTGCAACACGACCGGTGGATCATCAAAAGAGCCAACCCCCGGATCAATGACACAGAATACAATGCTTTGCTCAGGAAGCTGATTTACCAGGGCTGCGAGCAGGTAGGCGGATGCCTTTGGATTCTGTCTGGGACAATCTGCCATGAGATTTATTACTTGTTGTCCCGGTGCCTGCTGGCAGAGAGCGGATTCAACCTGGCCAAGGTATGGCCCTGATAATCCATAATCAGTAAACAGAAAGATCATGATACCAGTTTACGTTTTGGGTATGTTCGGATAAAGCAGCATGACATAAAAAAACCGGGCATGGCCCGGTTTTTATGTCATTTTATCGCGAATATCAGGCAGAGCCAGTATCTTTTTCACTTGTTTCGGCACCTGCCCTGCCAACCAGTTCCACGATGGCCATTGGCGCCTTGTCACCAGGACGGAAACCGCATTTCAGAATGCGCAGGTAACCACCAGGACGATCCTTGTAACGGGGCCCCAGTTCAGTGAAGAGTTTGGTCACAGCCTCACGGTCTCGCAACCTTGAAAAAGCTAGGCGACGCTTGGCGACGCTGTCATTCTTGGCAATGGTGATCAATGGCTCAGCCACCCTGCGAAGCTCTTTTGCCTTGGGTAGAGTCGTCTTGATCACCTCGTGCTCCATCAGGGAAACGGCCATGTTACGGAACATGGCTTTCCGGTGAGGACTGTTTCGATTGAGTTTTCTACCGCTTTGTCGATGACGCATTGTAATTCTCTCTTATCGATCGGTTGACTATACATCCTTGCTTTCATAAAGGCTGGCAGGGGGCCAGTTTTCCAGCCGCATGCCAAGTGCGAGTCCCCTTGACGCAAGTACATCCTTGATCTCGGTCAAAGATTTCTTGCCGAGGTTCGGGGTCTTCAACAACTCGACCTCTGTGCGCTGAATCAGATCGCCGATGTAATATATGCTTTCAGCCTTGAGACAATTGGCAGAACGCACTGTTAATTCCAGATCATCAACCGGTCGCAGCAGAATCGGATCGACTTCTGGCTCATTGGCAACAGCTGCTACCTGGGATTCCTCGGCCTCGAGATCAACAAAGACGCTAAGCTGGTTGCGCAGGATTCTAGCGGCCTCCCTGACTGCCTCTTCCGGGTCGATGGTACCATTGGTTTCGATTTCCAGAATCAGCTTGTCCAGGTTGGTGCGCTGTTCCACACGGGCACTTTGTACTTCATAGGAAACCCTGCGAACCGGGCTGAACGATGCATCCATTTTCAGACGGCCAATTGCCTGGTCTTCTTCATTATCACCGATCGTGACAGCATGGTAACCACGTCCTCTGACCACTTTCATGGTCATGTTCAATTCACCAGACTTGGTCAGATTGGCAATCAGATGATCCGGATTGGAAATTTCAACATCGTGGTCAACCGTGATATCGCTGGCACGAACTTCACCGGGACCATTCTTCCGTAAGGTCAGCAAGGCTTCATCCTTGGCATGCATACGAATGGCCAGACCTTTAAGGTTCAGCAAGATATCGGTAACATCCTCCTGTACCCCTTCGATCGTGGTGTATTCATGGAGGACATTCTCAATCTCGGCCTCGACAACAGCACAACCTGGCATGGATGATAGCAATACACGGCGCAAAGCATTGCCCAGGGTATGGCCAAAACCTCTATCCAGGGGTTCAATGATAATTTTTGCAGTAAAACCATCAACCGGGTTTACATCAACACGGCGCGGCTTTAATAATTCATTAAATGCAACTGACATGCGTCTGGTTCCTCCCTCGGCTTTTACTTGGAGTAAAGCTCGACTACGAGTTGTTCATTGATATCCGGAGGTAAATCACTCCGTTCAGGTACAGACTTGAAAATTCCTTCCATCTTCTTCGGGTTAACATCAACCCATTCAGGAAATCCAAACTGCTCGGCAACAGCCAGGGCATCCTGAATCCGGACCTGATTTCTGGATTTTTCCCTGATGGTGATGGTATCTGAAGGCTGGACCTGATAAGACGGAATATTGACCGACTTTCCATTCACTAGTACAGCCTTATGGCTGACCAACTGTCTGGCTTCAGTACGAGTCGCACCAAAACCCATCCGGTAAACTACATTGTCAAGACGACGTTCCAGCAACTGCAGAAGGTTTTCACCTGTTGAGCCCTTGATACGAGCAGCTTCAAAATAATAATTACGGAATTGCTTCTCCAGTATGCCGTAGATTCGACGCAACTTCTGTTTTTCACGTAATTGCAAACCATAGTCAGACAGGCGCTTTGCCTTGCCCGCCTGCTCACCGGGAATCTTGTCAATCTGACATTTTGATTCGAGAGAACGCGCCCGGCTCTTCAGAAAGAGATCCGTTCCTTCACGGCGACTCAGTTTACATTTTGGTCCTAGATAGCGTGCCATAAATTGATAACTCCGATTCTAAACGCGTCGTTTCTTTGGTGGACGACAACCATTATGTGGAACAGGTGTAACGTCGGTGATGTTGGTAATCTTGTAACCAACAGCATTCAGTGCTCTCACGGCAGATTCTCTGCCCGGGCCCGGTCCTTTAATAAATACCTCAAGGTTCTTTAATCCAAATTCCTTGGCTGCTTCACCGGCCTTTTGGGAAGCGACCTGTGCCGCAAAGGGCGTGCTCTTGCGTGAACCACGAAAACCGCTACCACCGGCAGTTGCCCAGGCCAAGGAATTACCCTGACGATCAGTAATGGTAATGATCGTATTGTTAAATGAAGCGTGAATATGCGCTACACCATCAACAACGGTTCGTTTAGCACGTTTCTTGCGAGTGGTTACCTTTGCCATAGTCTTAACCTGTTACCATCCTATTTCTTGATACTGCGTCTTGGCCCTTTACGTGTACGGGCATTGGTCCGGGTGCGCTGGCCTCTCAGGGGCAGGCCACGCCGGTGTCGGATGCCACGGTAACAACCCATGTCCATCAGCCGCTTGATATTCATGGAGACATCGCGGCGTAAATCACCTTCAACCAGTTGCTCACCGACAATGGATCGAATCTTGTCAAGGTCCTCTTCTGAGAGCGTGTTGACCTTCGCCGACGCCTCAACACCTGCCGACTTGCATATTTCCAAAGCCATGGAATTGCCAATTCCGTAGATATAGGTCAGGGCAATATTCAGATGCTTGTTATCGGGTATGTTTACTCCAGCAATGCGCGCCATATTAATTCTCCAAAAATCCTCTTGTGCCTAGCCCTGACGTTGTTTATGCCGGGGGTCAGTACAAATGACACGAACGGCACCCTTGCGACGGATGATCCGACAATTTCGGCAAATCTTTTTAACTGAAGCTCTAACTTTCATTCCCGATCTCCCGCTAAACCCTAACGCCGGCCATGACGCTTGAGGTTTGCCTTCTTCATCAGACCCTCATACTGATGCGACATCAGATGGGCCTGAACTTGCGACATAAAGTCCATGACGACGACGACAATAATTAATAATGATGTGCCGCCAAAATAAAACGGCACGTTAAATTTCAAAATCAAAAACTCCGGCAATAAACACACTGCCGTTATATAGGTGGCACCAGCCAATGTAAGCTTGGTCAGTATATTGTCCAGATAGCTGGCTGTCTGCTCACCAGGCCTCATGCCCGGGATAAAAGCACCTGATTTCTTCAGGTTATCCGCTGTTTCCCTGGGATCGAACACGATCGCCGTATAGAAAAAACAGAAAAATATAATAAAGCCGGCGTATAACATTACATACAGCGGCTGACCCGGTGACAGACTGGTGGAAATATCCTGCAACCAGCGCATGCCTTCACCCTGACCGAATAATCTGCCCAGCGTTGCCGGAAACAGGATGATGCTTGACGCAAAAATCGGTGGAATGACCCCCGACATATTCAGTTTCAACGGCAGGTGGCTGGATTGACCACCATATACCTTACGGCCAACCTGTCGTTTTGCGTAGTTGATCGTGATCCGTCGTTGTCCACGTTCCACAAATACTACAAAGCCGGTAACGATGATAGCTAGGGCAAACAATGCCAGCACGGCCAGCAAATGCAATTCACCAGTGCGGGATAACTCCAGTGTCCCGCCGACCGCTGCCGGTAATCCAGCCACGATCCCTGCAAAGATGATCATGGATATACCATTACCCACGCCGCGCTCGGTAATCTGCTCACCCAGCCACATCAGAAACATGGTCCCGGTTACTAGGCTGACTACTGCTGTAATCCGGAAACTCAACCCCGGTGTCAGCACGACATTCTGGCCTTCCAGCGCAACGGCCACTCCGATAGCCTGGAACGTTGCCAGAATTACCGTACCATAGCGTGTGTACTGGGTAATCTTGCGACGACCCATTTCACCTTCTTTGCGCAACTGTTTCAGCCTTGGATCAATAAAAGACAGCAGCTGCATGATAATTGACGCCGAGATGTACGGCATGATCCCCAGTGCCACCACAGACAACCTGTGGAGGGCACCACCGGAGAACATATTAAACATGTCCAGGATCGTTCCGCTCTGACGATTGAACATTTCAGCCAGTGCTTCCGGATCCAGCCCAGGTACCGGTATAAAGGTACATATCCGGAAGACAAACAGGGCCATTAATACAAACAGCAGACGCTGGCGCAGCTCTTTTAGCTTGCCCAGGCCTGCCAGGCCACCAGGAATTGCCGGGTTAACTGCAGCCATTTAATCCTCGACCTTGCCACCGGCTGCCTCAATGGCAGCTTTTGCACCTTTGGTAGCACCTAGGCCCTTGATGGTCACAGCTTTTTCCAGTTTGCCAGAGCAAATCACTTTTACCCGTTTAATATTTTTTGCCACCAGGTTTGCCGATTTAAGGGTTTCTATATCAATTACGTCGGCATCAACCTTGGCCAGTTCGTCCAGGCGGATTTCACCCGTTGACTGTCCGACCTGTGAACTGAAACCGAATTTTGGCAGACGGCGCTGAATTGGCATCTGGCCGCCTTCAAAACCGACTTTATGAAAACCGCCGGAGCGGGATTTCTGGCCCTTGTGGCCACGCCCCCCGGTCTTGCCCAGCCCGGAACCAATTCCCCTTCCGATTCGTTTGCCAGTTGGCTTTGAACCTGCTTGTGGCCTGATAGAATTCAAACGCATCTTATGCTTCCTCGACAGCAACCATGTACGACACCTTGTTGACCATCCCGCGGATTTCCGGGGTGTCATCAAGTGTGACTGTGTGACCAATACGACGCAGTCCAAGGCCGGTGATGCAGGCCTTGTGATTTGCCAGTCGTTTGCAGGTGCTGCGTGTCTGGGTAACTTTAATTTTCTTACTCTTGCCAGCCATGATTTATTCCACGATGTCCTCAACTTTCTTGCCGCGTTTTGCAGCAATGTGTTCCGGAGCAGAAATATCCTGCAGGCCCTTGATAGTCGCGCGTACGACATTGATTGGATTGGTAGAACCAATGGATTTTGCCAGGATATTGTGAATACCAACCACTTCAAAAACAGCACGCATTGCACCACCTGCGATAATTCCGGTACCTTCCGACGCCGGTTGCATGAAAACCTTGGCTGCGCCATGTCTTGCAGTAACCGGATAATGCAGGGTGCCTTCCTTCAAGGGCACAGAAATCATGTTACGTCGGGCATCCTCCATAGCTTTTTGTATTGCAACCGGCACTTCACGGGATTTACCACGACCAACACCAACCTTGCCATTACCGTCACCAACAACCGTCAATGCAGCAAAACCAAACTGACGGCCACCCTTAACGACTTTGGCCACGCGGTTAACTGCGACCAGTTTTTCCTGTAAATCTTCATTACCCGTTATTGATTCAGTAACTGCCATCTATTCTGACCTCTATAGTTCCATGCCCTGTTCTCGTGCTGCGTCCGCCAACGCCTTGACACGACCATGATATTTAAATCCGGAGCGATCAAATGCTACTTTAGTAACACCGGCTTTCTTGGCACGCTTGGCAATCAGTTTACCAACCACCGAGGCAGCCTCGACATTGCCGGTATATTTCACCTTGCCACGAATCTCCTTGTCGAGAGTGGAAGCACTGGCAACCACCTGTGAACCATCCGGTGCAATAATCTGTGCATACATGTGACGCGGTGTTTTATGGACACAAAGACGGTTGTCACCATTCTGCCTGATTCTGGCGCGTGTGCGTTGTGCCCTGCGAATTCTGGCGTTTTTCTTATTCATATCAATTAAGCCTTTTTGGCTTCCTTACGGATAATACGTTCACCTGTATAACGAACGCCTTTGCCCTTGTAAGGTTCCGGCGGACGGTAGTCACGAATGTTGGCTGCCACCTGACCGACTTTTTGCTTATCCATCCCCTTGACAATAATTTCGGTCTGGGACGGCGTTTCAATCGTTATTCCCTCGGGAATATTAAAATTGACCGGGTGAGAGAATCCCAGCGTAAGGTTCAGAACCTTGCCCTGGGCCTGGGCACGGTAACCTACACCATTGATCTCAAGCTTGCGTTCAAATCCATCACTAACACCGGTTACCATGTTCTGTATCAATGCCCTGGTTGTTCCCGAGAGTGCCCTGGCATTTTTTGAGTTATTCCTGGCTGCGAACTTCAACAGGCCATCCTCCTGCTTCACATCAACCAGGGGGTGTGCGTCATGTTTCATCTCACCATTTTTACCCTTTACCACAACACTACTGCCGTTGATAGTCACTTCTACGCCTGAGGGCAGGGTAATTGGATTATTTGCAATTCTGGACATCGTTATCTCTCATCAAGCGACGATACAAAGTACTTCACCGCCAATGCCTTCAGCACGAGCTGATTTATCTGTCATCACACCTTTTGAGGTGGAAATAATAGCTGTTCCAAATCCACCAAGAACTTTAGGCATATTGTCATGTGATTTGTAGCTGCGCAGGCTTGGCTTGCTAACCCGGAGTAATTTCTCAATTACAGGTTTGCCTTCAAAATACTTCAAATCAATCGACAAGGTCGGCTTGTTATCGTTCTCCTGGACCTGGTAGCCGATAATGTATCCTTCCTGTTTCAGTATTTCGGCAATAGATACTTTCAGTTTTGATGAAGGCATAACAACACTGGTTCTTGCCCTGGCCTGACCATTGCGAATCTGGCACAACATATCTGATATCGGATCCTGCATACTCATGCACTTCGCTCCCAGTCATAAGCCACAAACATCTGTCCAGCCAGATGCCATACCCTATTGCTGAATATATGATGTTTATTTCTCATGTTTATCAATGTCTCTACTTGCTAGTTGCTTGTCGCCAGTTGCTGTTGTTTACCAGCTTGCCTTGACCAACCCGGGTATGTCTCCGCGCATGGCAGCTTCACGTAACTTATTCCTGGCCAGACCAAACTTACGGTAATAACCGTGAGGACGACCAGTCAGATTACAACGATTCCTCAATCTCGAAGGACTGGAATCACGCGGAAGCATATTAAGCTTTTTCCTCGCTTCAGCCCGTTCCTGTTCACTTAAAGAGGAATCAACAATTTTTGCCTTCAAGTCATTACGTTTCCCGGCGTATTTTGCCACCAGCTTCATTCGCTTGATTTCCCGGTTAACCATTGCTGTTTTAGCCATAATTCGATCCTTAACTACGAATTGGAAATTTAAACGCGGTTAGCAATGCGCGCGCTTCTTCATCTGTCTTTGCGGTTGTAGTAATGGTGATATCCATGCCACGCAGGGTATCTATCTTATCGTAATCAATCTCGGGAAAAATGATCTGCTCTTTTACGCCAAGCGTATAATTTCCACGCCCATCAAATGACTTCGGGCTGAAACCACGGAAATCACGTATCCGAGGAATTGCGACAGAAATCAGTCGATCCAGAAACTCATACATGCGTTCACGCCGCAAGGTGACTTTGCAACCAACAGGCCAGCCTTCACGAAGCTTGAAATTGGCAACAGATTTCCTGGACATGGTCACAATCGGTTTCTGACCACTGATCTTCGTCATGTCTTCCATGCCGTGTTCTATAATCTTTCTGTCAGCAATTGCCTCACCCAGACCCATATTTATAGTGATCTTGCTGATGCGCGGTATTTGCATCACAGAACCATACTTGAACTGCTCTGCCAACTGTGGCGCAACCTTTTCGCGATAATATTCCTGTAACCTTGACATCTCGTCTATGACCTCAGACATCCACTACTTCATTATTGGATTTGAAATATCGCACCTTGCGGCCGTCTTCCAGTAGTTTGAATCCTATCCTGTCGGCCTTTTGAGTGACTGGATTAAAGATTGCCACATTCGATACATCGAGTGGCATCTCCTTTTCAACAATACCGCCCGGAACACCTTGCATGGGATTACCTTTGGTATGGCGTTTTGCCATATTTATATTTTCAACGATGACCTTGTCTTCGAGAGACAATACCTTTAAAACGGTACCTCTCTTGCCCTTGTCCTTACCGGCAAGGATGACAACCTCATCACCTTTCCTGATCCTGTGCATGCTTATAAAACCTCTGGCGCAAGCGAAACAATCTTCATGAATGCTGCGCTTCTCAATTCACGCGTTACCGGGCCGAAAATTCGGGTACCTATCGGCTGTAACTGGTTATTCAGCAATACAGCAGCATTGGAATCAAAACGAATCAAAGATCCATCAGGTCTACGGACACCCTTACGGGTACGCACCACAACGGCATTATAGATTTCGCCCTTCTTGACCTTGCCGCGGGCAATTGCTTCTTTCACGCTGACCTTAATGATATCTCCCACCCCGGCATAACGACGCTTGGAACCACCCAGTACTTTCACGCACATCAGGCGGCGGGCGCCGCTGTTGTCTGCGGCATCCAGAACTGTCTGCATTTGAATCATGCGTCGTTGTACCTCATTCTCTTAAATTACCGGTGCCTTGGTGACAATTTTCTGCAGTCGCCAGGACTTGTTTTTGGATATCGGTCTCGATGATTCGATAATAACGATATCACCTTCGCTGCATTCATTATTTTCATCATGCGCAAACAGCTTGGTCGAACGATTGATATACTTGCCGTAAAGCGGATGCTTCACAGTGCGTTCAATCAGTACGGAGATGGTCTTGTCCATCTTGTTACTCACCACCTGGCCCGTTAGTGTTTTAGGTCGTTTTTCAGCTTCAGTCATTATCTAGCACCTGCTTCCATTTCAGCCATTACAGTCTTGATTCTTGCAATCTCGCGACGAACACGAGTCACTTCACTGGGCTTGCCCAGCTGTCCAGTACCCTTTTGCATACGCAGGTTAAATTGCTCCCGACGCAATTCAAGCAGCATTTTTTTCAATTCTTCGCTTTTCTTTTTTCTTAATTCTGCCGCGTTCATTAGAGTAATGTCCTGTTAACAAAGGTTGTCCTAACGGGCAACTTGGCGGCAGCGAGGCGAAATGCGTCCCTGGCCTGTTCTTCGCTGATACCTTCAATCTCATAAAGCACACGGCCTGGCTGTATCTGTGCAACCCAATATTCAACATTACCCTTACCCTTACCCATGCGAACTTCAATCGGCTTCTTCGTTATCGGCTTGTCCGGGAATATCCGGATCCAGACCTTGCCACCACGCTTTACACTACGGGTAATGGCACGTCGCGCAGCCTCGATTTGCCGGGCGGTAATACGTCCACGGGAAACCGCTTTCAGCCCGAACTCACCAAAACTAACCTTATTTCCGCCCTTGGCCATGCCGCGGTTGCGCATCTTTTGCTGCTTTCTATATTTTGTTTTCTTCGGCTGTAACACGTTAACTCACCATCAGCTTGTAGTCGTTGATTCCTGTGAAGCTTCCTCGTCTTCCAGTTCCGGTCGACCAAAGATTTCTCCTTTGAATATCCACACCTTGATGCCAATCACACCGTATGTGGTATAGGATTCGGCAAAACCATAATCAATATCGGCCCGCAGTGTGTGCAGGGGCACACGGCCTTCGCGGTACCATTCTGAACGGGCAATTTCTGCACCATTCAGGCGACCACTTACGTTTATCTTTATGCCCTGGGCCCCCAGGCGCATGGTATTGTTTACTGCACGTTTCATGGCACGCCGGAACATGATGCGGCGCTCAATCTGCTGGGCAACACTCTCAGCTACCAGATAGGCGTCCAGTTCCGGTTTGCGGATCTCCTCAACACTGACCTGTGCCGGGATGCCCATCATCTCGGATATTTCCATGCGCAGTCTTTCAATATCTTCGCCTTTCTTGCCAATAACAATACCTGGCCTGGCCGTATGAATGATGATCCTTGCGTTATTGGCCGGACGTTCAATCTGGATACGACTGACTGACGCATTGGCAAGTTTCTTGCGGAGGAATTCCCTGACCTTTATGTCAGTATGCAAATAGCCCGCATATTCCTTGCTATCAGCATACCAGGTGGAAGTCCAATCCTTGATAATGCCAAGCCTGATGCCTGTCGGATGTACTTTTTGACCCATTAGTTTCTCACTTGTCGGTTTCTGCAACGGTCACCGTAACGTGACTCGTTCTCTTCAAAATTCTGTCGGCACGGCCACGTGCCCGGGGTCGCAGTCGCTTGATAGCGGGCCCCTGATCAACGCAGATGGTCTTGACTGTCAATGCATCGATATCTGCGCCATCATTGTGTTCTGCATTTGCGATAGCTGATTCCAGCAGTTTTTTCAGAACTGTTGCCGCCTTCTTGTTACTGAAACTCAGAAGGTTAAGCGCCTTGTCTACCTGCAGGCCACGGATCTGATCGGCTACCAATCGCATTTTCTGTGGCGCCAAACGGCTGAATTTTAATGTTGCTGATGTAGTCATGATTATTTTGTCTTCTTGTCAGCTGAGTGCCCACGGAAAGTACGAGTAACAGCAAACTCACCCAGCTTGTGGCCAACCATGTTTTCCGAAATCAACACCGGGACATGATCGCGGCCGTTATGTACCGCAATAGTTAATCCAACCATGTCCGGTAAAATCATGGAACGGCGAGACCAGGTCTTCACCGGGCGCTTGTCATTACCGGCCCTGGCGGCTTCAACCTTGGCGGCCAGGTGATGGTCAACAAATGGGCCTTTTCTAATTGAACGTGGCACGATCTTCCTCGTTTATTTCTTTCTTCGGTTAACAATCATATTATCAGAACGCTTGTTGGTACGGGTCTTATATCCCTTGGTCGGCTGGCCCCAGGGAGTACACGGGTGACGGCCACCAGAGGTTCGGCCTTCACCACCACCATGTGGATGATCCACCGGGTTCATGGCCACACCGCGCACGGTCGGACGAATACCTCGCCAGCGTGTTGCACCGGCCTTACCAAGGGCGCGTAGAGAATGCTCACCGTTGCCAACTTCACCAATCGTTGCGCGGCAGTCAGACATGACCTTCCGCATTTCGCCGGATCGCAACCTTAATGTGCTGTGTATGCCTTCACGGGCAACCAGTTGCACGGCCGCACCGGCACTTCTCGCAATCTGGGCGCCCTTGCCCGGCTTCATTTCCACGCAATGCAGGGTGGTACCAACCGGAATATTACGCAGAGGCAGACAGTTACCGGGCTTGATTGCAGCATCGGTACCGGACATCAGTTCAGTACCCGCGGAAATCCCCTTTGGCGCAATGATGTAACGCCTTTCGCCGTCAGCATATAACAGCAGGGCGATGTGAGCTGACCGGTTAGGGTCATACTCTATGCGTTCTACTTTTGCAGGGACCGAATCCTTGTCGCGCTTGAAATCAATCAAACGGTAGCGCTGTTTTGCACCGCCACCTCGATGCCTGACAGTGATCCGTCCATTGTTATTGCGACCGGATTTCTTGACCTGTTTCTCAAGCAAGGGCTCATACGGACTGCCCTTGAACAGATCAGGGGTCACAATCTTGATTTGTGAACGTTTACCTGCAGATGTCGGTTTTGGTTTAACAATTGCCATCGTGTTTTACCGCTTTATTGCGCTCCCATGAAGTCGATATCAAAGCCGGATTTCAGCTTTACATACGCTTTTTTCCAACCAGGACGCTTTCCTGGTTCATTCTTGAACATCTTGCGCTTGCCTTTAACATTGGAGACTTGTACCGAAGCGACCTCGACTTCAAACATTTTTTCAACTGCCTTTTTAATCTCGCTTTTGTTGGCATTTACAGCAACCTTGAAGACAAACTGGTTGTGTTTGTCAGCCACCATGGTGCTCTTTTCGGAGATGCAAGGCTCCTTGAGCAGGGTAATCAATCGTTCTTCGTTCATGCCAGCCATGCCTCGACTTTTTCAAGCGCCGGTTTGGTCATTAATACTTTTTCATAGCCAATCAGGGTGTATGGATTGATTTCCTGTGTATCCACAACATCAACACAGGGTATATTCCTTGAGGCCAGATAGAGGTTTTCGTTGATTTCGTCGGTAATTATCAAAACTTCCTTGAGTTTCATGCTATCCAGTTTCTCAACCAGTGCCTTGGTCTTCGGACTGTCCATCTTTACATCATCAATAAAAATCAACCTTTCCTGTCTGGACAGCTCTGCCAGAATCGAGCGAATGGCTCCACGATACATCTTCTTGTTAACCTTCTTGCTGTAATCCCTCGGCTTTGCTGCAAAGGTGATACCACCTGAACGCCATATTGGACTTCTGATGGTACCGGCACGTGCTCGTCCCAAGCCCTTCTGGCGCCAGGGCTTCCTGCCGCCGCCCCGCGCTTCTGAACGGGTCTTCTGGGCCTTGGTGCCGGCACGACTTGCCGAAAGGTAGGAAGTCACGACCTGATGAATCAATGCCTCGTTGTAAGGTGCATCAAAAATCGAATCAGGCACCTTCAGCTTCGCAGTACTTTTCTTGTTAAAACTGTGCAATTTAAGTTCCATACGTCTTCTCTCAAGCATGCGCCTTGATAGCAGGTTTGATGATAACCTTGCCACCTTTAGCACCTGGCACAGCTCCCTTGACGAGGATCAGGTTTCGCTCAGCGTCGACTCGAACCACTTCCAGATTCTGGGTGGCACGCTGTTTATTACCAAGCTGACCGGCCATTTTTTTGCCCTTAAACACACGGCCAGGTGTCTGGTTCTGACCGATGGACCCCGCTGACCGGTGTGAGAGAGAATTACCATGTGTGGCGTTTTGCATGGAAAAATTATGGCGCTTCACTGCACCGGCAAAACCTTTGCCCATGGTGGTGCCCATTACATCAACTTTTTGACCTGCCTCGAATATATCGACCTTAATCTCACCGCCCTGGGCCAGGTCCTCACCCTCACCATCGCCCAGGCGGAATTCAAACAGACCCTCACCGGCAGAAATTTCTGCCTTGCTGAAGATACCGGCCAGGGGCTTGTTGACGCGCGAGGCCTTCTTGCTGCCCCAGGCTATCTGGACAGCCCTATAACCATCATGTTCAGCATCCATGACGCGAGTGATCTTGTTTGGTTCCGCCTCGATCACTGTGACAGGTACAGACTGGCCTTCTTCAGTGAAGACCCTGGTCATGCCACGTTTGCGTCCAATTATTCCAATCGTCATTGTCATGCAACCTGTATCAGTTCAACTTGATCTGCACATCAACACCGGCAGCCAGATCAAGCTTCATCAAGGCGTCAACCGTTTTGTCAGTTGGATTTACAATATCCAGTAAACGCTTGTGAGTGCGGATTTCATACTGATCTCGCGCGTCCTTGTTGACATGCGGGGAAATCAACACTGTAAAGCGCTCTTTCTTTGTCGGCAGAGGAATAGGTCCCTTGACCTGTGCACCGGTACGGCGCGCAGTCTCGACAATTTCGCGAGTGGATTGATCAATCAAGCGATGATCAAAGGCCTTGAGGCGAATCCGTATGTTTTGTTTTTCTGCCATTAGCTGTTACTCGATAATCTTGGAGACGACCCCGGCACCCACGGTGCGGCCGCCTTCACGGATCGCAAACCGCAACCCCTCTTCCATCGCAATCGGCACGATCAGCTTCACCGTCATCTTCACGTTATCACCCGGCATTACCATCTCGGTGCCGCCCGGTAATTCCACCGCCCCGGTCACGTCCGTCGTCCGGAAGTAAAACTGCGGCCGGTAATTGTTAAAGAACGGCGTATGACGACCGCCCTCTTCCTTGCTCAAGACATACACTTCACATTCAAAATGGGTGTGCGGGGTGATCGAGCCCGGCTTACACAGCACCTGACCACGCTCCACTTCATCACGCTTGGTCCCTCGCAACAACACACCAACATTATCACCCGCCTGGCCTTCGTCCAGCAGCTTCCTGAACATCTCCACCCCGGTACAGGTGGTCTTCTGCGTCGGCTTGACGCCCACAATCTCGATTTCTTCACCTACCTTGATCACTCCGCGCTCTATACGACCGGTCACCACTGTTCCGCGCCCGGATATCGAGAACACGTCCTCGATCGGCATCAAAAACGCCTGGTCCACCGGCCGGTCCGGCACCGGAATGTACTCGTCCATCGCCGCCAGCAGCTTCTCAATCGAGGGGACACCGATATCACTGGTGTCGCCTTCCAGGGCCTTCAGCGCACTGCCGGTGATGATCGGGGTCTCGTCCCCCGGGAATTCGTAACTGTCCAGAAGTTCCCGCACTTCCATTTCCACCAGTTCCAGCAACTCGGCATCATCTACCTGGTCGGCCTTGTTCATGTACACCACGATCTTCGGCACACCCACCTGGCGCGCCAGCAGTATGTGTTCACGCGTCTGCGGCATCGGACCGTCGGCCGCGCTCACCACCAGGATCGCACCGTCCATCTGCGCCGCACCCGTGATCATGTTCTTCACATAGTCCGCGTGCCCCGGACAGTCGACGTGCGCGTAGTGCCGATTTTCGGTTTCGTACTCCACGTGTGCCGTGGCAATCGTGATGCCCCGGGCGCGCTCTTCCGGCGCGTTGTCAATCATGTCGTAGGCCTTGAATTCACCGCCGAATTTCTCCGACATCGTCTTCGTGATCGCCGCCGTCAGGGTCGTCTTGCCATGGTCTACATGACCAATCGTTCCCACATTTACATGCGGCTTCTTGCGTTCAAATTTCTCCTTGGACA
>JBFFIE010000042.1:0-15800 GCA_041556555.1 Gammaproteobacteria bacterium
AAGATGACGGTGAAGCTGATCGTGCCGATTGCGATGGAAGAGGGGTTGCGGTTTGCGATCCGTGAAGGCGGCCGCACCGTGGGTGCCGGGGTCGTCTCCAAGATTATCGAGTAACAGCTTCAAACAACCGGATTTAACGAATTATTAATTAACGTTTTTCCTTATTACACAACGAAAGTACAGAACCTGTTATTTCATCCCGTCTGCGGAATGGAAGCAGGTTATTGCGCATTGGTGAAAATTAATTATCACCAGTGATATTTGAGGGATATTAGGCCAGTAGCTCAATTGGCAGAGCGGCGGTCTCCAAAACCGCAGGTTGGGGGTTCGATTCCCTCCTGGCCTGCCATGTATCCTGATACAGCAGTAATAAGGAAATACAGAGCAAGAGAAGATATGAGTTCTAATGTTGAAACATCAGGTGGCACCTTGGATACAGTAAAACTGGTATTTGCACTGTTTCTGATTGTTGGTGCCATGATTGCGTTTTACTTGTTTCCCCAGGAGTCCACTCTATTGAGAGTGGCCGGCCTCCTGGCCGCCGTGGCAATTGCTGCGCTGGTTGCCTTGCAGACCCGCAAAGGTCGCGAGGTCTGGGGATTTGTGCAGGGTGCGCAGATTGAGGTGCGAAAAGTTGTCTGGCCTACCCGTCAAGAAACTGTACAAACAACCCTGATAGTCGTGGTGATGGTGATTCTGGTTGCCATCATCCTGTGGTTGCTGGATATGTTCCTGGGCTGGGGCATCGGTTCCTTGCTGGGCAGGGGAGCTGCTTGATGGCATTACAGTGGTATGTGGTTCATGCCTATTCCGGTTATGAAGATTACGTCATGCGGACCCTGAAGGAGCGTATTAAACGCCTGGGTCTGGAAGACAAATTCGGCGAGATACTGGTTCCGACTGAAGAAGTTGTGGAAATGCGTGATGGTAAAAAGCGCAAAAGTGATCGCAAGTTTTTCCCTGGCTATGTGCTTGTGCAAATGGAAATGAATGATGACACCTGGCACTTGGTGAAAGAATCACCCAAAGTACTGGGGTTTATAGGTGGTACCAGTGACCGGCCTGCTCCGATTTCAGATAAGGAGGCCGATGCCATTTTGCAACGAATTGAAGATGGCGTAGACCGGCCGAAACCGAAAGTATTGTTTGAACCCGGCGAAGTTGTTCGGGTCATAGATGGTCCTTTTACAGATTTCAACGGTGTGGTTGAGGAAGTGAATTTCGAGAAGAGCCGTTTAAGGGTTTCGGTGCTGATATTCGGTCGCTCCACTCCTGTTGAACTCGAGTTTGGCCAGGTAGAGAAAGATTAAGTTGTAATCGGTCGTAGCCGGCCGGTTACCTGTTTTTAGCAACACAGGGGAGCCGAGAGGCGCTTGTACCCAAGGAGAGTAAAAATGGCAAAGAAAATTGAAACCTATATCAAGTTGCAAATTGCAGCCGGGCAGGCCAACCCGAGTCCGCCCGTGGGACCGGCTTTGGGCCAGCATGGTGTCAACATTATGGAATTCTGCAAGGCATTCAATGCCCAGACCCAGAGTATGGAGCAGGGCCTGCCGGTTCCTGTGGTCATCACTGTCTACACGGATAAAAGCTTTACATTTGCTACCAAGACCACACCGGCCGCTCATCTTCTGAAAAAAGCCGCCGGTATCAAGAGTGGCAGCGGCACACCCAACTCCGAAAAGGTAGGCAGGGTCTCTCGTGCCCAGCTCGAGGAGATTGCCAAGACCAAACAACCTGATCTCACGGCAGCCGATCTGGATGCTGCGGTTCGAACCATCGCCGGAACGGCAAGAAGTATGGGTATTGAGACAGAGGGGGTTTGATCATGGCGAAGCTGACGAAACGAAACAAGTTAATTGCCGAGAAGGTGGAGCCGGGGAAAATCTACCCGGTAATGGAGGCACTTCAGTTACTGAAAGAGGTCGCCAAGGTGAAATTTGATGAATCAGTAGAAGTGTCAGTCAACCTCGGAGTGGATGCGCGCAAGTCGGACCAGGCCGTACGTGGTGCAACGGTGCTGCCGCGTGGTACCGGCAAGCAGGTACGGGTCGCTGTCATTACCCAGGGTGAGCAGGCCAAGGCTGCAGAAAAGGCCGGTGCAGATGCTGTCGGGCATGAAGATTTGGTCGAAAAAATGCTGGGTGGTGATATCGATTATCAGGTCGTCATTGCCACTCCGGATGCCATGCCGCTGGTCAGTAAACTTGGCAAGCTGCTGGGACCTCGTGGGCTTATGCCCAACCCCAAGGTCGGCACGGTGACCAAGGACGTCAAGCAGGCTGTCGAAAATGCGAAAGCAGGCCAGGTGCGTTATCGAACTGACAAGAACGGCATTATTCATTGTGCAATCGGCAAGGTGTCATTTGAGCCGGATGCACTGAAAGAGAATCTGGAATCTTTATTGAATGATTTGATCAAGGCAAAGCCCAGTTCAGCCAAGGGTATTTACATGAAGAAGATTTCATTGTCTACCACCATGGGACCTGGTTTGCAGGTCGATCAATCATCGTTATCAATCTGAGCGGAGCAGATTGCAGGAAACAGGGAGGTAGGTACTTTGGGAAGTCCGGGTTAACCCGGACTGACGTCAAAGACCGCAGGTGAAAGGTCTGTGCGACTTTCTTAATGGGTGTCCAGCCTGCGCAGACGGTGTCATCCCATCAGGTCATTCCTGGGGATCGCCGTAACGGGTGGGTGCTGAAACCAAATCATTGGTTCCTGTGCCTGAATGATCCCGGTCAGGATTTTATAGATGCTATGCATCTTTCGAACCTGACCTGATTAATTATGAGGAGTAAAAGTTGTGAGACTTTCACTGGAAGCAAAGAAAGCGATCGTCAGTGAAATTGCAGATATTGCCGAAAAAGCTCCTTCAGCAATTGCCGCGGAATACATTGGCATTTCGGTGGCTGATATGACGAAGCTTCGTCACTCGGCCCGGGAATCCGGTGTGTATTTGCGCGTAGTCAGGAATACCCTGGCACGCAGGGCACTCGAGAACACCAAGTTTGAATGCATGAAAGACGGACTGGTTGGTCCGTTGTTACTGGCATTCTCACAGGAAGAACCGGGCGCAGTAGCAAAGGTGATCCGTGACTTTGCCAAGTCTAACGACAAACTGAACGTCAAACTTGTGTCTCTGGATGGCAAGTTATTGCAGCCATCCGATGTCGAGACGCTGGCAAATATGCCAAGTTATGACGAAGCAATCAGTATGTTAATGGCTGTTATGAAGGCGCCTGTCTCGAAGTTTGTTCGTACCATGGCCGAGCCGAATGCAAAGCTGGTCAGGACGATTGCAGCTGTACGGGACCAGAAGCAGGCTGCTGCATGATTCACTGGTTAATCGAATGATCTGAACTATTTAACTTAGGAGTAATTATCATGGCTGTAAGTAAAGAAGATATTCTGGAAACAATTTCCAATATGACCGTAATGGAAGTGGTAGAACTTGTAGAGGCGATGGAAGAAAAATTCGGTGTTTCTGCGGCTGTAGCTGCCGCTCCTGTTGCAGCTGCCGGTGCGGCTGATGCCGGTGGTGCAGCTGCCGAAGAAAAGACCGAGTTTGATGTAGTGATGTCCAGTTTTGGTGATAACAAGGTTGGTGTCATCAAGGTGGTCCGCGCTGTTACTGGTCTGGGCCTGAAAGAAGCCAAGGACATGGTCGAAGGCGTTCCTTCAACAATCAAGGAAGGAGCTAACAAGGAAGAGGCCGAAGACATCAAGAAGCAACTCGAAGAAGCCGGTGCTGCTGTCGAAATCAAATAATTTTGATATTACCGCTTACAATCAACACACCGGGCTGGCAGTCGAATGACTGACCGGCCCGGGCGTGTTTTGACGATTATTTATTGATGCATAAGGTCCGTTTTCTACGGATGCCCTGGATGAATAGTTTAATTTTGATGTGACCGAACATATTTGTGAGGAAAGACAATGACCTACTCCTACACTGAGAAGAAAAGAATACGCAAGGATTTCGGGAAGCGACCCAGCATTCTCAACGTACCTCCGTTACTTGCAACCCAGGTACATTCTTTCCGTCAGTTCCTGCAGCTTGATATACCGCCGGAAGAAAGGGCAGATATCGGCCTGCATGCCGCTTTCAAATCTGTATTCCCGATTGAGAGTTATTCCGGAAATGCGGCGCTGGAGTATGTCAGCTATAACCTCGCCAATCCGGTATTTGATGTCAAGGAATGCCAGTTACGTGGTATTACTTATGCCGCTTCTCTCAGGGTCAAGGTTCGTCTGGTGCTTTATGACAAGGAGGCTGGCGCAAATAATAAAGTTGTAAAAGACATCAAGGAACAGGAAGTTTACATGGGTGAAATGCCACTGATGACTCGTACCGGTACATTCGTTATAAATGGCACCGAGCGAGTGATTGTTTCCCAGTTGCACCGTTCACCGGGTGTCTTTTTCGAGCATGACAAGGGCAAGACACATTCCTCGGGCAAACTATTATATTCCGCGAGAATCATACCTTATCGTGGTTCATGGCTGGATTTTGAGCTGGATCCCAAGGATTTGGTGTACTGTCGTATTGATCGCCGGCGGAAGATACCCGCAACAATCCTGTTACGCGCACTTGGATATACCACCGAACAGATGCTGGAGATCTTTTTTGATACTCACAAGGTTTCAATTGGCAAGAAAGGCATTGTTCTGGAACTGGTTCCGGAGCGACTGCGCGGGGAAACAGCATCATTCGATATCAAGGACAAGAAAGGCAAGATCATCGTTGAGAAAGAACGCAGGGTCACAGCCCGGCATATCCGCGAGATAGAAAAGGCCAACCTGAAAGAACTGGTTGTTCCGCCTGAGTACCTCGTAGGCCAGGTGTTGGCAAAAGATCTGGTCGACAAGGAGACGGGCGAGCTGATTGCCGAGGCCAATTCCGAAATCACTGAAGAGCTCGTTGAAAAGCTTACTGATAGTGGTCAGTCCCTGGACTTTGAGACACTCTATACCAACGACCTGGATCGTGGTGCCTACATTGCAGACACCCTGCGGGTTGATTCTGCGACCAACCCGCTTGAAGCACAGATTGAAATCTATCGCATGATGCGTCCAGGTGAGCCCCCGACCAAGGAAGCGGCTGAAAATCTATTCAAGAACCTGTTCTTCAGCCCGGATCGTTATGACCTTTCTTCCGTTGGTCGTATGAAATTCAATCGTCGGGTCGGCCGCAAGGAAATTGAAGGTGATGGCATACTTTCAAACGAGGACATTATTGATGTCCTCAAGGTATTGATCGACATCCGTAACGGTAAAGGCTTTGTCGATGATATTGATCACCTCGGTAATCGCCGGGTGCGGAGTGTTGGTGAGATGGCTGAGAACCAGTTCCGCATAGGTCTGGTTCGTGTAGAGCGGGCCGTCAAGGAACGCCTAAGTCTGGCTGAATCGGAAGGCTTGATGCCCCAGGAAATCATTAACGCGAAGCCGGTCTCCGCGGTTATCAAGGAATTCTTTGGATCCAGCCAGTTGTCACAGTTCATGGACCAGAACAACCCCTTGTCGGAGATTACTCACAAACGCCGTATCTCCGCCCTGGGTCCGGGTGGACTGACCCGTGAACGCGCCGGATTTGAGGTCCGTGACGTGCATCCCACGCACTATGGCCGGGTCTGTCCGATTGAAACTCCGGAGGGCCCGAACATCGGCCTGATTAATTCCTTGGCGATTTATGCCCGTGCCAATGATTACGGGTTTCTGGAAACACCTTACCGCAAGGTAGTTGACGGTCGTGTCACTGACCAGATTGAGTACCTGTCTGCCATTGAAGAAGGTGAATTCATTATCGCCCAGGCGAATGCAGCGCTGGATGAAAAAGGTCGGTTCACCAATGACCTGGTCTCAAGCCGGCACCAGAATGAATTTACCCTGTCCACACCGGATAAGGTGAATTACATGGACATTTCACCCATGCAGATTGTCTCGGTGGCTGCGTCGTTGATCCCGTTCCTCGAGCACGATGACGCAAACCGTGCCCTGATGGGATCCAACATGCAACGGCAGGCTGTTCCTACCATGCGTGCTGAGAAACCCCTGGTCGGTACCGGTATAGAACGTACGGTTGCCAAGGACTCTGGTGTCACAGTGATTGCAGAACGTGGCGGTATTGTGGATTCAGTAGATGCCGGTCGAATCGTTGTCCGTGTCAACGAGGCCGAAATCCAGTCGGGTGAGCCAGGTGTTGATATCTATAATTTGGTCAAGTACACCCGATCCAACCAGAATACCTGTATTAATCAGCGACCATTGGTCAAGCCGGGTGATGTCGTCGCCAGGGAAGATGTCCTGGCTGATGGGCCTTCCACTGATATGGGCGAACTGGCACTTGGCCAAAACATGTTGGTGGCCTTCATGCCCTGGAACGGCTACAACTTTGAGGATTCCATCCTGATATCCGAACGTCTGGTTGAGGATGACCGGTATACCTCTATCCATATTGAAGAACTGACCTGTATTGCCCGTGATACCAAGCTGGGTCCGGAAGAAATCTCATCAGATATTCCGAATGTCAGCGAAAGTGCCCTCAACAAACTCGATGAGTCCGGTATCGTCTATATCGGCGCAGAGGTAAACACCGGCGATATCCTGGTTGGCAAGGTGACTCCCAAGGGTGAAACGCAGCTCACACCGGAAGAAAAACTACTGCGCGCTATCTTTGGCGAAAAGGCATCGGACGTAAAGGATACATCACTACGTGTACCATCCGGCATGAACGGTACCGTCATTGATGTTCAGGTCTTTATCCGTGATGGTGTCGAGAAGGATACCCGGGCACTGGAAATCGAGGAATCGGAACTCAACATGGTGCGCAAGGACCTCAATGATCAGTTGCGCATCATGGAAGAGGGGATCTACCAGCGACTTGAGACTATCCTGTTAGGCAAGCTTGCTGATGGTGGTCCGAATAATCTTGCCGCCGACAGCAAGATCACCAAGGCTTATCTTGCCGAGGTACCACGGGACAAGTGGTTCGAAATCAGGTTGCGCAATGAAGAAGCCAATCGCCAGCTGGAGGAAATCTCCCAGCAGATTGTCCGCCTTCGGGACGAGTTCGACCAACGCTATGAAGAGAAGCGTGCCAAGTTGACCTCGGGTGATGACCTCGCCCCCGGTGTGTTGAAAATGGTCAAGGTCTATCTGGCCGTCAAGCGCCGTATTCAGCCTGGTGACAAGATGGCTGGTCGCCATGGCAACAAGGGGGTGATCTCCACCATTGTCCCGGTCGAAGACATGCCTTACATGGATGATGGTACCCCGGTTGATGTGGTGCTGAATCCACTGGGCGTGCCTTCCCGAATGAACGTCGGTCAGGTGTTGGAAACGCATCTTGGTTGGGCCGCAAAGGGTGTGGGCCGCAAGATCGGCCGCATGCTACAGGAACAGAACAACGCCGTGGAGATTCGGGGCTTTCTCGAAAAAGTCTATAGCAGCGGTGGCAAGAAAGAGAATCTGAAATCACTTAACGATGATGAATTGCTCGCGCTTGCCGCCAACCTGAAAGACGGTGTGCCCATGGCAACGCCGGTTTTTGATGGCGCCACCGAGAACGAGATCAAGACCATGCTGGAACTTGCTGAACTGCCTCAAAGTGGCCAGACCAAGCTTTATGATGGGCGGACCGGCAACGCGTTTGATCGTCCCATTACCGTCGGTTACATGTACATGCTCAAGCTGAACCATCTGGTCGATGACAAGATGCATGCCCGGTCGACTGGACCATACAGTCTGGTAACCCAGCAACCCTTGGGCGGAAAGGCACAGTTCGGCGGGCAGCGTTTTGGTGAAATGGAAGTCTGGGCGCTCGAGGCTTATGGCGCTGCATACACCTTACAGGAGATGCTCACAGTGAAGTCGGATGATGTGAATGGCCGTACCAAGATGTACAAGAACATTGTTGATGGTGATCACCGCATGGAGGCCGGCATGCCGGAATCCTTCAATGTGCTGGTTAAGGAAATCCGCTCACTGGGTATTGATATCGGTCTGGATCATGAGTAAAGCAAAGTAACGGCCATTAATTACAGGAAACTATTCAGCAAAACAGGACAACACCACATTTTGTGGAGGTAAGTAACCTTGAAAGACTTATTGAAATTATTGAAACAACAGGGTCAGGTTGAAGAGTTTGATGCCATCACCATAGGTCTGGCATCACCTGAGAAAATCCGCTCCTGGTCA
The DNA here is from genome assembly GCA_041556555.1 of Gammaproteobacteria bacterium. Classification (GTDB taxonomy): domain Bacteria; phylum Pseudomonadota; class Gammaproteobacteria; order Eutrophobiales; family Eutrophobiaceae; genus SZUA-592. The sequence goes on from JBFFIE010000042.1 coordinate 8,203, forward strand.
TACGGCGAGGTCAAAAAGCCGGAGACAATCAACTACCGCACCTTCAAGCCGGAAAGGGACGGACTGTTCTGCGCCAAGATCTTCGGACCTGTGAAGGACTATGAATGTCTTTGCGGCAAGTACAAGCGTCTGAAGCACCGCGGTGTGGTCTGTGAAAAATGTGGTGTCGAGGTCACTCTGTCCAAGGTGCGTCGTGAGCGTATGGGCCATATCGAACTGGCCAGTCCGGTTGCGCATATCTGGTACTTGAAATCCCTGCCGTCCCGCATGGGCTTGATGCTGGACATGACCCTGCGCGAGATTGAACGGGTTCTGTATTTTGAGGCCTATGTAGTCATCGATCCGGGCATGACAGAACTTGAGCGTGGTACCTTGCTGACTGAAGAAAATTACCTCGAGGCTATTGAGCAATATGGTGATGAGTTTGATGCACGTATGGGTGCAGAGGCCATTCACGAGATGCTGTCAACTGTGGATATCGATGAGGAAGTCAAATTACTGCGCGATGAGATCCCGCAAACCAAGTCAGAAACCAAGCTGAAAAAAATCTCAAAACGCCTGAAATTACTGGAAGCCTTCCAGACCTCCGGAAACAAGCCGGAATGGATGGTGATGAAGGTGCTGCCGGTATTGCCACCTGAATTGCGTCCCCTGGTTCCACTGGATGGTGGTCGCTTTGCAACCTCGGATCTGAATGATTTGTATCGCCGGGTGATTAACCGTAACAACCGCCTGAAACGTCTGCTCGATCTGAATGCACCGGACATCATCGTCCGTAACGAAAAACGCATGCTGCAGGAGGCCGTTGATGCGCTTCTGGATAATGGCCGCCGTGGGCGTGCTATTACCGGCACCAATAAGCTGCCACTGAAATCGCTGGCGGACATGATCAAGGGCAAGCAGGGCCGCTTCCGTCAGAACCTGCTTGGCAAGCGTGTAGACTACTCTGGCCGTTCCGTGATCGTGGTCGGTCCGACCTTGAAACTTCACCAGTGCGGTATTCCCAAGAAAATGGCATTGGAACTATTCAAGCCGTTTATTTTCAGCAAACTGGAGCGTCGGGGTCTGGCTACGACCATCAAGGCTGCCAAGAAACTGGTTGAGCGTGAAGGACCCGAGGTCTGGGACGTACTCGAAGAAGTGATCCGCGAACACCCGGTGATGCTGAACCGGGCACCAACGCTGCACCGTTTGGGTATCCAGGCTTTTGAGCCGGCCCTGATTGAGGGCAAGGCCATCCAGTTGCATCCCCTGGTCTGTACAGCGTTCAATGCTGACTTTGACGGTGACCAGATGGCAGTCCATGTGCCGTTGTCTGTTGAGGCTCAGCTGGAAGCGCGGACCTTGATGATGTCCACAAACAATGTTCTGTCTCCAGCCAACGGCGAACCAATCATCGTTCCGACCCAGGATGTGGTATTGGGTTTGTACTATATGACTCGTGAGTCAGCCGATGCCCGGGGCACCGGTATGATCTTTGCCGATATCGACGAAGTACACCGCGCTTATGAAAGTGGGGCGCTCGATCTGCATGCCCGCATCAAGGTCCGCATTCGGGAAACCGAGGTTGATGAAAACGGCGACACCCGGGAAACCATGAAACGCTACGAGACCACAGCCGGGCGGGCGATGTTGTCCAGCATATTGCCAGCAGGACTGCCGTTTTCCATCGTTAACAAGGACCTCAACAAGAAGTCTATCTCCGGCTTGATCAATACCGCCTATCGTCAGCTGGGTCTTAAGGCAACAGTCATCTTTGCCGACCAGTTAATGTACACCGGGTTTCATTATTCAACCCGGGCCGGCATCTCCATTGGTATTGAAGACATGGTCGTTCCCCTGGACAAAGAGGACATCATTTCCCGTGCTGAGACCCAGGTTAAGAGTTTCGAGGAACAATATTCCTCAGGTCTGATTACCAACGGTGAGCGTTATAACAAGGTGGTCGATATCTGGTCGCATACCAACGATCAGGTAGCCAAGGCTATGATGGACAAACTCGGTGTTGATTTGATCCAGGACCAGGAAGGCAATGAGATTGAACAGCCCTCGTTCAATTCCATCTTCATGATGGCCGACTCTGGTGCCCGAGGTTCAGCTGCCCAGATCCGGCAGCTGGCCGGTATGCGTGGCCTGATGGCCAAGCCGGACGGTTCTATCATCGAAACCCCGATTACGGCGAACTTTCGTGAAGGCCTGAATGTACTGCAGTACTTTATTTCCACTCACGGTGCCCGCAAGGGTCTGGCCGATACGGCGTTGAAGACTGCAAACTCGGGATATCTGACCCGCAGGCTCGTTGACGTAGCGCAGGACTTGGTGGTCACCGAAGAGGACTGCGGTACGACTGAAGGCTTCAGTATGGCGCCGGTCATTGAGGGTGGCGATGTGGTCGAACCGCTCGGTGAGCGGGTTCTGGGCCGGGTGCTGGCAGCCGATGCCCTGTTACCGGGTACCGACAGCGTGGTCATCCCCGCCGGTGCCTTGCTGGATGAGCACCAGATCAAGGTGCTGGATGAGAACGGTATCGACCAGGTGGAAGTCCGTTCTCCTATTATTTGTGAAACCCGCTATGGTATCTGTGCCAAATGTTATGGCCGGGACCTGGGACGTGGTCATCTGGTGAATATAGGTGAGGCTGTCGGTGTGGTCGCTGCCCAGTCCATCGGTGAGCCGGGTACCCAGCTTACCATGCGGACCTTCCATATCGGTGGTGCGGCTTCCCGAGCTGCCGCTGTGTCCAATATCGAGGTCAAGAAGGGCGGTACCCTGAAATTGCACAACGTCAAGTTGCTGCAGCAGGAAACCGGCAACCAGGTGGTCGTCTCCCGATCCGGCGAGTTAACCATCCAGGATCAGCTGGGGCGTGAAACCGAGCGCTACAAGATTCCTTACGGTGCTGTGATCATGGTGAGTGATGGTTCCGAGGCACAACCTGGCCAGATCGTTGCCGAGTGGGATCCCCACACCCACCCGGTGATCACCGAAGTGGCCGGTAAAGTCCAGTTCTCAGACATCGTCGACGGGGTCACTGTTGACCGCCAGGTTGATGAAATTACTGGTCTGGCCAATCTGGTCATCGCCGACGTCAAGGCTCGTGGTTCTGCCGCCAAGGACATGCGGCCCATGGTCAAACTGGTCGATGGCAAGGGCAAGGAACTCAAAATCCCGGGCACGGATCTGCCGGCCCATTATGTGCTCCCGCCAAAGACAGTTATTAATGTCAGTGACGGTGAAGAGGTTAATGTTGGTGATGTTATTGCCCGCCTGGCCCAGGAATCGTTCAAGACCCGTGATATCACAGGTGGTTTGCCCCGGGTGGCTGATCTGTTCGAGGCCAGGAAACCCAAGGAGCCGGCGATCCTTGCCGAGATCACCGGTACAATTTCCTTCGGCAAGGACACCAAGGGCAAACAGCGCCTGGTGATTACGGATGCCGATGGCGAGCGCTACGAAGAACTGATCCCGAAATGGCGCCACGTTACCGTATTTGAGGGCGAGCATGTTGAGAAGGGCGAGAGCATTGCCGAGGGCCCGCCGACGCCGCACGATATTCTTCGATTGATGGGGGTCCATGCCCTGGCAAACTACATCGTTAATGAGATTCAGGAAGTTTACCGTCTGCAGGGTGTGAAGATTAATGACAAGCATATTGAGGTGATTGTCCGGCAGATGCTGCGCAAGGCCGAGATCACGGAGCCCGGCGACACGTCCTTCCTGAAAGGGGAGCAAGTGGAACGCGCGCGCGTGCTCGAGGAAAACGAGCGGGTAGAACCCGAGGGCAAGACCCCGGCCGAGTGGGTACCGGTGCTGCTGGGTATTACCAAAGCCTCGTTGTCGACGGAGTCATTCATCTCCGCCGCATCATTCCAGGAGACCACGCGAGTCCTGACCGAGGCCAGCGTGAATGGCAAGCGCGATGACCTCAGGGGCCTGAAAGAAAACGTCATTGTGGGTCGTCTGATTCCGGCAGGCACCGGACTTGCGTATCACAAGTCTCGCAAGCAGGCACAAAAGGAAACCCCCGAATCGGAGGCCCAGGCAGAGGCCGAAAATGTACTGGAAAATATACCTGTTGAGGAGTCTGATACCGAGACTGCGGAAGGTACTTCAGCCACCTGAAATTAATACAGAACCTGCCTTGACAGGCTTGGCTCTAAGGGCATAGAATTCCGCCTCTTTGACAGGCTGGGGTACAAATCTCCAGCCTGTCAATTTATTTGCGTCCGGGAAAAAGATTGATTTTACATGGTTTTTTCCGTCTGATTCCGGGCGAATGTCACTCTGGCCACCCAAATAATAACTGGACGCCGTGTGTCTTGGAGAGTACCTGAGATATGCGGTGGTCGATGACGCGTCAGTGTGAAAAATAATCAGGAATGAAGGAACCCGTTTTAGCATGGCAACGATTAATCAACTCGTTAGAAAAGGTCGGAAACAGCAGCGTGTCAAAAGCGCTGTACCTGCGCTCGAGTCCTGCCCTCAAAAGCGAGGTGTTTGCACGCGTGTCTATACCACCACACCGAAGAAACCAAACTCTGCTCTGCGCAAAGTTGCCCGCGTTCGCCTGACCAATGGCTTTGAGGTTACCACCTACATTGGTGGCGAAGGCCATAATCTGCAGGAACATTCCGTGATTCTTATCCGGGGTGGTCGAGTAAAGGACCTGCCGGGAGTTCGTTACCATACCGTACGTGGCACCCTGGATACCTCCGGTGTCAGCGAACGACGCAAGGGACGTTCCAAGTACGGCGCCAAGCGTCCGAAGTCGTAACATATATATAAGGTATCCCTGCGAGAATAATCATGTCACGAAGAAGAGTTGCTGAAAAAAGAGACCGGTTGCCTGACCCGAAGTACGGGGATCAGGTTCTGGCAAAGTTCATTAATATGGTCATGCGCAGTGGCAAGAAATCAGTTGCCGAGAAAATTGTCTATGGGGCACTGGGTGAGATGGCGGCAAAGTCCAAGGGAGATGGTCTCGAGATGTTTGCCAAGGCCATCGAAAATGTTCGTCCCCTGGTCGAAGTCAAGTCACGCCGTGTCGGTGGTGCCACCTACCAGATCCCGGTTGAAGTAAGACATGATCGCAGTACAGCACTGGCCATGCGTTGGCTGGTAGACGCCGCAAAAAATCGTGGTGAAAAGAACATGGGTCTGCGTCTGGCCGGAGAATTGCTGGATGCCTGTGAAAACAAGGGATCTGCTATCAAGAAACGCGAAGATACTCATCGCATGGCCGAGGCCAACAAGGCCTTCTCCCATTACCGCTGGTAAGCAACCCATATTCCCGAGAGTCAACCGATATGCCCAGACACACACCTATCGATCGCTACCGCAACATCGGGATCATGGCCCACATCGATGCCGGTAAAACCACTACGACCGAGCGTGTATTATTCTACACGGGCGTGTCGCACAAGATTGGTGAAGTCCACGATGGCGCTGCAGTCATGGACTGGATGGAGCAGGAACAGGAACGGGGTATTACCATTACCTCTGCTGCCACGACGTGCTTCTGGCAAGGCATGGAAAAACAATACCCAGAACACCGGATAAATATTATTGATACGCCGGGACACGTTGATTTTACAATTGAAGTTGAACGATCACTGCGTGTACTTGATGGCGCCTGTGCAGTGTTTTGTGCTGTTGGTGGTGTTGAACCCCAGTCTGAAACGGTCTGGCGCCAGGCCAGCAAATATCGTGTCCCGCGTATGGCATTCGTCAACAAGATGGATCGTGCTGGTGCAGATTTTCTCCGTGTAATAAAACAAATCAAGGAACGTCTCGGCAGTTTCCCTGTTCCCATTCAATTACCTATCGGCGCAGAAGATAAATTCAAGGGCCAGATTGACCTTCTCAAGATGAAGGCCATTTACTGGGATGAGGAAAACATGGGGATGACCTACAAGGAAGAAGAGATTCCGGCTGAATTGGCAGAACTCAGCCAGGAATGGCGCGAGCATATGCTGGAAGCAGCTGCTGAGGCAAATGAAGAGCTGATGGAAAAATACCTCGAAAACAGTGATCTCAGCGAGGAAGACATCAAAAAAGGCCTGCGTATTCGAACCCTGGCCAATGAAATCGTGCCAGCCCTGTGCGGCTCTGCCTTTAAGAACAAGGGCGTACAGTCCATGCTGGATGCAGTCATTGATTACATGCCTGCACCCATCGATGTTCCGGCCATCAAGGGCATCCTGGACGATGGTAAGGAAACCGAAGCAGAACGCCATTCTTCAGATGAGGAACCCTTCGCCTCCCTGGCCTTCAAGATTGCGACCGACCCATTTGTCGGTACCCTGACTTTCTTCCGCGTCTATTCCGGCGTCTTGAAATCAGGCGATACAGTCTATAACCCGGTCAAGGGCAAAAAAGAACGGGTCGGCCGTATTTTACAGATGCACGCAAATAGCCGTGAAGAGATTAAGGAGGTTCGTGCCGGTGATATCGCCGCGGCTGTTGGCCTCAAGGATGTGACTACCGGTGATACGCTTTGTGATTTGAATAATGTCATTACCCTGGAACGAATGGAATTCCCGGATCCTGTGATAGCTGTTGCCGTTGAACCGAAGACCAAGGCCGATCAGGAAAAAATGGGTGTTGCCCTCGGCAAACTTGCACAGGAGGACCCCTCCTTCCGTGTCCATACCGATGAAGAATCAGGGCAAACCATCATTGCCGGTATGGGTGAGTTACATCTGGAAATTATCATTGACCGCATGAAGCGTGAATTCAAGGTTGAGGCCAATGTCGGCAAACCGCAGGTAGCTTACCGGGAAACGATTCGCAAACCCATTGAAAAGGCCGAGGGTAAGTTTGTCCGCCAGTCCGGCGGGCGTGGTCAATACGGTCATGTGGTTTTCAAGATTGAACCACAGGAACCGGGCAAGGGTTATGAGTTCATTAACGAAATCGTCGGCGGTGTCGTACCCAAGGAATACATCCCGGCCGTCGATAAGGGAGTACGGGAACAAATGCAGAACGGTATCATCGCCGGTTACCCGGTGGTCGATGTCAAGGTAACTTTGTGCGACGGTTCCTATCACGATGTTGACTCAAGTGAAATGGCATTTAAAATCGCCGGCTCCATGGGTTTCAAGGATGGAGCGACCAAGGCCAGCCCTGTCATTCTTGAACCGGTGATGAAGGTTGAAGTAGTGACACCTGAAGAACATCTGGGTGCTGTTAATGGGGACTTGAATCGACGCCGCGGTATTCTCCAGGGGACAGATGATTCACCGGCCGGCAAGATCATTCGCGCTGAAGTGCCGTTATCCGAGATGTTTGGTTATGCAACCGACCTGCGTTCAGCCACCCAGGGTCGTGCAACCTATACCATGGAATTTTCAAAATATAGTGAAGTGCCGGCAAACATTGCCGAAGGTATCGCCAAGAACTAATCATTCATAACTTTAAATATAGAAATATAGAAATAGGAAAGAGGTGAATCGCTGTGTCCAAGGAGAAATTTGAACGCAAGAAGCCGCATGTAAATGTGGGAACGATTGGTCATGTAGACCATGGCAAGACGACCCTGACGGCGGCGATCACGAAGACGATGTCGGAGAAATTCGGCGGTGAATTCAAGGCCTACG
>JBFFIE010000043.1:0-15765 GCA_041556555.1 Gammaproteobacteria bacterium
AGCTCAGATCGGGCTGGTGAAAGTCTGATCCACATGAGGCCAGCAGCCCGCGCTTAATACAGAGGCTTGCCATATCCCGGGTCTGCCATTCAAGCTGTTTTCCCGAGATCACTTCCATGGCTCGACCACCTGCTGCCTGAAAATCATCAAGTAACATATTGAGACGCGTGCGGGTCAACTTGTATTTCAGGGGATGTGCCAGCACGGCAATACCGCCTGCGCCGCGGATCCATTCTATGCTTGTTGATACTTCAGGCCAGTGCCGCGCCAGGTTTTTAATTGACAAATATTTTTTAAATGCCTCATTAGTGGATTTGCAGACTCCGGCCTCGATCAGAAAGGCGGCAAAATGAGGTCTGCCAATATTATCGTTCCCAGCGATTTGGGCCGTACCGACAAAGGCGTCGGAAACGCCCTGTTTCTCCAGATGCTCGGCAATTTGCCGGGCCCGGATTAATCTGGCCTGTTGCTGGTCGGCAACGGCTTTTTGCATAACAGGATTTGCGAGGTCGATGCTCAGGCCCACAATGTGGATTTCCAGCTTTTTCCAGCTGCAGGAAAATTCAATACCGGGGACCAGTGTTATTTCGGCAGGCACGCTCTCCAGTGCGGAATAAGCGGACAGGGTGTCATGATCGGTGATCGATAACAGGCTTACCTTTCTGTCTAAAGCCCGGGAGATCAATTCATCCGGTGTCAGTTTGCCGTCAGAGCAATCGGTATGTGTATGTAAATCAACACGCATGCTGTAACACAGTATATCAGCGTGCGGGTTTGAATATCATCATCGGGATAAGATGCGTAACAATATGTATAATAATGCCAGAAATCAGGGACAGCTTATGTGGTCAGTCTATATCCTGAGATGTTCTGACAATTCGCTTTATACGGGTATAACAGTCGATTTACGGCGACGTCTGCAGGAGCATAACCAGGATGATTCCCTGGCAGCGGCCTACACACTGGGCAGACGGCCCGTGGAACTGGTCTATTCAGAATTCTGTCGGAACCGTTCAGATGCCTCCCGTCGCGAATCGGTGATCAAGCGGATGAGCCGTCGTGACAAGGAAATATTGATTAAAACCAATCCAGTAAAAGTAATGAGATCAGGAAAAAATGAGTGAGATGAAAACAGGCGATATGTTAAGCCAAATCTTTGAGATGCAAACTGAGCTCAATAATTATGTATTTTCAAGCAACAAGCTCAGCAATAATTCTGGAAATACCTTATCTATGGCAGATATTTTTGAGGCTGTAAATAATAATCAACTTATGGTCAATGACTTGCCAAACAGATGGCTTGCCAATTATTCAAAGGCCATGCAGGAAGAGCTAAATGAACTGGATGATGATCTGTTATGGAAATGGTGGAGTAAGGACAGGATAGATATCCAGAACATCCGCGTGGAGTTAATCGATATTCTGCACTTTCTGGTTTCAGCGATGATTTGCGCAGGTCTGACCGCTGATAAGGTCTTCGATGTGTATCAACAAAAGCACTCCATCAATCTTGATCGGCAGAATTCAGGATACAGCAAGGATTCGAAAACCGAGGACGATAACAGGACAATTCGTTAAGGAGTGTATGATGAGGCCGGTTATTTTATTCAAGTTACTATCATTCATGCTGTTCCTGATACCTGCGATTGCCTGGGCAGAATCACTTGATGCCCTGCTGGGAAAAGTCATGGCAGGTGATCACAGAGATAGCGGCTTTGTTGAACGTGATCGATACCGGCATCCCAGACAGACCCTGAAATTCTTCGGCATCCAGCCGGATATGACCGTGGTGGAAATCTGGCCCTCCCGGGGCTGGTACACTGAAATTCTTGCACCGCTACTAAGAGACGAGGGAATTCTCTATGAAGCCGGATTCGCATTGTCTCTAAAAGATGTGCCCGAATGGCGACGCCGGATCCAAATGGATTTTGCCGATAAGCTCGCAGCCAATCCCGAAGTCTATGACCATGTCGTGGTGACCGAATTGTCAGTACCTGAGCGCACCACCATTGCGCCGCCGGGAACCGTGGACATGATATTGACGTTCCGCAATGTCCATAACTGGATGAAGGGTGACTATGCCGAGGCGATGTTGAAGGTGTTTTACAGAACGCTCAGGCCGGGCGGGATCCTGGGTATCGTTGAACATCGGGCCAAACCAGGGACCACAATTGAGGATATGGTTAAAACCGGTTACGTGACCCAGGAGTTTGTTATCGCTCTCACCAGTGCCGTCGGATTTGAATATGTGGGTAGTTCTGAAATTAACGCTAACCCGAAGGACACAAAAGATCACCCGGAAGGGGTCTGGACCCTGCCGCCAACCCTGCGCCTGTGCCAGAAGGTCGATGAGGGTGCCAAGCGGGCGGCTTGTGTCGATAAATATATGGCGATCGGTGAATCTGACCGGATGACCTTGCGTTTCCGTAAACCTGGTAAGCCCTGACCACGGTTACCAGCCGCCGCCGCCACCGCCGCCGCCGCCACCACCCGAAGACCCGCCACCGCCGCTGCCGGATGATGAGCCCGGTGCCGTGGATGAAGAGGCAATCGCCTGGCTGAATGATGAAGAAAGGGATGAACCGAAATTCCCGAAATCGGTGATATAACCGTGACCGTGATACCAGTGTGGTGAATAACCACCTTTTTCCGCACTGGCTGCGGCCAGTACATCTGCAAACTGCTCACTCCATTTTTGTTCTATCCCGAGTGCTACGGCATAGGGCAGATAGGTTTCAAACAACTCGGGTGTGCGGCCACCCCGGTAGCGGTAATCCAGGTCATGTTTTTCGGCGATCTCTATGTAGTTTTTAAATCCCTCGATCTTGTCCAGTAATTTGCGACCCGCCAGGGTGGGAGCTTTCAATAATTCATAGAAGACCCAGTTGGTCAGGATTGTGAGGAGTATGATAGTCAGGAGGCTGAGCCCACCCATTTTAATCAACATAACAGATACAAATATCTCGGCACCAACAAAAGGGATGGCAAACAGGGTAATGAACACCGCCGGGATAATATTAACAACACTGGAAGCTATATTCTGCCAAAGGAGCCAGGCCGACTTTAACATGGTAAAAACACCCAGGGTCCAGAAACTCAGCCAGACACACAGGAACAGGACTGCCGGATCGATTGAGGATGCGCCTGATACATAGGCAATCACAGTAACCACCAGGGTAAGAACAATGCCGACAATAAACAATGCCCGGTTGGTGACGAAATAATTTTTCTCATAGTTTGCCTTCAGTGAGGTCTTATGTGCCTTTATCGCGGCACTGATTTTTTTATGGTTTGATTGGGTCAGCTTGATTGAATCAGCGGTTGTAAACAGGCTTTTCAATATGGTTTTTTCACCCGCTGCCAGGGGATTGTCCGAGCCTTCTGTTTTCTTGAGTGTATATTTACCTGAACTGTCCTCGGTAATACTCAGGTAACCTTTAACGGCCAGGTTGAGTACGGCTGCAGCAAAACAGGTCTTGTCATAACCCATGTTTTCAACAAAGCGCATCGATGCCGGTGAATATCCTTTTGGCGGTTGGTAATGAGGAAAAATGACACCGGCTTCCGGGTCCTTGCCATACCAGTACCATGCCATGAGGTAATACGCCAGGATGACCAGTATCCCTGCAAGTCCGGTCAGGACATGACGGTTGTCCTGAAAAAAGTAGTCCAGTTTTTCCTCGAAGGTGGGCTCGTTTACAAAACCTTTCGGCCAGGTGACGACGATTGTCAGTCCGTGGCCCGGTGGCAGGCTCCGGGTTGTTTTAAAATAAACGTCATCGTAAATTTCTGATCGGTAATTCTGTTCCTTGCTGCCGAATTTACCGGTGTAAGCTTCGGCTGTTACCTCACTCATCGGGACTGCATGAGGTAATGCGATACTGGCTGAGGCCTGGTTGATTGGAAAACCCCAGTCATTGCCGGTGACATTCCAGTAGAGTTCATCGTGGCGATCAAAGAAACCGAGTTGACGGTTAGTCCGGTAGGTAATCGCGTAGGTGTGTTCACCCCTGGCAATGGTCCTGTTTTCCCTGCCAATGTAAATCCTTACCCCGTTGCCCTGCTTCTGTATCCTGTAGGCTTCTGTTATCCCGTTCCGGCTGATGGATTCTACCTGAAAGCCAACCTGATAGCGGTTTCCGTAGCGGTCCTTATAGCGTGTAGGGAAATCCCGGTAGATCCCGCGTCTGATCCTGTTTCCCTCAGCCCTGACCCTGATGGTCTCGGTGACAAGCATTTCCCCTGACTCGAATATCCTGATATCACTGTGAAAATCCAGTATCTCTTCTGCAGCTGTGAGATAAGCAGGTGTTAGCAGCAAGGAAATTATAAGGCAAACACGACGTATCAGATTATTCATTTGCCTGTTTCCTCAAATTCAAAAAACTCGGCCATCTGAAAACCAAACATCCGGGCGATAAACATATCCGGAAATGACTGGATTCGTACATTCAGGTTTCTGACTGCGCCGTTATAGTAGCGTCTGGCAAACTGGATAAACTCTTCAACTTCAGTAAGATTTCTCTGCAGGTCCAGGAACGACTGGCTGGCCTTGAGTTCGGGGTAATCTTCCGCGATAGCGATCAGGTTGTGAAGGCGGGCAGTCAGTTCCTTTTCAATTTCTCCCTTACGTCCTGCGGTATTGATTGCTTCGCTTTGCTTCCTTAATTCTGTTACTGCGGTGATGGTGGAGCTTTCATAAGAGGCATATTGTTTAACAGCATCTACCAGTTTCGGTATCAGGTCATGTCGGCGCTTGAGTTGTACGTCTATATCACTCCAGGCAGCCAGGACGCGGTTCTTGTCCCTGACCAGGAGATTGAATATGACTATGCCCCAGATTGCTACCGCAATCAGCAGGATAAAAATGTATTCCATTGATAATATCTGTCAGTCGATGTCTCTATATAAAAAACCCCGCCTGCGCGGGGTTTTTTATAGCCATATTATCAAGTGGTTTATGGTTTAGCCTTGCGCGATGACCCGGGTTGCTTGTGGGCCTTTGCCACTTGATTGTGATTCGAACTCAACGGTCTGGCCTTCTTTCAGGGTCTTGAAGCCATCTCCTTCGATGACAGAAAAATGTACGAAAACATCCGGGCTGCCATCGCTGGGAACGATAAAACCGTAGCCCTTGGCTTCGTTAAACCATTTAACGGTACCTGTACTCATGTAACTAACCTCACTGGTGAAGAATTATTAGGAAATTTGTTGCAGATCAGATGAAGCAAATTACAGGAGATACCTAAAGGAACCACTGAACTACTTTTAACTAATTTGCAAACAGTTCAATACTAGCCGAGGATCTGGCGAAATTCCAGAAAATATAAAGGTCTGGTGGCCTTGATTCATGTTGCATTACAACATGTATTGGGCGGTGCGCCAGCGTTTGTTTCGACAATGTTGGCCTGTGCTGCTTCGCTAAATTCATAGGCAAGCAGGGTAAAGACATATAATATTGCCAACCCAAATTTCATGGAGTGCAGGTACTGGTGAGACATACATTTGAAGAACTGGCGCAGCAACTGGTCAACGCTGGCCATGTCCTTTATGCCCAGGGAATGGTTCCGGCTACCAGCGGCAATTTTTCTGCCAGGGTTGGCCCGGAAGCCATTGCCATAACCGTCTCGGGGACGCACAAAGGGCGCCTTGATACCAGTGACATTATGGCCATCGATAATGAGGGAAATTCTATTGATGGCCGGAGATCCTCCGCCGAAACTGCATTACATACACAGATATACCGGCATCTCCCGGAGGCGGGCGCAGTCTTGCATCACCATTCACCCCGTGCCACCCTGTTGTCGCAACTGGCAGGTGACAGGATTATCTTGTCTGGTTATGAATTACTCAAGGCATTTCCCGGCATTGATACCCATGAAGCGACTGTGCAGGTGCCGGTATTTAATAATGACCAGGATATTCCGCGTTTGGCTGACACAGTGGACAACTACATGCAATCCAACGGTGACCTGTTCGGTTATCTTATCAGGGGGCATGGACTTTACACCTGGGCGGATACGGTTGAACGAGCATTGAACCACATCGAGGCATTTGAATTCCTGTTCCGGTGTGAACTTATGAAAAGAGGAGTAAATCAAGATGGCATTTCTGACAATTTATCCTGACGTCAGTGCTGAACAGGGTGATGTAGTCCGGGATTTTGACGTGATAGCATCCAGACTTGGAGAAATTGGTGTTGAGCTTGAGCACTGGAAAGCCGATCAACCCCTGGGAAAGGAAGCTTCGCAGGAAGAAGTACTTGAGGCTTACAAGGATTCAATTGATAAACTAAATAAAAGATACGGCTTCAAGTCCATTGATGTCATTGGTCTGAATCCGGACCATCCGGAGAAGGATACATTACGACAAAAATTTCTAGCCGAGCATACCCATGCAGATTTTGAAGTGCGGTTTTTCGTAGAAGGATGCGGACTGTTTTATCTGCATGCTAATGACAAGGTTTATACCCTGCTTTGCGAGAAGGGTGATCTAATCAGTGTGCCTGCCAATACGACGCACTGGTTTGATATGGGGACCAGTCCGTATTTCAAATGCATTCGTTTCTTTACCACGCCGGAGGGATGGGTTGGTAACTTTACAGGCAGTGACATTGCTGATCGATTTCCTGATTTCGATACTTTCACTTCATCCCTGTCTTGATACGTCACGTTATTACTGATATCGAGGGAACCACATCGTCCATCTCATTCGTCAAGGACGTATTATTTCCCTATGCCCGTGAGCAGTTACCGGCTTTCATCCGTGATAACCGGGATAATCCGGAGCTGCAACAGGCAATGCTTGATATCAGGAAAGAAACAGGCAGCATCCTGTCTCTTGATGAAGTAATCGAGCAACTCATAGAATGGATAGATCAGGACAAGAAAATCACACCGCTTAAATATATCCAGGGCATGATCTGGCATGATGGCTATCTCAAGGGAAACTTCAAGGGACACGTTTATCCCGATGCAGTGGAATATATGCAACGCTGGCGGGAATCAGGAATAAAACTTTATGTCTATTCCTCAGGTTCGGTTGGCGCCCAGAAGCTGATCTTTGGCCACAGTATTGCAGGGGATTTGAATCCCCTGTTCAGTGGTTACTTTGACACAATGATTGGCAGCAAAAAGGAACCGGATTCATATTTCGCCATTCTCAATAGCATCAAGGCACCGGCCAGGGAGGTACTGTTTCTTTCTGATATTGGGGAGGAACTGGATGCGGCAGCGGCCGCTGGAATTCAAACCTGTCAGTTGCTTCGTCCTGAAGACAATGCGGTGGCTTCTGCCGGGCACAGGCAAGCCACGGATTTCAGCCAGGTGCCTGTTAATCAATAGCACCTGTCAGGTATTCTTCCTGAATATTCACCCGCGCGAGTTTAATCACCTTCTTGATTTCTTGAATAATCGCCCCGGGATTATCGGCATAGATGTTATGTCCGCTATTTTCAACCACAACATGCCAGGCCTGCGGGCTTAGTGTGACCAGGTCGTTTTGCATGTGCACCCATTCTGCTTCCAGTGATTTTCCATCAATCGTGGGCAACAGCGGCTTGCCCCGTGTCATTACCGCAAGCGGAATATTCGGGAATTCACCTGCGTTTTCTACCTGACGGGCACTCTCTGCAAAATACTTTAGCTCATCCATGAGGGTAAACGTCGCCTTGCGACTGGAATTAAGGAAGTACCACTTCCTCTGTAACGGGGTCAGGTCTTTGGCTGGCAATGATAGGCGTGAGACAATCAACTCCCGCTTGGCTTCCTGTTTATCAAGGTCTGCCAGCCTGACAACCTGTTCCGGGTGGGATGAATCTACCAGCACCGCGCCAACTGTTTCAGCCGGATAAACGGTTGCAAAATACCGTGCCGTAAAGCCACCGAAGGAATGACCTACAATGATATATGGACCCGGGATCCTTCCCATCTCAAGCATGGCATGAAGTTCATAGGTGATTTGTGCCGTTGTTCTGGCCCCGGGACCATTATCACTCCAGCCGTAGCCGGCACGATCGTAAAGGCAGATCCGGGCTTCTTCCTTGATTCCATCCATCACGGGTAACCAGTTGATGGAAGCATCGCCCAGACCGACATCAACCAGCACGGTAGGTTCCTGGCTACCGCGACAATCTACATAAAGTCTGTGCAAACCCAGGCCGATGTATTTTCCCTCAATCTGAAGGTTTTCAAGATTCCTGTCAGCCACACTGACTGGCGATACCTGGAGGAAAAGCAGTAAGACAGATAGATTTAAGACTATTTTGTGTATGGTAATCATTATTTGTATCCGTTTTTATAACTGTAGTCTTCAATAGAGATACCTTCTTCGTCAAGAACATTCTTGAGGCCCATTTCCATAAGCGCACGCGCGTGACCTGCCATGCTTTTCAGACCGGCATGCAAGGCGGCATCCTCCTTGTTTCTGACTTTGCATTCAGCACTGTATATTTCAAACTGCAGTAGCTGTTGTATGAGGTTTGAAAGATGTTTTGGACATTCACATTTGATTGTGGTTGAAATCAGGGAAGCATGAACCAGACCCTTATTGGTGAACATCCTCTCGGGTACAGGCATATCAAGATATCTTCGAAGGTAATCCTTGCTATCCAGTTTTTCGATGCCCATCGTCTTGCGTATGGTGGCCAGCAATGACTCAAGCGGAACAGGGGCCTGTGTGAATGTGAAAGTATCCGGGTTGAATGCCGAAATCAGGCTGCTGCTGGAGAAGCCATAAATTACAAAGGTATGTTTTGCCTTGGCCAGCCTGGCCAGTTTTCTGATTTCAGTTGTCGTGTTGTTTTGTATGGACGGATACTCCAGAACAAGAATATCCACGGCTTGTGATTTCAGGAATTTTTCGAGTTCGCTGACGTACTGCTCCATGCACACAAACTCGATGTCCTTGTCTTCGTATTCCTTCTTGATCAAATGAACCAGGGTATCACCCATTATGGCGGCCTTGAGTAGCTTGACCTGTTCCGGCACCTGGAGCGCAGGTCTGGATTTGACCAGGTCCAGCTGTTCCTGGAGCTTGTCATTGGACAAGTTGGCAATACTGCCAATGGCATGACCTTCATCGGTCAACTGTTTTATCAGGATGAGTCGTTTGATGTCCTGGGAGGAGTAGAGGCGATCGGCCCCCTTGCTGCGCCGGGGAGAGACCACCGAATAACGCCGTTCCCAGATGCGTAGCGTATCGACCGGTATCCCGGTAATTCGTGAAGCCGCCCCGATTTTAAAGACCGGGGCGTCTGGCATGTTGTTCGGTGCGAGTTTCTCAGTCATAGTGTATAGGAAATTTCATGGACAAAATATATACATTTAAATTACATTATTGGGGATAAAATTGCAAGGAAGACAGCTTTTAATATAATTACTTAAAAAACATATGGATATAATATTTTTGGGTTTGTCCAGGTTTTGTCAGTTGTCCATATTAAGTACAAGACATAATATTTACAATACGTTATTGTACAGGGTTGCCGGTGCGACAAAAATAAGAAAAACCGATGGCTTGACCCCGCCCTCCGGGTCAATGACAACAGATTGCCCCGTTTACCGTTGTCATCAAAAGCCATCATTCGGGCACAGGCTGAGGTGAACAGACCTGGGGTGGGCGCATCGCGGTTGACACCGCCGCAACTTGAGGAGTGTGCTCATCGCACAATAACGTTGCTGTTGTTTCCACCCGGACCCGGTGGTTGCCAGTTGATGCCCGCGAAAGATGGCAGCCTGCCGGGATTCCGGGTGGTCCTTTTATCATTGCCGGCCCACATCTCAGCAATGCTACAATCAATACCCACATAAAATATTAATATTCAGCATCAGATCTGAGCCGCAGTAACGGTATGACGAAAAAAGTAATAGCTCACAGTATTGCCGAAATCATCACTGGCCGCCGCACCATACATGATTTCAGGACTGATGCCGTACCGGACGAGAGCGTAATCATCAAGGCCATCGATGCGGCACGCTGGGCACCCAATCATCATCTTACCGAGCCATGGCAGTTTTATATGCCCGGACAGGAAACCATTAAAAAAATTATTGAGCTCAATTTTGAGGTTGTCGCTGCCAAAATCGGAAGTAAAGACGCAGCAAAGAAGAAACAACGCTGGTCACGCATGCCTGGATGGCTGGTCGTCAGTTGTGACCGTTCCGCAGACAAGTTGAAAATGAAAGAGGATTATGCCGCCTGCTGCTGCCTCATGCAGAATTTTATGCTCTACCTCTGGGAGCAGGACATTGGTGTGAAATGGTCTACCGGCGATGTAATCAGGGATGAACGATTCTATGATTTGTTGTGGATCGACCCCGACGCCGAGGAAGTTATCGGTATTTTCTGGTATGGATACCCGCAAGAGGTCCCTGTGACGGTCCGAAAACCGGTTGAGCAATGCCTGATTAAATTGCCCTGAGAATTACTATGTGTAATTTCTATCACATAGAGAGGAGGACGCTTGGAATATAAAGATTACTACAAGATCATGGGCGTTGAACGTGACGCCACACAGGATGACATCAAGCGCGCCTATCGAAAGCTTTCCAGAAAATATCACCCGGATGTCAGTAAGGAGAGCGATGCTGAGGAGAAGTTTAAAGAGGTCGGGGAAGCATATGAAGTGCTCAAGGATCCTGAGAAACGTGCGGCCTATGATCAACTTGGATCACAATGGAAAGCAGGACAGGATTTCCGGCCACCTCCTGGCTGGGATGCCGGGTTTGAATTCAGTGATGGTGGTTTTACGGGCGGTGGTCCGGGTTTTCACAGCGATTTCTTTGAAGAACTCTTTGGTCGTCATTATGCCGGTGCCCGGCCCGAGGGATTTCGTCGTGGTTTTCGTATGCGTGGCGAGGATCATCATGCCAAGATCCTCGTTGATATCGAAGACAGTTTCTCGGGGGCCAAACGTTCAATCTCACTCAGGGTACCCAGCCTCACCGAAGATGGACATGTGGTTACACGGGAACGCACGTTAAATGTCAGCATTCCCAAAGGAATACGTCCGGGACAACAGATTCGTCTGGCGGGACAAGGTGGTCAAGGACTCGGTGGTGGAGAGGCCGGTAACCTTTATCTTGAGGTTCAGTTTCGCGATCATCCCTTTTACCGCGTTGATGGCGCAGACCTCTATGTTGATCTGCCGGTTGCGCCCTGGGAGGCTGCTCTGGGTACAAGTGTGAAGGTTCCCACGCCCGGTGGGAAAGTAGATTTGAAGATCCCTCCCAATTCAAATCAGGGACGCAAGCTGCGTCTCAAGGGTCGTGGACTTCCCGGTAAAACTCCGGGCGATCTGTACGTTGTACTGAAAGTTACCTTACCACCTGCTGATAGTGAAGACGCAAAACGTCTCTATGAAGAGATGAGGGACAAATTGGGCTTTAATCCACGTGCAAATGTCGGAGTATCTTAACGTTATGGCAAGAAATCATGAAGCGGAACCTGTTGAGTTAATCGATGAGCAGACGACTTTTACACTGCTTGAGCTATGTCAATCCTGTTCTGTCGAGGCAGAAACAATAGAGGCCATGATGGACTACGGTATACTTGAGCCTGCTGGTGGCAGTGGCCGTAAACTGAGATTCCCTGCCAGCAGCCTCCGGCGTACGCGCATCACATTACACTTGCAGCGGGATCTCGGTATCAATCTGGCCGGTGCGGCACTGGCCCTCGAACTATTGGAACGTATCGACGAGCTTGATGCGAGATTGCGTATCTTTGAAGGCCCGGAAGGGGATTAATGGCTTGGCTGTGCTCTTTCGCCAGTACCTGAAGCTTGGTGGAAAATTTCTGAGTTTCAATGAGGATGAAAATTCAGCGAAGTGATTGATGGTCTGATGATGGTTAACCTCAGGCTAACCAACCAGCAGGATGCTGGATAAATATATGGGATCTGAAAGAGCAATAGACTTTCTGGACTATCACAAGACCAAATTGGTCGACAAGGTTTCCTGATCCGGTCACAGAACGGCCAGAGACCGCACTCCTTTATTAAATTACTGTATTTAATAACTTAAGTTAAACTAACTTAGCGGGTTCCCATTTTAAATGCAGAGCAGGGTTAGTTGCAGGGGAATACATATTTTAGATGTTCCGACAGGATAATACTTATGGGCCAATTTTCCTCATAAAGCCAACCTCTCTCAGGGTCTTTTAACTCTTCATCAATATATGAAATATATTGTTCGTTGGTAATCGCAAGCTTCCCAGGTTGGCAATATATTTGCTCTTGTCCTCTAGTCCTTAATTCAGCATTTGCTGCCATTAGGCCATGACCAAGACCAGCTACATACATTAAAGTCTCTGGCGTATTTTTAGTCTTTAAATACGTTCCTACGGTTATGGCAGCATAAGTATTAGTTGAAACAAACAACAAACATACAAGGATTAATTTTTTCATTTTATGAAATATCCAGTATTAGTCGCAAGTAAGAAACTATAAGGGTTAAATAATACACCTCGCACTTGATATCTGCGATCTCCTTGAAATCTATTTCCAGGGAATTACGATCGAGTATCGCCGGGTCGGCGTACTTGCCCACTTCCACGCTGCCGATTTTGTTGTCCATGCGCAGCTCTGCCAGGCTGCTTCGATATTGTGACTGTGGATCGCCTGTTTGAGGCTCATGGGCTCGACATTCAGCGGAAAAGGATTGGAGTTCGGGTCTTCCGGCTGCTTTCGGCCACAACCTGTAATTGAGGTAAGCTACGCCCATTGAACCATTTCATTGACAGGACGATGTATTGAGAGGAGACTGGTTGCTTAAGTCCCAATTCCTCGACTTAAACTTAAGGTGGTCTAAAATTAGTTAGCTCTTTAAGGTTTCTTTAAACTTTAAGTATGGAGCACTATCATGAACAATCCCCAAAGCACTTTGGGTAAAACCAAATTAACTTACTCTATTTCATCCCCGGCAAATTTGAGCCAAGAAGGAAAACAAATTTTTCTCTCCCACGCTGACTGGATGAAATCAACACACAACCATACAGGACCAAAAGCTCTTCTTAATTACGATGTGTCAGAAATGGATGAACTTACAAACCCTGCTG
The DNA here is from genome assembly GCA_041556555.1 of Gammaproteobacteria bacterium. Taxonomy (GTDB): domain Bacteria; phylum Pseudomonadota; class Gammaproteobacteria; order Eutrophobiales; family Eutrophobiaceae; genus SZUA-592. Next base: position 13,054 of record JBFFIE010000043.1, read on the forward strand.
ATTTAAAATCGAAGCCTACTGGAAGAACGTGTTTTGTATTATCCGAGACTTATGAGTCTGAAGCTGGCGTAGAAGATCACTTTGCTCGGGCACCTGAATGGAAAGATTGGTCTAGATTTAATAAATGGTTAGATCAATGTAAAGTGACTGTAACTCCTTCCGGTAAGATATTTAATTCACTTACTTGGAGTGGTGTTTAATGTATGTACAAATAGATATTAATTCGCAGTAAGGCAACCCCCGGCTCTGCCGCCCTTGCCAACCAATGTAGCCGCCAGTATCAAGTTTGATGGCGCCTTCAGAATGTCTTAAATCTAATCATAATCATCACCAAATCCCTAGCCCACTACCCAGTGGGCTTTTCTTTGTCCACCACCCGGAGCCTCATCTATGGTCATTCATCCGTCAACAGGCTGCAAAGTCATTCGAAATCTAGGTGCCGCAATTTTTCAGCCTTGCCTTTATATACGTATGCGGTCAGAGTGAAAATCCATTGTCAGCTCTTGGTCGAGACTCGTCATTGTTAGAATACATAACGGGGAAGCTAAGCGGCGGGGCAAAGCCGACGTCTGCTTTGGCGACGTATTAGGCACAGTAAACTCTGAATGGACGTGCTGGATCGAAAGGACTTTTCAGCATTCATACAAAGGTCCATTAGTAATGCAAGCTGATCGTCAGATCTAGGTTCCGCCCATTGTACGGAAAGCTGGCGGCATCGAACGAAGGGGCACCCATCAAGGCTTTTGCGTCTTTTGAAAAACCGTAGCCTTCCGTGGGGACCCCCAGCCAGTTGGTGCCAAGCTTGCCGTCCATATTTTCATCATGAATGACGGCAAGCGTATACGTTCCCGGCGGAATGTCTTCAAAGTCGCAACGCGCCTGTGTATCCCGAATTTTTATCATCATAATATTCGTTGCAAAGTTCAGGTATTCATTAGGGAAACCCTCCGGCGATTCGAACAGTGCGCACGCTACGGTTCCGGTGCTGTTTCTTATGTTCAGAATCTTCACGTGAATTCCAGGGCATGGTGGTTGGGCAAAGGCAAGGACGGGAAGATTCGCAAACATCAGCACTGCAAACCATGCTGCGCATCGAACTCCCATTGGGACCCGTATCCGCGGACCCCTGACCGTGAAGACCGCTGCTGACTTCCAAATGGTTGACTCATTCATGATCTTCCTCATAGCTCCGATCTGCATAGCCTACAATATATTTAAATTAATGGCAGGTGGAACCCACATAGGAACCCATGAAGATTGTAGAGAGAACGATAATTTATTAACTAACTGATTTAATGGTGGCCAGGGACAGAATCGAACTGCCGACACAGGGATTTTCAATCTCCTAAGCTACCTCTAACTGCCAGATATTTAACACCCAATACAATAAAACCAGCTACTTTCAAGTAACTGATTCATTTTATTGGCTGGGGGAAGAGGATTCGAACCTCTACTGACGGAGTCAGAGTCCGTAGTCCTACCATTAGACGATCCCCCAGTAGGGGAAAAATCTTTCTGGATTAGCGCTTGGAATATTGCGGGCGCTTGCGTGACTTGTGCAGGCCGACCTTCTTGCGCTCGACTTCGCGGTCATCACGGGTAACGAATCCGGCCTGGCGCAGGGGCTTGCGCAGGTTGTCGTCATATTCGATCAGTGCCCGGGTAATGCCGTGGCGAATGGCACCGGCCTGTCCCGAGATACCACCACCGGTTACAGAAACGTTGATATCAAACTGGTCAGCCATTTCTACCTTTTCGAGTGGCTGGCGAACCACCATGCGCCCGGTTTCACGACCGAAGTAATTGTCCAGGGCCCGGTTATTGATGGTGATGTTACCACTGCCTTTCTTCAAATAGACGCGGGCGGTGGAGCTTTTGCGACGGCCGGTACTGTAATAGATCTGTTCTGGCATACCTAGATTTCCAATGGCTTCGGCTGCTGGGCACTGTGCTTGTGCTGTGCCTCGGCATAGACCTTGAGTTTTCTGAACATCTGGCGTCCCAGGGGTCCCTTGGGGAGCATGCCCTTGACCGCCTTTTCGATGACCAGTTCAGGCTTCTTGGCGAGCAACTTTTCAAAGTTAATGGCCTTCAGTCCACCCGGGTACTCGGAATGCTGGTAGTACATCTTGTCCCTGGATTTGTTACCAGTAACCATGACATCCTTGGCATTGATGACTACGATGTAGTCACCCGTATCCATGTGGGGAGTATATTCCGGCTTATGCTTGCCACGCAGGCGCCTGGCGATTTCTGTTGCCAGCCGGCCCAGAGTTTTACCTGTGGCATCAACAACATACCAATCTCTGCGGATGTCTGCGGGTGTTGCACTAAAGGTTTTCATTTGTATATATTCTGCTGAAGTAAGATCATCGACAAAAAAGAGGGGGAATGGTACGGACAGACCCCCTGACTGTCAATATATTCAGGCCTGAAATGGCCGTATTATGGGCCTCCCGGGCCGGAACGGAATTTTATGACATCACGACGCTACACCGCTATCGACGAATGCCTGATGCAGGTGGACAGTTGCCTTTCGGCCTTGTTTGTAACCAGGCAGAGCAAGCCGGTGCGGCCATCGCCGGCCAATAACATGCCCGAACCGGATCTCAGTACTGAAGAACGCCATCATGTGGCCGGCTTAATGCGGGTGAATCATGCGGGCGAAGTCGCTGCCCAGGCCCTTTACCAGGGTCAGGCCTTGACCTCAAG
>JBFFIE010000044.1:0-14854 GCA_041556555.1 Gammaproteobacteria bacterium
AGAGGGTTTGCTCAGCTGTTCAAGGATGGTCACCTGATCAATGAATACCGTTTCCGCTGCAAGGACGGCAGTTACCGCTGGGTGAGTGATGAACTAAGGGTTATTTATGATGACGCCGGAAAGCCGTTAGAGGTGGTGGGTTCCTGGAGTGACATCTCCGAACGCAAGGAGGCTGAGGCAGACACCGCCGCGGCCCATGCACGCATCAACCACATTCTTTCCTCCTCGCCGGCGGTGCTCTACAGCTTTGAGGCGACCGGCGATTACAATCCGACCTTTGTCAGCGAGAACCTGCGAAAGGTGTTCGGTTATGAACCCAGCGAATATCTAGAGGACCGGAATTTTGTACCGGACCGCATCCATCCGGATGATGCGGCACGTATCGGGAACGATTTATCGCACCTGTTTGAGAAAGATCACCTGATCAATGAATACCGCTTCCGTCATAAAGACGGCAGTTACCACTGGGTGAGTGATGAACTAAGGGTTATTTATGATGACGCCGGCAAGCCGGCGGAGATCGTGGGTTCCTGGAGTGACATCACTGCGCGTAAACAGGTGAAAGGAAAGATAGTTAGTTTACTCAAAACCACGTCTTTATTTGGATCACTGGATGAATCCTCGATAAGAGATATTGCAGCTGAAGCACAGTCTGTACAATTGAGGGGGGGCATGCAACTCATACAACAGGGTGATTCGGCAGATTCGTTTTATTTGGTAATGAGTGGACGACTACGCACTTTTGTTACTCAGGATGACGGAAGTATGCGTCCGACCGGGGAAGTTGGGAGAGGTCAACTTATAGGGGAAACAGCAGTTTTAACGGGAGAGCTTCAGCCTGAAACTGCAAGGGCAATAAGGGACACCAATTTGTTGCAGTTTTCCAAAGAAGCATTTGCCCGCCTGGTTGAGAGTCATCCTAAAGCAGTGTTATTGCTTTCCAAAAATATTGCTATCCGTTATCAACGGCAAGTACACGGAACCAACGCGGCTTCTGCCATATCAACCATCGCCGTCTTTCCTGCAGGACATGGCGCACCCGTACATGACTTTACAAAGCGTCTTTTTGATTCACTCTCCGGGTTAGGATCGACTGTTCTTTTGGACGAGCTCACTGTAGATGAAGTATTAGGTCGAGGAAGTGCACAAAGATCAGATGAAGAACGCATCTTACGTTGGCTCAATAAGCAGGAAGCCCGTCATCAATATATCATTTACGAGTCGACCTTGGAACCTTCATCCTGGTCACGCCGATGTATACGTCAGGCAGACCGAATTCTTTTAGTGGGGCTTGCTGGGTATAATCCTGATCTAAATTCAATCGAGAAGGAAATTACTTTTCAACAAAGCAAACAACATATAGCCCAGCAAGAACTTATATTAATACACCCCAATAAGGACAAATTACCATCAGGAACTATACAATGGCTCAAACAGCGTAATGTGTCTGATCACCACCATATCGTTTTTGATAATGCTGATGATTACAAACGACTTTGTCGCTTTTTGACCGGGAAAGCCATTTGTCTGGTTCTTGGCGGCGGCGGCGCAAGGGGATGCGCACACATAGGTTTACTTCGCGCCCTGCAGGAGCTGAATATTCCCATTGATTGTATAGGTGGAACGAGTATCGGCTCTGCGGTGGCTAGCAGTTTTGCTCTGGGGATCAATGCTAATGACCTTGTTAATATAATCGATAAGTTCTGGATCGAAGATCGTCCTTTTAAGGACTACACACTCCCTGTTGTATCACTTGTTACCGGCCGAAGACTCAACAAAACATTAAAAAAATTATATGGTGATGTTCAGATTGAAGATTTATGGGTTAAATACTTTTCGGTTTCGGCTAATCTTACACGTGCTCATACAGTAGTGCATAAAGACGGGCCTGTCTGGTTAGGAGTACGTTCCAGTATGTCAATACCAGGACATATTCCACCCATTTCCATCGATGGGGAACTTCATGTTGATGGTGGTGTCCTAAACAATCTTCCAGTCGATGTAATGCGTGAAATATGTAACGGGATCGCCATTGCCAATAATGTAAGCCCGGCGGTTGATTTGAAAATGACCGGATCGAGTGACGGGACTTATTCGGGCTGGGATTATATGTTGAATGTTTTAAAGCCAGCGTCCAGAAAGTTGGAGGTGCCAAGTATCATAAAAATTCTCTTGCGTGCTGGTACCTTGTACAGCGTAAAGGCTATCCATGTTTCAAAAGCGATGGCGGATATCTATATGAACCCGCCGATTGATAATTTTCACATGTTAGATTTTGAGATGGCACATGAAATTGAAGAGGTCGGGTACAAATATGCAGTGGAAATAATGGATAAACAGATGCATGACAATGAATTACTAAAGAACGCATTACTGTAGACAACTTAATTCTGACGGTATATCACTTATATCACTATGGTATCTGAGAAAATTATAATTTCTTACTCGTAAGTAAACCCATCTATATTTTCAAGCAAAGGAATATAACCCTGTTGAGTAAGTAATCCTACACGAACTGACATCCAATCGACGTTTTCAGAATTATTATTATCACTTGAATAATCAACGTCAGGATAAATGTAGAAAATTATCTTGGTCTACTTTTCATGATTCCCTGTAGTTTAGTGTAAGGTTATATCTATTAACCTATTGAATTAAATGGTGGGCCGTGTAGGGGTCGAACCTACGACCTTGGGATTAAGAGTCCCCTGCTCTACCAACTGAGCTAACGGCCCGTTTGCTTTACAAGCATGATTATATGGGGTGACTGATGGGACTCGAACCCACGACGACCGGAATCACAATCCGGGGCTCTACCAACTGAGCTACAGTCACCATAAACCATCCTGTTCTGGCGCGCCTGGCAGGATTCGAACCTGCTACCCTCGGCTTAGAAGGCCGATGCTCTATCCAAATGAGCTACAGGCGCAATCGAAACCTTCCATACTCATCATACATAATATTGGTCGGGGCAGAGGGATTCGAACCCCCGACCCTCTGCTCCCAAAGCAGATGCGCTACCAGACTGCGCTATGCCCCGAATATTTTATACAAGCTACAATAAGTGACTTGATAATCCAGGCCTAAATTCAGGGCTGATTGTCCCCGGTGGCCGAGATCGAGAAGACGCGCATTATGAACATTAATCCAGGCTCAATCAATCGTTAGTGGTATTGCCTGCCCCGCTGAAAAACCAGCTAAGACCTTGCCTTGCACCGGATTTTCTGCCCCGCTGGAGAATGCTTGAAGCCCTGCCCTGCTGCCCATCCCGGTAAGCTATCGTCAAGCCATTTAACCGATGACCCGCCATATTCGCGGCGGTGATATGTCACTGTGGTTGATAATCCATTGTGCCCCAGGAATTGCAAACCAGGTTGCAAATGGTGGGGCAATTTCATGCATTTCAACCATATAGTGCTAAAGTACAAGATTGGTCATCCGCTATTCGTGGCCGGTCATTCCCGGATAATTACCATTAAGAAATATCAGGACCCGCTGAAATTACAGTGATTTGGTATATTTACTTAACTTCTATTAGTATTTGAAATTTCATGGGCTTATACTAGATATATATAGTGCTGAACGAATTTTCATTCGTAACCGAAGTAGCCAGAGATTAAACAATAATTACAATTAACAAAATAGTATAATTTACTGTTTCATATAAGTATTTATCTGAAATTGTATTTTTCAGGGAATTCTCATGTTAGATCATGAATTATGCAAAGAAATCTTGGGGTTGGATGATAGCTGGTCTGTTTCTTCCATAGAAATCGATGAACCCTCCCGGCGCCTGGACATCACGATCCGCTATGGGGCGCCAAAAAAGAAATCCCTGTTCCGGCGTTCTGATGACGACGATGCACCGCAATCGACCATCACTTACCGGCATTTACCCATCGCCGGATACCGGACCTACCTGCATGTGCCCAAACCAGAAACCACGGAATCAAACAAGGTCTGGGCACCGGCAGGTTCGCAATACACCAAGGAAATGGAAGCCTATATCGTCAAGGCGTTGAACAGTTGCCGCTCGGTGTCCATTGCTGCAAAGTTGATAGGCATCTCACCGGCCGAGGCCCGGGAGATCAGCGAGCGCACCGGCGCCGGCGAGGATTATGAGGCAGCCCCAGCGCCAATATCGGCCGCTACCCCTCTGCCGGAAGCCGCTGCTGAACCGGTGCCGGCAGCCGCTGGCGGTCCCCGTTCCTTTGATCTGGAGACAAGTGACCTGCCGCGGGAAACGCACCCGAACTGGCAGCGGCTCATCAGCGGTGAAATCCCGGTGCAATCGAATGTGGTGGCCTTGCAGATGTTATTGCAGCGTGTTCGTCAGCAAATTGATACCGATCCCACTGAAACCACGCGCCTCTCCGCTGCCCGCCTACTGCGACAGTATTTCATCAAGAACCAGAATCAGCACCCGACCGAAATAGCGGTGCTGAAGGGTGAAGAAATGGTGCCGGAGGCCACCATGGCCACGACCGAGTTTGCCGCCGGTGTAGTACCACCCGAGTCAGATGCCTGTTGGCAAAAGATCCTGGATGGCGACCTGAAGATTGATACGAGAGAAGTGGGTCTGCAAATGATGCTGGAACGGGTGCGACTGTCTGTCGAACGCAACCCTTCAAAGGCAACCCGTATCGCCGGTATCCGCATCCTCCGTCAGTTTTTCAACAAACATCAAAACCGCCTGCAGCATGAACTCAGGCAACTGGGTGTCGCTCCCCAGGCCGTTGCCGCCGCGCCTGCCGCAAAACCTGTGGGTCTGGCTGTGCCCGCTGAAGACCACCCCACCTGGAGCAAGCTGATTACCGGTCATGTCTCGCTGGATACCAGCACGGTGGCCCTGCAAATGATGCTGGAACGGGTGCGGCTGTCTGTCGAACGGAATCCATCAGAGGCATCAAAACTGGCGGGCATCCGGATCCTCAGGCAGTTTTTCCTCAAGCATCAGAACCGCCTCAGTAATGAGATAGCCCAGTTGAATGGTACCGCTGTGCTACAGCAAGCGCCCACGGCAGGCACGGGCGATGTCGGAGTCCCGGCAGAAAGCGATCGTGTCTGGCAAACCCTGATTGACGGCCAACTGGCAATGACCACGGACAACGTGGCCCTGCAGATGATGCTGGAACGGGTACGTCTGTCAGTGGAACGTAATCCGTCGGCTGCCAACATAACTGCCGGGATCAAGCTCCTCAGGCAGTTTTTCATGAAACATCGGGCCCGGTTGCAAGCTGAACTCCGGCAACTGGGTGGCGCGCCGACGGCCAGCACCATGGCCCCGACTGCAGAAGCAAGCCCCAGACACGCAGGCGTGCCGCCGGAATCCCATCCCAGTTGGCAGCGCCTGATTAATGGCGAACTTGAACTCAAGACCGACGTTGTGGCATTGAAAATGATGCTGGAGCGTATCCGTATCTCCATCAACAACAATCCCACCGATGCCTCCAGACTGGCAGGCGCGAAGATACTACGGCAATACTTTTTGAAACATCAGAACAGGCACCAGGCTGAACTGGATCAACTTATGGCCGCATAGAGACAGAAGATTAGGAGAATAGATAATGGCTACTTCAGATATCAATGCGAGAATGGTCTCAGTCGATGAGGCAAAAGCCGCCATCGAGGCCGGACGGGTATTATGGATCGGGGGGGATGAAAAACTCCTGAAACAGTTACCCAAAGGGCGCTGGATAGGTGGATCCATTCCCTACTTCATGGGTGACAAGGGCGGTGTCACTACCAAGCAGCAACTCTATGTATCTGAACTGGATCCCGCTATAGCAAAGCGTATCCAGGTCAAGTTTTACAATACGCAAACCATTTCCAACATCGCCAAGGAAAGCCCGGATGAAGGGTTTACCATTCTTCTGATCCCGGCCTTTACCCAGTTACACCTCGACTATGCACATAATGCACCGGAATACGAGGAAATGTTTATCAAACCGATTGCCGGCTGGATTACCGGTCTGCATCTTGACGATCTCGGTGCCGTCAAACCCTGTGTGGTTAATGGTGGCACCGGGGAAATCTCCTATGACAAGGGGATCGCCATGCATGTGACCCTGGTGCCGGGAAAGGTCGCCAACATCGGTATCGTCAACATTCAGAAACAGGGTGACGGTGATACCCTGGAATTTCCCGATTCCGGATTTTCCGCCACAAAAGTCCTGGTTAACGGTGTTGAGCAGAATTTTGCCGAATACCTCGTTAACAACCAGGTAGATACACAATTACCTCTCGTTGCAGATTATTCCGGCGCCATGATTAATGTCTCTATCCAGGAAGTAGACGAGGCGAATGGCAAGGTCGCATTCTATGCGCCTGTCTTCTCAGGGGTGGAGTATAAACTGGCTGCACCCGTCACAAACTATGTCAACCAGTTTAAATCGGCATTACCGCAAGTTGATAATGTGGCGTTCTGCTGTAACTGCGTATTGAATTACCTTTATTCAGAACTGGAAGGCAAGCAAACCGAGGACTTCAAGGGTCCCATGACATTTGGTGAAATTGCCTATCAGTTGCTTAACCAGACACTTGTGTACCTGACTGTAGACAATGCTTGACGCCAGAGCCAATCAGGAACCTCCCATGAGCAACAAGTGTATTATCCATGTTGCACTGATCGGCATTCCGGAGATCGAGGAAAAGCGCTTACATGCAGCCTTTGAGCATTCGAAGACCCGTAATATTACCTACAAGAAAGTTGCCCTCGACAACGACCCTGAAATTTTGATGGTCAACGCAGATGAGCCCCCATCTTTAATCAAGTGGCAATCCTTTCGCAACAAGTTACAGGGCACAGAACCCTATTCAGTTATGGTCTCCAAAGACCGTGAATTCAATACCCGTCATTACCAGGTCAGGCGACCTCTGATCGCATCCAGGGCAATCAGTATCCTGGATCAGGTCGCAAGTAATGTGCTGAAAATTGCAGAAGAACTGGTCATTACTTCGGATATCAACCAGGGTAAAAAAGTCGTCTCAGAGAATGCGAAAGAATATTCGGCACTGGTTGTTGATGACAGTTTGCCAGTGCGCATTCAGATGGACCAGGCATTAAAACCGTTTGCTTCCCGTGTTGACTTTGCCGAGACCGGCGAAGATGCCTTTAACCTGATTAACCAGAATGATTATGACATCATATTCCTTGATGTCGTGTTGCCCGGAATGGATGGTTATGAAATCTGTAAGACTATAAAAGATGGCAAGGCCAGGGAGATTCCCGTCATTATGCTGACAGGCAATTCCTCCTCTGCCGACAAGATAAAGGGTAAACTCGCGGGTTGTGATACTTACCTGATTAAACCGGTCAGTAGTATGGTATTTCACGAGGTAATGAACCAGTATTTGCCGGCAAAAGCCACCATATAGGGATTTTTAAACATAATCAGTAATATCAGTTCGTACGGAGTATTTAATGGCCATTAATAAAGTTTTAATCGTGGATGATTCAGCAGCAGATCGCACCAATCTTGAAAACATCGTGAAACAGGCCGGTTGCACTGTGGTCACCGCCATTAGTGGCAAGGAGGCCATTGATATTGCCAGAAATGAAAAACCTGACATCATTTTCATGGATATCGTGATGGATGAGATGGATGGCTATGAGGCCGCACGGACAATTACAAACGACAGTGAGCTGAAAGCGATTCCCCTGATATTTGTAAGCAGCAAGAAACAAAAAGCCGACAGGGTGTGGGCAAAAATGCAGGGCGCCAAGGAACTGATCTCCAAACCTTACACGCCGGAACAGATATTAAGTCAGTTGAAGCAATACGGTTAATCCAGAGAATTGCGATATGGCAGACAAGATACACACGATTACGACTCGCAACTGGTTAAACCTGAATCCTGAAATTGAGCACTTCGATCCATTTGAGGGATTGGCCAGCGGGCTGGAGAGTGATGAAGAGTTACGTCACGTCCGTTACGGATTCAGAGTTGCAGGGCAAAATATCCTGATTGATAAGGCTGTTATTTGCGAAATCCTTCCCAACCCCTATATCTACCCGTTACCGAATCTTCCCGGATGGGTTCAGGGCATGTTAAACGTACGAGGTAACCTCATTCCCGTCATAAATCTTGGGCAATTATTGCTTCAGGGTGAAGAAGAGTATGTTACGGCCAAAAAACCACTCCTTGTCATTGACCGTGGAGACAATGCCATGGCGATCTTCCTGGACCATTTGCCGGTATCACTGGATTTTGATGAGTCCAACGTTGAAGAAAGCCCGGTTGATGAAAAAGCCTCACACTTAATCAGGGAACATACCCGGGTTGCGTACCAGATCGAGGGTTATACATGGCACGAGATCGATCACAAGGCACTGTTTAATATGATAACCCGGGGATTCAATGGTTCTGTCGATGATGAAGAAATGACTGAAGAGGAAACCTTCACTTAATTTACTGAATAACCAAGCGAGCAGCGATTATGGCAACGAAAAACACTACAAGTAAGAAAATATTCAAGGCGACTGCACTGAGCTGTACCATTATCGTTTTGCTCTTTGCAGGGCTGGCCTTGTATCTAAACCAGGTTGCCGGAGGTGAAGTATTAGCAAATATGCTGGTCCCGGGACTCATCGGCGTCATCATTGCCGTGGGTCTGGTCCTGTATATTAGCAAACGTCTGGTGCAGTCTATTGATACACCCATCACCCGTCTTAAAACCCAGTTAAAAAAGATCCGGGACGGTGATCTGGAGGCCCGTATCGGCCTCAAAACCGGCGATGATTTCCAGGAAATCGGCCAATCGATTGATAATGTCATCGGTAACCGTTTTGCCAGCCTGATTAACGTCGAAGATGAGAACGAAACTCTCAACGATTCTATCGTGACCCTGCTGGAAACTGTAGCGCAACTTGCCCAGAAAAACCTCACCATCCGTGCCAAGGTGAGTGAGGATATGACTGGCCCTATCGCTGATGCACTTAACATGATGGCCACCGAGACCGCCAAGGTCCTGAACCGGGTAATGGCCATCTCGGAAGAAGTTGCGGAAACCTCAAACCTGGTTAAGACCCAGGCTGATAACGTGTTGCTGCTTGCTGATGAGGAACGTCAGGAGGTGGAAAATGCTGCCGTCGAACTGAAGACTGCATCCGAAACCATGGCCAATATTGCCAAGCTGGCGGTGGAATCCAATACCGCCGCAGAAGAGGCGATCCGCACGACACTGAATGCAATGAGCACTGTGACTGATACAGTTGAAAGTATCAACAAGATACGCGACAGCATCCGCGAAACTGAAAAACGTATAAAACGGCTGGGTGAACGCTCACAGGAAATCAGTACAGCTGTGAACCTGATTAACAACATTTCGGAAAGAACACATATCCTTGCACTGAACGCCAGTATGCATGCTGCTTCGGCGGGTGAAGCCGGTCGTGGTTTTGCTGTCGTGGCCGACGAAGTGCAACGACTGGCCGAAAACGCACGCGAGGCGACCACACAGATTGGAACACTGGTCAGTAATATCCAGGCGGAAACAGCCAGCACAGTAACAACAATGAATGAACTTATCAGCCAGGTGGTGGGTGGAAGCCAATTGGCACAGCAAGCCGGTAAGGAGATGGAAGCAACCCAGTCTACGACAGCTAACCTGGTAAGCATGGTTCAGGAAATTTCCAAGGGCGCATCCACTCAGGCAAAGACCAGCCATCAACTGCGGTTACGTGCTGACAACATCCGTGAGAGTGTTCGCAAAACCGGAAGCCATCTCAGAGAACAAACCACACATACCGATGAGCTGGTGGAACAGGCCATGGCACTGGTAGCATCTGTCGGCGTATTTAAACTTGAGGAAGGTGAATCTGAAATAGACGTTACACTATAAATGACCAGCCTCGCTTCAGAAGTCACACTGATGCATATCAAACGAACTGATTAATCAGATAATCCAGTGAACCAGGAAAACACTTCCAAACTACAGGACCACATATCAGCACTGGAAGAACAGCTTCCCGCCATCGGATCCGCGGACAAAGAAAAAATACTGGCGTTCATCAATCGCCTGGAAGCGGCCGCAGAATCAGCCGGTGAAACAGAACTTGATGGCCTGACAGACATCTTCCTGTTATTGCATCAGAATATCCAGGACCAGCTGAGCGATAACATTAAAATAACGGATCAACAGCTGGGTATCCTTACCAGTGGCCTGAAGGCCATCAGGGAATACTTGCAGGAACCAAACAACCCTGTGGTCATTGATGAATTACTTTCCACGGTTAAAAACAGTGTCTGGCAATTCCCTCTCAGTGAAATCGATTCAGCATTGCTTGAGAATATGTTGTCTTCCAATATTCCCGGGGAAATTACCCCTGATCTTGAAACAAAACCATCCGCTGAAGGCTTTTCAGGAGACGTAATTTCCATCCTGAAACAGATCAATCAGTTCCTGTTTGATGAAGAGGAACCAGATATCCAGTTAATTAATATCTCAGAGACACTGGAGCAGCTATCAGAAGAACTGGATCAGGGCGAACAGTCCAAGTACCAGGATATTGTCCTGTATATGAATAAGAACTTTACCAGACTCAAGAGCGGTAAAGGTGAGTTCGGAGATACACAGAAACTCCTGCTGACGTCGTGGGTAAACCTATTATCCAGGCTACTGGAACATCCTGACGATGACATGGCTGCGGTGGCGATCATTAATAACCTGCACAACAGTCAATGGCTGGCACCCATATCAGATTCTGAACAACAAGCTGTTGCCGACATGCTGGGCGTAAGCCTGTCCGAAGAGAATGATGAAGGGGTAGAAACTGAAATTGGGAGTCCGGCAAAATTCCGGGAGGCAGCCGTTATCCCTGAAACGGAGAGCCCGTCGGCAGAGAGTGATAATGTTCAAGTCTTGCCTGCTGCAACGACACTTTCAACAAATGAAAGGCTCTTGCAGGATATTGAAAACGCCTGCAGCGAATCCGACCCGGATCTGACGGCGATAGCTGATTGGGTTGAGCAACTCGGAAATGCTGCCGGCGAGAATGATTTGGTGGGCTTCCAGGATATTTGTCTTATTCTTCAGGAAAACCTGCTGGATGCAGTAAACGATAAGAGGGTTTTATCCTCCCAACAGAAAGAGAAGCTGGCACAGTGGCCAGACCTAGCCAGGAATTATTTGAATCATTCAGAAAACAGGGAACATGCTAATACCCTGATCAGGTTTCTCCAGGACACGGCCTGGATAAACCCCTTACAGAATGACAATGCCACATTGCTGGCTGAAATGTTCGGAATCCAGTCGCAAGACACTGCAAACAAACACATATCCGAAACAGCGGACAAACCATCAATACAGGAAGGCATCGCCGATATATCAGCACAACCTCATTCGGTCAGTCATGAACTGATTGAAATGCTAATCGCCGAAATGCATTCCATCAGGGAAAATTTCCAGGATGTTGCTGATAAGCTCTCTTCTGCAGAAACAGAAGAAGACATAAAACGCGATCTGCTCGCGCAATGCATTATCAAACTTGATCGTTTTGGCAGCGCTTGCCAGGCTGCTGAACTCGCCGGTCTTTACCAGGCTAGCTCGGTATTAATTGAAAACCTCAAATTACAGAGCTTCCATAACTCATTTACAGAAGAACAGGCGAACTTGTTGTCCAGCTGGCCTGGAATTGTATCTTCGTATCTGAATAATCTTGGCCAGGGAAATGCAGCAAATGATATTATAGAAATCCTGACTTCAGGATACTGGCCCAAGCCGCTGATCACTGATGTTGTGCCTGCGTTATCAGACCTTCTGTCTGCACCCTACCCTGTTGAACAGGATGAGTCGAGAGAACAAAGACAAACAACAGCAATCGCGGAAGATGTTTCAATTGTTATACCGGAGGACATCAACCAGGAACTGCTGGACGGTTTGCTACAGGAACTGCCAACCCAGACCGAAAGTTTCTCTGCTGCCATCCAGACCCTGGTTGATGGCAGTGGCACTACCAGTGACATGGAAAAGGCCCAGCGGGTAGCGCACACGGTAAAGGGCGCAGCCAATACAGTTGGCATTAAGGGTATTGCCAACCTGACACACCAGGTTGAGGATATTCTCCTCCTTCTGAACAAACATAACCGCCTGCCATCGAGAAGACTTTCGTCAACCTTGATGAATGCTGCAGATTGCCTGGAGGAAATGAGTGAGGCACTGCTTGAACGGGGCACATCACCAGATAATGCCCAACAGGTATTACAGGAAGTGCTGGACTGGATAAACCGCCTTGAAAAAGAGGGAGTGGATATCCTGGAGACTGATCTCAATTTAACAACAACAGCCTCAACACCTCAAACAAAGACTGATGAAGCAATAAAGGCAGGTGAAAAGGAAGAAACAGCAATACAGACATTACGTGTTCCCGCTGATCTGATCGACGACATGATCCGTATTCTGGGTGAAACAATCATTGTCACAACGCAATTACAGGAAAACGTGCAACGTTCGAATAATGAATCCATATCCCAGTTTAATCACTTCAGTCTCATGCAGGGGTTGATTAGCGAACTTGATAGACAGGTTGAATTACGCGGCGTGGCGACGAGGCAACAACAAAAGGTCGTGAACCAAAGCGAAACAGTAAATGAGATCTTCGATCCCCTTGAACTCGAACAATATAACGAATTACATACCATCACTAATCGCCTGACAGAAGCCGCAGTCGATTCCTTCGAAATCAACAGGAATATCGATAATGATTTGCATGAACTGGATGAATTATTGTTTGATCAGGCACGCTTGCATCGTGAAATCCAGGAACTGGTAATGAAAACCCGCATGGTGCCGATCAGTTCAATCACCCCCCGTTTGCAGCGAAGTGTCAGACAGACATGCCGCACTACGGGGAAAGCCGCCAATCTGTACCTGTATGGCAGTGATACACTGGTCGATAGTGACGTGTTATCCAACCTCCTGGATCCGCTGATGCATATGCTGAGAAATGCTATCGATCACGGCATTGAGGATCGGGAAACACGAATCCGGTTAGGCAAGGAACCGGAAGGAAAAATCGAGCTTACGTTTTCTCGCGAAGGCACCCAGATCATTGTTAAATGTCAGGATGATGGAGCCGGACTGAACCGTGAAGCAATTCGTTTGAAAGCAGTTGAAAAGGGAATCATCGATCCCAGTGAGGTATTAACCGATGACGACCTCTACCGGATGATTTTATTACCTGGCTTCTCCACCAGCAAACAGACAACCCAGGTCTCAGGCCGTGGCATCGGCATGGATGTGGTGCATTCGCATATCCAGGCCATGAAAGGCAGCATTAATATATCATCTGTCCCAGATAATGGCTGCCTGTTTGAATTACGCCTGCCGGTAACACTGATTTCCTCCCATTCACTGTTGGTCCGCCAACGCGATCAGGTCCTGGCCGTGTCCAATCGCGGTGTGGTCCAGATTCTGCACCCCAGTGACAGCCAGATAATTAATGATGATGAAGAAATGCGGGTTCTGGTCGGTGGTAACGAATATGATGCCGTCAACCTTGAAGACCTGATTAACATGCCCGGGGACCGGCGTGAACGGCCCAGGGAAACCCGGCCCGCCCTGTTAATACAGGAAGAAAACATAAACAAAATCGTTTTCCTGCAGGAAATTATGGACGTGCGTGAACTGGTGATTAAGCCGATGGGTGCCTACATGAGAGGCATAAAGGGCATCCCGGGGGCAACCATTCTTGGTGACGGTAGTGTCGTACCGGTCCTGGACATCCCGGAACTGTTGCGTGATTCCGGCAAACAAATCAGCAAGCAAATACTGACTATGACCGCCAGTAAATTACCGAAATCCCTGCCTACCGCGCTGGTCGTTGACGACTCTCTCAGCGCCCGACGTGCCCTGGCCCAGGTGATCAAGGATGCAGGATATGATGTCAGGACTGCCAAGGACGGACTGGAAGCCGTGGAAATTATCAATAAGAAAAAACCCGACATCCTCCTTGTGGATCTGGAAATGCCGCGAATGAATGGCATTGAGCTGTCAACCCATGTCCGCACCCATGATGAACTATCCAGTATACCTATCATCATGGTCACTTCACGTTCGACTGAAAAACACAAGGAACAGGCCCGCTCAGCCGGGGTTAATATTTACCTTACCAAACCGTTCTCGGACGATATCCTGCTGGACCATGTCCGTAAACTTCTTGATAACTGATCGCAGGCCCGCCTACCTATATTCATGAATGTCTACCAGGAGTGAAATGGTCTGGTATTATGTCATGCGAGGTTAAGTCCTCTGGTATTACCGCAGTACACTATCAATTCAGACAGAGAACATGAATAAAATCCTGTTGATCGATTTCCCAAGACAGCGACAAATGGAATTTGCGGAATTAATTGCCAATTTCATGCCCGAGCTGAACATCACCTTGCTGGATCCCCGCAGCGGTATCCCGGCAAAAGACTATCCATGGAGTGATTACGATGTGATTTTAATGGGTTATGACCTGGGCAAACCTGATACCAGCGGCTTTGACTGGCTACAAATCCTGAGAAAGTATCCCTCTACCCCACCTGTCTCGATCATCTTTGAAGACAAGGACAAGGATGAAGCACACAAATCCCTGCGCATGGGAGCGGTGAATTACATTATTCGTTCCGATAGCAATAAAAATGATTTTATCGCCAAGTTTGCGGAATTGCTTAGCCCGGAAAACATCGAATTAACCAATGGTTTGATGCCCCAGGAAGAAAGCGCCATGGAGAGCCGGGCTGTTTACAAGGCAAACATGGAAAATACGCTTGATATATCCGGCGAAAATCTTGCTGCCAGTAAGCCCTCCATCAAGGCTGGCTACCCGGTCATCCCGGGTTATGAAATTGTCAATTCCATTGCCCA
>JBFFIE010000045.1:0-14712 GCA_041556555.1 Gammaproteobacteria bacterium
GGAGTATGGGCTGCCGGTTATTCAAACTTTGGCGTGCAGGTGCAAAAAGAACTCTATGAGTTTCCCGATTGGCCGTTGTCTGCAGATGTTCCCAACTTTACCCCCGGCCCGGTCATCCAGAACTACCTGGAGGATTATGCAAAGCATTTTGATATCTGGCCAAACATACGTTTCAACACAACTGTCACCGGGGTCAAGGAAAGAACGTCACCCAGCCAAGGCGGCTGGGTCGTCACCGCTGAATCCGCTGGAAAACAGAGCACTGATGAATTCGATCTGCTGGTAATTTGCACCGGACTTTTTTCAAATATACCCTACATGCCACAGTTCGCAGGTGAAGAAACGTTCAACGGTCGGATAATCCACATTTCAGAATTCACAACCAGGGATATTGTTAAAAACAAAAAAGTGGTAGTTGTGGGGTTTGGTAAAAGCGCTTCCGACGCGGCCCTGGAAGCTTCAAAAGTTGCTTCAAAAACCACCATTGTCTTTCGCGAGCCACATTGGCCGGTTCCTCCAAATTTGCTCGGCATACTGCCATTCAAGTGGGCCATGCTGAACCGGCTAACCAGTTCATTAATTCCGCCCTATGTACAGCCATCCAATGTTGAACGGGTAGTGCATAGCCTCGGAAAGCCACTGGTATGGTTCTGGTGGCGATTGGTGGAGCTTTTGTTGATTGCCCAGTGCCGGCTTTGGTCCCGGTTTGGAACCCGACCCAGCCTCATTCCGCAAAAACCGGTTGAAATTGATACCTTTGGTGAATCTACCATGTTGCCCCGCCCGAATTTTTATTCCCTGATGAGAAATGGATCCATCGAACCACATCAAGGGCAGATCAGCGAATACCAATCCAATAGCATCCTGTTAAATACCGGCGAAAAAATTGAGGCGGATGTCGTTATCCTTGCAACCGGTTGGAAATCTGATTTCAGTTTTTTACCTGAGTCCGTCATGTCCCGACTTAATTTCGAGGACGACGGTTTTTACCTCTATCGCCACATACTGAATCCACAGGTCCCCAACCTGGCCTTCATCGGAATTATGTCAACTATCAGTAATATGCTCACCTACAACTTGCAGGCCTTGTGGCTGTGTGAACTGATTAAAGGCACTCATCAATTACCATCAGGGGATGAGATGCAGGAAAGTATTGAGCAACTGAAAGCCTGGAAAAGAAGCTGGATGCCTTTCAGTCGTGCCAGAAGTTCCCGCTTGTTATTACACATGCTGCATTACCATGATGAACTATTGAAAGACATCGGCATTTCACCCCTGCGTAAAACCGGCATCTTCGCTCCATTCAAGGAAGCCTTTGCCCCCTACCAACCTAGCGATTATAAATCGATTGTGTCAGGTAAAGCATGATAAGAATATTGGTAAATTTTTACTTTTAGAGAGAATTGCCTTGAAACGCATTTCTGTGCTGTTGGTAATATACATTAGTTGCCAGGTAACTGGTTGTTCAACCACATCAACAAAAGAAACGCACATGCATTGCATAGAGGAAGGGTACAAACAAGTGGCCTACCCGTATTGTTGTGAAAGGGGTAACGGTTATTGCTTAAGAACTTGTTACAATTACTCACAGCAGTATACCTGCCTGGACTGGGAATGTGACGAGGGATACCAAAGGCAGGAAATCAGGGAAGAAGATCTAGCTTGGTGGCAGTTTGCCGGGTCCAGCGAATGTGTTCCAATGTAATTACTAAAATTACATCTGAAAAATTCAATAAATAATAATGTACAAGGCTCTGAATATCTTCCTGGTTATGCTTTTTACCTGTTCCCTTCCTGTCTCCGCCGAACCACTGCTTGAAACAGAGACTTCATGGGATGGTGGCCGTATCAAATACCCGGACGGCAAACCCGAAATTACTTCCGTCATTCTCAAGCTCGATGAGGGGGTGATCACCAGATATCACTGCCACCCGGTACCGACCCTCGGCTATGTCCTGAAAGGGAAAATCAAGGTAGAAACCATTGAGGGAAAATCCGCAGTTTTCTCAGAGGGTGAATCCGTCGTTGAGGTCATGAATACACTGCACCGGGGAACTGCAGTCGCAGGTCCGGTAGAGGTCGTGGTGTTTTACACCGGTGCCCGGGGCATGCCGAATACGGTCTACCCTGAAAATTCATCAGGTGCTTGCAAATAAGCTTGTATTTCCTCCCATTTGCCGAGACAACTTCTTAATCCCGTATGGAACTGTAGACCCGCAAACCGGTCTGTGATTGTATCCCCGAGGAGAAAACTATGGACCGCAGAGATTTTCTGAAACAGCTTGGTGTCATAACCGGCTCTCTATTCATACCCTACAGTCATGTCTTTGCCCATGAAGTGAACGAAAATTTACAATTTACACCCCTGGACAAGCCGGATTCCCAATGGCGCAAATTGGTATCGGCAGACCAGTTTTACATCCTGTTTGAAGAAGGTACCGAACCACCCGGCTCCAGCCCCCTGGACAGGGAGAAACGGGCCGGTACGTTTATCTGTGCGGCCTGCTACCTGCCCTTATTTGAATCGGAAACGAAATACGACAGCGGCACCGGTTGGCCCAGTTTTTACGAGCCTATTACCGGGCGTGTCGAAACCAAACTGGACCTCAAGCTGGTCTGGCCACGTACCGAATACCACTGCGCGCGTTGTGGTGGACATCAAGGCCATGTTTTTAATGACGGTCCCCCGCCCACGGGCAAACGTTATTGTAATAACGGCTTGGCATTAAAGTTTATACCGGCTGATCAATCCCTGCCGGAACTGCGAGGTTAGTATGAGACAGCTGGTCCTCTTTCTTTTGATTTTTTTCTCGAGTTTCAGCGCCTTTGCTGAAACGGCCGTGGCCACCTTTGCCGGAGGTTGTTTCTGGTGCATGGAGCCGCCGTATGACAAGCTGGATGGCGTCATTAGTACCACATCAGGCTATACCGGTGGTCACCTGGACAACCCTACTTACAAGCAGGTATCGAGCGGCAAGACCGGTCATTATGAAGCCGTGCAGGTGGAATATGACCCGGACAGGGTCAGCTACCAGGAGTTACTGGACGTTTTCTGGGCCAATGTTGATCTCTTTGATTCCAAGGGCCAGTTCTGCGACAAGGGACCACAGTACCGGGCAGCGATTTTTGTCCAGAATGACGAGGAAGAAAAACTCGCCAGGCTAAGCAAACAGGCCCTTGAAGGAAAAACCGGGAAAGGCCTCCAGGTAGTCACGGAGATCCTGCCGACCAGTACCTTCTATCCCGCCGAGGAGTATCACCAGGATTATTATCAGAAAAATCCTGTCCGCTATAATTATTACCGTTTTGCATGCGGCAGGGATCGCCGCCTGGAAGATGTGCAGCAATTAATCAATTGATTGCGGCAAAATTTAGTTAATATTTTTCAACCTGCCGCCGTGGCCAAAATCACCGGTATCCAGCTTGTATGTGGGTCCCTCGGCCATATAGCCGCCAATCACGGGGTCGTCGGCAAGTAATAACGGCGTATCCAGGTCTATCCACTCAAAACCGCCAAGGCCCGCGGCAAAGTGGGCACTGAAGCCCATCGCGATACGGGTCTCGACCATGCCGCCGATCATCAGGCCGATGTTGTTTGCCCTGGCAACGGCGGCGATATCCAGCGCTTCAGCTACCCCGCACTTGGCCAACTTGATATTAATCACCTGGGCCAGTCCTTCACTGATAATTCGTTCGGCATCCTGCAATGAACGGCAGGATTCGTCGGCGGCAATCGGGACCCCGGCCTCGCGAACGAGTTGGCCCATGCCATCCCAGTCCTCCCGGGCCAGCGGTTGTTCCAGGAGATCGGGGACAATGCTCACCTTGCGTAACTCGGCCAGCAAGCCGAGCGTTTCATTCACGCTGTACCCCGTATTGGCATCAAGTATCAACTGGCAATTAGTAAACCCGCGCCTGATGGCAAGAATGCGCTCGAGGTCTTTATCGATATCATGACCAATCTTTGATTTGATAATGGTGAATCCCCCGTTTTTATAAACCTTGGCAAGTTGCTCTGCTTCGTCGGGTGGGCATATCGGGATGGTGATATCGGTAACTACGGAATCTGAAGCCCCGCCAAAGAACCGGTACATGGGCATACGCCAGGACTTCAACAAAGCATCGACCAGGGCCATCTCGATGCCACAACGTGCGGCAGCATACTCAGGTATACGTTGCCGCAATTCACCCGCGATCAGGTGCCAATCCACGGCATTCCTGCCGGCGAGCAGTTTACTCTGCTGTACGAGCAGGTCCTGTATGGTATCTCGATCTTCGGTTACCGGTGGCAATAACGGTATCTCACCCCATCCTGTTGAACCATCGGCCAGTTTGATTTCAACCGCGAGATTATCAATGGCACTGAGTGTTGACGTTGCAATCTTGAAAGGCGCTTTCAGGGGAACAGACAGGGGATGAGAAGCAAGCCGTTGTATTATTGTATCGTTAGTCATTGCATGCCAGTCTGCTTTCCTCGCCCAAACCCTGTCTTGTGCAGACTATACTTAGAATTTCAGAGTATCTGAACACCAAAACCTATTGCGTGATATCCGGGTTTATTTTTTTGCTGGTGGCCCTGGCGCACCTGTTGCGAATCTACAATGGCTGGGAGGTTAATATTGGCACTGAAATCATACCTATGTGGGTATCGTGATTTGGCTTAATCGTACCGGCCTTTCTGGGAATCTGGGCGTTAGTTCTGGTTAAAACTAAATGAGAATAATTGTTTTTCACATACGCCAGCAATTTTAACCAATTGATTGCATTCGTCATAAAGACGTTCCATGTCCCCAATATATTCGGAGAAAAAATTTCTATTGCGGAGAAAAAATTTAGTTCTATATTTATAGTACTAGAGTGGATATAAGCCCAGAGCGGGCATAAGGAGTATCCCCCCTACGAGCTTAATTTGTTGTTTTTTACTCCATATTGTTTTATAGCCATGCGCTGTTTCTCTCTGCATGGTTCTTACTCATAAATATGCTGGAATAAGTAGGGGGGCAAAGCATATGGCAAGTATTAACGGTACTTCTGACGATCTCTCGCATGCAGGTAACCCCAACCATAAGAAGAGCTTATCTGAAGGCGCAATAAAAAACCGCTGGCTAATTGCAGCATCTGCCGTTGGTATCCATATCTCTATAGGCTCAGTATATGCCTGGAGTGTCTTTAACCTCCCTCTTGAAAATGCCTTTGGCTGGGGGAAAAGCGATATAGCCATCACATTCAGCCTGGCAATTTTCTTCCTGGGCATGTCCGCTGCAGTCATGGGTCATTTTGTCGAACGTCATGGACCCAGGAAATCAGGCATGGTCGCTGCATGTTTTTGGGGTACAGGCCTCATAGTCGCCAGCCTGGGAGTGAAATTCGGGATTATCCAGATTTTATGGCTTGGTTACGGTGTGCTCGGCGGAATCGGCCTGGGGATTGGCTACATAACGCCAGTATCAACTCTGGTGAAATGGTTTCCTGATCGTCGCGGCCTGGCAACCGGCCTTGCCATCATGGGCTTTGGTTTCGGCGCGGCCATCGGCGCCCCTGTCTACAACTATATCATGTCTGATGTGACTGCCGGCAAGCTCGGTATGAGCGAGGAAATCTATCGCTCTGGTATCTCCAGTTACAATTCCGCAAAAAAAATCCTCAAGGAAATTCATGTTCACAACGACTCTGCGGAAGACTATGACATGGAATGGTTATTCTCCGCCGTTACCGCTGCAAACAAGGATGAAGTACTGGCTTTATTACCGGAAAAGCTGGCAAAGGATGCTGACCCACAACTGGATAAGCTCAATACGTCACTGACTGATTTTCAACTGGCACCCTTCTGGAATATGAGGAACACGGACAAGTTCAGGAGTGCCATCGCATCCGGAATTTCTACAAACTTCCTCATTGTTGGCCTCACCTACCTGGTAATCATGTTTGCGGCGGCAAGTTATATCGCACGCCCGCCACAAGGCTGGATGCCGGCCAGCATGAAGGCCGCTGTCGATTCCGGCAAGAAAAAAATCATACCTGATTTGACTCAGATGACCGCCAACGCGGCAGTCAAAAAGGCGCCTTTTTATGGCTTGTGGATCATGATGTTTATCAACATCTCCTGCGGTATAGGTATCATTTACACCGCATCACCACTGGCCCAGGAGAGCATCGGGCTGACTCCCGGTGAAGCGGCGGCCGTAGTCGGCATGATGTCTATCTTCAATGGCCTGGGTCGCATAGGCTGGGCATCTTTCTCCGATTTGCTGGGGCGCGCCAATACCTACACGTTGTTTTTTGTAGTCGAGATTTTTGCCTTCTATTTTCTACCCAATATTACCAGCATTATCATGTTCCAGGTGGTGCTCTACCTGATCCTGACCATGTACGGCGGCGGCTTTGCAACATTGCCGGCCTACATAGGCGACCTGTTTGGCACAAAACAACTGGGGGCGATCCATGGTTATGTACTTACCGCATGGGCAATGGCCGGGGTATTCGGACCGCAGATTGTTGCTCGCCTCTATGAAGCCACCGGTTCCTATGAAACCGTGTTGCACATCTTTGCCGGTGTCTTTGCCTTTGCCCTGGCGGTCAGCATCCTGATGACCATACACACCATCAAAGCACGTAACCGCATGACGGCTGTAACTGTTTTTAAATATGAAAACGAGGACTTTATTCGAACCCAGACGACCTTGTTAAACGAGGACGGCAAGTCCGCCATCAATACAAAACTGGACCGGAATAATCCCAGTTACGCAGCACTTTTGCAAAAGAACTCGTTTACGGGAGAGGCGACCATATTTGGCCGCCTTTACGAGACGTACTATGCACCGCTGACAGATGAGTCAGGAAAACTGACCGGTGCCATATTCGTCGGCAATCAAAAATAGTTTTTTCATGCTTAAATAAAAAAACCTCCGTTAATGACAGTTTATTATTAACAGATCGGTTTTTGGTCTTATGCTGACTACGCATTAAGCACTTGGCTATTTGAATCTGGAAATAGCCGATTTAATTCCGTTTTCAAGTGAATCCCAGGCATTTTCAATCCCAGCCTTAAGATCTTCCCAGGCATCATCGCTTGCGTCTTTTAATTCAATAAGTTTTTCAGTGGCAGCAAGCTGCATGGCCCGTAACTCTTCAATCTGTTTATAATATTCGAGCTGTGCATCAGCATGCGCCTTTTCAGCTTTAGCCTTAAGCTTATTTACTTCAGTTTTCCACTCTTCCAGTTGCGCCTCTAATTTATTTTCATATGCGTCTTTCATGCCCATATTCATTCTCCTTACATATTCTAGTTAATGCTTGCTATGAAATGCAGTAAATATTCAATAATCAATTGTAATGATTGCCACAAGTAGAAATATCCGATATTAAAAACCGGAATATTGCATTAATCAATTATTAACAGTATGAGATACTTATTTCAAATACAATTTGTTAACAAATTTTAATGGGAATTGTTGAGACTAGATCGAAAAAAACGCTGCTATAAATATAAAATATTAGAGAATAATCCGCCGATAGTTTGGTCATGATAATCACTCCCTTTTAATGAGGATTGATAAGTAAAACTATAGGTTTTGATTAGTCCTATTCATTGATCTGGATCAAAATGTGTATATATAACGCATAATTATAAGGGGAATGGATAGCTTATTAGTGCCCGCTTTGGGTAGAAAGCAAACATTTATGGTGCAATGATAGTGACTCCTATCATTAAACTACTGAGAAATAGTGAGCCCTGAGAGATTGATTAGGCTATTCTCTGCTGTTACTTCTTGCAAACGAGTTCACGTGCTTTAGTAAAAGCATCGCGAAAATCCAGGTAAACCGGCTCGTCAGTCTCGACCATCATGTGTAACAGGGCTTGTTGTAAGTTATATTTAATATCGCCAATTGCAAGTGCTCCAATACCAACTGCACCATCTGAATTGGTGGCATTTTTAAGAGGAGCCCCGAAATCATTCACTTTCATGCCTCTTATGCCAAGTGGAGGTACAGCATTTACATCACCAGCAACCTTGAGTGATTTAGCATCTCCAAGCACTCTGTCAGCTAATACTTCCACCCCTGCCTTTGCGACACAAAAAACTATATCTGCATAGGCAAGTAAATAGGCCTTATCTGCATCTGAACATCCATATGTACCTTCCATTGAAGAATTACAGAGTTTATTGTATTGAGAGGCAATACTTTGTGCATTTTCAATACTCATATGAGAAACAATGGTCGTTTTAGCACCCGCAAGAGAAACGATTACACCAGTTGCAATACCTACCGGCCCTGTTCCTCCAAAAATAACCGCATTACTATTTTTCAATTCTTTATTATGTTTTTCCTTTAACTCTTTCTCAACACATGCAACCAAGGCTGCAGCTGTTGTAAAAGCACCACTTGGATCAACCAACATAGAGACTTCAAAAGGTGGCACCATTGCTTTTTTGCTGGCTTCCAGCATATCCATTGCTAAATTAATATCCCGTCCACCG
Organism: Gammaproteobacteria bacterium; assembly: GCA_041556555.1. Taxonomy (GTDB): domain Bacteria; phylum Pseudomonadota; class Gammaproteobacteria; order Eutrophobiales; family Eutrophobiaceae; genus SZUA-592. The sequence continues at coordinate 8,481 of JBFFIE010000045.1, forward strand.
ATAAAAATGCTCGTGTTTTTCACTCCCGAAGGACCACGGGAAAATATTGCATCCTGCACCAGGCTGTTTATTTGTTCCAGCTTGACATTTGAATGGGGGATAACTTTATCGAAGCCGGCGTCTATTGCCATATTGATGTCGAATGGGCTTGTATGCTCCATTGGGTCTAGCATATGAATAACTTTTTGTTTATCCATTTTATAATTCCCCGTAAAGTAGAAGATGTTATTTTACTTTATTGAATAATTTCTTAAGCTATTATTATATAAACATCGGTTTGTAATGTTATTATAATAACTTAACTATTCCCTCTCATTAATATTTCCCTTCCCTTTAATGATTCTACTATCTTCTAAAGATAGGGTGCCTGGAAAATGAAATTTTACTTTAACGTTCACAATTCCGGCAATTTCCATTCCCTGAACCACTTTGCAATCGATTGATTTTAAAGCATCACGTACTGATTCAGTAGCAGAATCGCAGCCCAAAACAATCGCGGTATCAAATTGTTTCGCGCGTTTTAGTAGTCTTTTGCGTTCGCCTGAAGTCCAAGCACAGGCTAGAAATTGTCTGGAGAGATAAGTATTTGTTTTTAAACCCATTGCTTACAGACGTGATTGTAATATTTTGATGTGCTGGTCTAAAGGAGGAGACCTGAGGAAAGTTTTAAAGAATTCAAAGATTGGTTTGTTGTTTCGCACGGCCAAACTGGTTGCAGGACACGTTCTGCAGGGAACAATCAGGACAGACTTTGCATCTTCAACATCTGTCGTAATATCCAGGTCATTAAGATAAAGAGGCATTTTGGTACTTCCTTCAGCTTGTTATTAGCTAAATAATTCCTGTCTCAAGGATAAAAAAAATAAGAGCTATAGTATATTTAAAATATACTTGGATGCACATTGTGGAATGTAAAGAAAAAAATTTGAAGCCTTAAATCCGCACAGCCTGGAGTAATGGAGGCGTTTACTAAACTTCATAAAACAGCTGTGGCCACCGGCCCTGAACACAAAAACAAAGGAGCTTATGGCCTTGGCAATCAGCATTACTTCTCGCTGCGATAACTGCATTGCTCATCATATTTATGATGCAATCGAAGCAGGTGCCACTAGAGAAGAAATCACTGAAGCGATAGGCTTGGCCATTCTCAGATGAAAACGGAAAAGACCTGTTAGTAAACAACCAAGCCTTTGCATAGTAATCAAATAAGGATTCACTTCAACTACATAAGTGGATCTTTAATTCCCAAACCATAAATTGCAACTATACCCAGTGCACCTACTGCAAAGACGTAGTAGATGGTTGGAATGATCGTCATTCTTAGAGTTTTTCCTTCTCGCCCCAGAAGACCAACGGTTGCTGATGCTGCTACCACGTTATGGATTGCAATCATATTACCGGCTGCGGCACCAATGGCTTGCAGTGCTACCAGAAGAGCACCAGAAATAGACAGCGCATGGGCAACTTCAAACTGGAACTGACTCAGCATCATATTAGAGACCGTGTTGGAGCCTGCAATAAAAGCACCCAAGGCACCTACCGTTGGCGCAAAGAAGGGGTAAATTGTGCCAAAAGCGTCAGAAACAAAACTTGCCATAGCAACTGGCATGGATGGAAGATCCCCCATGTTGACGCCGGAGTTGATGAGAATTCGCACCATTGGAATAGTGAATACTAGTACGAACCCAGCACCAACAAGTGTTTTACCAGCTTCGCTCGCCGCTGCAACAACATGGGAAGGTTTCATCTTATGAAGGAACATCGTGACGAGGCATACAAAAAACAATATACCTCCTGGCAGATATAGAGGTTCAACAGAACCACTGATGCCTGCTTCTCCCAGAATATCGCTAGTACCGAAAGATACACTCTGGAGCATACCCTTTAATTCCGGAGATACTCGGCTGGCTACCAGGATAATCGCTAACAGAAGATAGGGTGCCCAAGCCATTGGCATAGAAATTTTCTTTTCGTCTGCACTAGGTGGCTTTGGAGTCAGAGAGCCAAACCAGTACTTAGGCCATTCATCCTGAGGTGCAAAATCCCAGGTGTCTTTTGGCAGTAAAAATCTCGCCTTGGCCGCGGGAACAACAATTGACATGCCAACTAATGCACCAATAATTGATGGGAATTCTGGGCCAAGGAATATGCCGGTTAACGCATAGGGAATGGTAAACGCAAGACCACCAAATATGGCAAAAGGAAACATTGACAGACCTTCAGTCCAGCTTTTGTTCTTGCCAAAGAAAAGAGTCAGCATAACGATCATTAGGAAAGGAATAAGGGTACCGACAATGGCATGACCAATAGCAACTTCAGAGGCAATCAATCGCAAAAATACTTCCCAGCTAGAGCCATTAGCAACCAAGTTTGCAGATATAGCCTGGGTATCGAGACCGGAAGTAACGCCGATAATGATGGGTGTGCCGACAGCGCCAAATGACACGGGAGTAGATTGAATCATCATACCGATCATGACTGCGGCCATGGCAGGGAAACCTATTGCAACCAGAAGAGGCGCGACGATAGCGGCTGGCGTTCCGAACCCGGAAGCGCCTTCAAGGAAACAACCAAACAGCCAAGCCAGAATAATGACCTGAACCCGTCGGTCTGGACTAATGTTAGTAAATCCTGCCCGGATAGTGGTTACTGCGCCTGAATACTGCAGTGTGTTTAGGAGCATGATCGCTCCAAATATAATCCACAATAACGAGATGGTGACAATCAGGCCCTGGAGACTGGCAGCCAGAACGCGATTGAAGCTCATATCCCAAATTAACAGAGCGATCGCTGCTGCCAGCAGGTAAACCACTGGCATTGCTCGGCGAGCGGGCCAGTTAAGGCCTACCAAAAGAATCGCAGCGACCAATATTGGTGTCGCTGCAAAAAGAGCTAAAATAGGTGTTGATATCATTCGATCCCCACGATTAACTACTCGGGATTCGTCACTGTACTCCTCCTAATTTATAGATACCGCAACCAAATCTTAGTCCATCTATCAAAATGATATATGAGGTTTTCTTCTGCACTTTACCGGTTAACGGATTAGGCCAGACGTAATCAACTTCACCGCCTGACTCACCAAGCTGCATTATCTCTCTACCGAAGAATTTTCCATTAGCATCTTGGAGGCTCATTATATCAACACCGATCCATGTTGTATCAGCACCATGGGCTACGACCATGCCATTGCTATCATAGACAAAGATATATAATTCTCCTCGCGTGAATTGGCCATCAGGATTATTAATTTCTGCAAAAGTTTTCTGTTTGCCGTTTGCCTTATAGAAGGAGGTGGCCTCATTCAAAAGTTGTTTTGCATCCTCTGGAGTGGCTGCGACTGCTGCAAAATTAAATGATAGGAATATAAAAATAATAGCTGAGATTTTAGTTAACATTGTTGGTCTACTCATAAGTGATAAGGTTGAAATCTAGCCAAAATGGGCTATATGCATCATATATTTTAAATACAATAATAAATCTTTTACATCGGAATAACTATTTATATATTCGAAGATGCTTTAACATGCCGAAAACACCATTAGCAAAGGGGGTATAGTCATGGCCGGAGTCGGTTCCAAAATAGTCTTTGAGGACGAGAAAATTAAGGTCTAGGAATTCAGTCTCGAACCGGGGGAACAGACACCGGTTCATATCCATGAGATGGATTACATCTTCTATGTGATTGACGGCAGCATACTAGATGTATTCGACGCGGAGAATAACTTTGTCGTTTCACTCGAATTTAGCAACCGCGACGTAGACCGCTGCGTTTGGAGGCTGATGAGCTAGTCGTTATCGGCAACGAGTCGCTATGTGTACCGGCAACCCATTCGGCGCTTAACGCCGGCACCACACGCTACCGTGAAATACTCATCGAAAAGAAATAGCGATACCCGGTAACTAGAACATTGCTTGGATAGCAGTTATTACATCGGGGCGATGAGCTGAGCTACGATCATGATTGAAACTTAGATTTTTTGGTGTATCTGGCTTATAGCGGAAATTTGATATTTCTTTGATATGATTGGCACTTAGTGCCTGGCCTTGCTAAATATCTGCCTGTAATTCCACTATAGGCAAAAAGCACGATCACTGGGTAAAGGATTCGACGATTTCGATCATCATCTTAACACCACGGTTAAAGGTCTCTATTTCGATGCGTTCGTTATTGCCATGGATGCTACCTAGAACTTCCTCTGAGGACACTGACGGGTCAAAACCGTAGCTCACGATGCCCATGTCCCTGAAAAAGTGGCTGTCAGTGAACCCGGTTAGCACTGCCGGTAGGACGATCGACTGAGGATAGTGTCGGCGCGCGATTTGTTCGATCAGGCGGTACAACGCCGTATCAGCCGTTGATTCCGCGGCGCTGAACAGCATGATCTCCTCAACCTCGATCTGATCATCATTAACAAGCGCGCGAATCTTTGAGAGAAACTCATCTGCATCATGGTCCGGCAGGATTCGGCAGTCCAGCTCTGCACTAGCAGTCGGTGGGACGACATTTATCTTCTGGCTGCCCCTTAGCATCGTAATAGAGCAGGTATTTCGAGTAAGCGCATGCAGGCGCGGTTTTTCGGCCTGCAAGCGGCTGAGAAATTCCGGATCAAGAACGGCACTGTCGATATCCTTCAGTGATTGTTCCCAATCGGGGCCTAACAACGGTGCGATTCTTTGCATCATCTGACGCACGGACGGGGTAATACGAGGCTTGAAAGGGGAATCATTAATTCGATTCAGCGCCTTGATCAGTCTTGTCGGTGCCGATGTCATAAGCGGGCGGGATCCGTGGGTGGGCTGATCCGTAGCTGTTAGTCGCAACCAATAAGGCCGCTTCTGGGCAATCTCGATCTCGAACCAGGTTTGGTCGCCGGACTTTGTTCCCCTGCCACCCTCGTTCAACAGATATCCGACCCCGTCAAAAATCTCGGGACGATGCTTGACCAGCCAGCCGGCACCATATAGTCCGCCGGCTTCCTCATCTGCCGTGGCCATGAAGATGACGTCACGGTTGTGCGTTCGCCCGCTTTGATGCAGAGCGAGAAACGCCTCGAGATGCATCACGCCTAGGGACTTCGTATCGAGCACGCCGCGACCGTGCAGCATCCCGTCGAGGACCACAGCCTCAAGTGGGTCCGTGTCCCACTCCTCGCGAGTTGCGGGAACGACATCCATGTGATGCAGAAGGACCAGCGCCGGCTCGCTACCGCCCTCGAGCCGCGCCCAGATGTTACCGCGGCCCGGCGCGGGTTCCGCAGTTTCGTAAGGGATACCTAACGCATCGAAGATTTCGCTGAAATATGCAACACCGCGTATCTCGTTTCCCGGCGGGTTAGTCGTGTCGACTTCGACGTAAGCTTTCAGGCGATCAAGAGCTGAAGGTTGGGTCTGGCCAATCGAAGCTGTCGACAGCAGAAAGATGCTGATGTTAGCGGCGATGAAGCCTTTCACTAGGTCTGGTTCTTCATGCGTCATCCTGAAAACGGTAAATGTGGCTTGAATTTAATCCACATTTTTTAGTACGGCGATACCATATGCATTATCGAGTCATCAATGATACCACCATCCCGCTGACCTACCATCACGTCCCGGACATCCCTCGAATCGCTGGGATTCGCCGCCGCTCGTGCCAGGCATTTTTATATTTCAATTTATTGATTATTTGCAGAAAGAAAAATAACAAGAAGATTTTGTGAATGTCTGCTTTGGGTCGAAAGCAGACACTCGTAATATTGAGATTGGATTTTATTAGTTTATACAAACAGATAACATGAAAAATAAAAGTATTTTCATTTATATCTATCAGGCTAAAAAAATGTCTCGCTTTGCTATATAGTGATGGATTCATGGATCCAGTTCAGAAGCAAAACATTAATCGATCATCATATTTTCCTGGATATCATGTAAGCTTTTGATTTTAGATATGAACAAGAATATTAACACTGTCGTCATTGGTGGTGGTTGCCTAGGTTGTGCCTCTGCAATATCAACACAGCGCCGATTGAGGAAATTATACGGCATTGATGACAAACAAGTATGCGTCATCGAAAAGTCAATGATTGGCTCCGGTTTGACTGCAAGACACTCAGGCATCGTCCGGGCTGCCAATGCCATACCCAAGGCTGCGAAACTAGCCAAGATTTCAATAGATTACTGGAAAAATCTTCCCGAGATCTGGGGTGTTTCATGTGATTTTGATGCTAATGGTGCACTATGGATCGCACACGAC
>JBFFIE010000046.1:0-14195 GCA_041556555.1 Gammaproteobacteria bacterium
AACAAGATGACAATAGAGGAAATCAGGAAACATTTACCTCATCGGTACCCTTTCCTGTTAATTGATGCTGTTACATCGTATAAACCAGAAAAATCCATCACGGCCATTAAAAATGTCACTATCAATGAACCGTTTTTCCAGGGACATTTTCCAATCATGCCGATCATGCCGGGTGTTCTGATCATTGAAGCAATGGCACAGGCAGCAGCTTTGCTTGGCTGTGTGTCGAGGCCAGCAGCAAAAGAGGGCACACTTTATTACCTTGTTGGTATAGATAATACCCGTTTCAAAAAAACCGTCGGTCCGGGTGATCAGCTAGTGCTGGAAGTAAATTTTGAAAAAGAGCGCAGGAACATATGGAAATTTAATGCGAAGGCAACAGTTAATTCCCAGATCGTGGCAATGTCTGATCTGTTAACTACCGTGATGGAACCTGATTCTTGATCCATCCGACTGCAATCATAGACGCATCAGCGCGAATCAGTGACAGCATATCCATCGGGCCATATGCTGTCATTGGTCCTGAAGTAACCATTGATGATAATACCGAAATAGGCTCTCATGTTGTTATCAAGGGTCCAACACATATTGGTAAAAATAATCGAATTTTCCAGTTTTCCTCTATTGGTGAAGATCCACAGGACAAAAAATTCAAAAATGATAAAAATTCCGTTCTTGTAATAGGTGATAACAATATCATCAGGGAATATTGCACTATCAACAGAGGAACTGATCATGGCGGAGGAAAAACCATCCTCGGTAATGATAACTGGATCATGGCCTATGTACATATTGCCCATGATTGCCTGATTGGTAATAGAAATACATTTGCCAATAATACGACGCTGGCCGGACATGTGATTGTTGATGACAACGTAATATTCGGGGGTTTTACAGGCATTCATCAATTTTGTCATATCGGTTCTCACAGTTTCACCGCTATTTCTTCAGTAGTCGTCAAGGATGTGCCACCATTTTTGATGATATCCGGTAATACGGCCAGTCCAAGTGGTCTGAACAGAGAAGGATTAAAGAGATACGGATACAGTAGCGACGCTATCAATCTGTTAAAGAAAGCCTATAAAATTGTCTACCGGGAAGGTCTGACTACTCATGATGCACTAGAGAAACTCAAACCTTTGGCAGAATCCTCGGATGAACTCAGGAAATTTTCAGATTTTATTTCTAATTCCAGCCGGGGGATTGTGCGATAGGCATGAATTATTTCCCCTGAAGTTTTGATGTAGGTTTTCACTCATGCCACGTATCGGAATAGTTGCGGGTGAGGTGTCGGGCGATCAACTGGCAACTGATCTGGTTCTCTCTCTCAGACGGCAGGTTCCGGATCTGGAAGTTGTCGGAATCGGCGGGCCAGGGCTTGCCAGGGCCGGGTGCCATATCCTTTATCCCATGGAAAAATTGTCAGTCATGGGTATTTCCGAAGTGTTTTCCCGGATTATTGAACTCCTGAAGATTCGCAGACAAACCAGGGACTATTTCCTGGAGAATCCACCGGATGTTTTCATTGGAGTTGATGCTCCGGATTTTAACTTCCGCCTGGAAAGGCAGTTAAAAAAAGCAGGCATTAAGACAATACATTATGTCAGCCCGTCCATCTGGGCCTGGCGGGAATACCGACTCAAGTTTATCGCCAATTGCATTGATAAAATGTTAACGCTTTATCCCTTTGAACCGCCTTATTACGAGAAATACAATATCCCTGCTGCGTTTGTCGGACATCCTCTGGCTAGCAAGATACCTATGGAAACAGACAAGCTGGCGGCCAGGAAGCGCCTCATGTTGCCGGTTGACAAAAGGATCATCGCGTTTTTGCCTGGCAGTAGGCAAAGTGAAATTAAACGAATGCTTCCTTCTTTTCTGGATTCACTTTCCTGGTGTCATCGAGAAGACAATGCTCTGGAATTTATAACAAACCTGGCCAGTGATTGGGCCGATCAATATATTAGAAAGCAGGTTAAGCAAAGGAATCCGGCTCTGAGCATCAAATATTTTCGGGAACAATCACTAGACGTCATAGAAGCCTCGGATGTTGTATTGCTTGCCTCGGGAACTGCCGCGCTGGAAGCGATGCTATTAAAGCGGCCAATGGTAGTGGCCTATCGGGTCAACTGGCTGACCTATCAAATAGCCAGGCGTATGATCAGATTGCCTTATGTCTCATTACCAAATGTAATTGCCGGAAAATCGGTTGTACCCGAATTGCTCCAGCATGATTGTATAGCTGAAAAAATTAGTCCTGAAATAATGAATTGGTTGAACGACCAGGCAAGAGTTGAATCCCAGGTTAAAATCTTTGAAAAATTACATTCAAATATCAGGGCAGAATCAAGTCAAGTGCTTACAGAGGAAATACTGGGTGTGATGAATGCATAGTACCGGAGACGATATATTTTTTAATAATCCGGGTCTGGTCATTGCTGGGGTTGATGAAGTTGGTCGTGGTCCACTTGCGGGACCGGTCATTGCGGCAGCCGTAATCCTTGACCCGGATAGCCCGATTCCCGGAATCTGTGATTCCAAGAAAATTTCAGCGCAGAAAAGAAACTCACTTTATGATTTAATTTTATCAAAAGCGCTTGCCTGGTCGATTGCCCGGGCTGAGGTGGAAGAGATTGATCGGATTAATATTCTTCAAGCCAGCCTTTTGGCAATGCAGCGGGCCATTCAATCGCTCGAGATGGCTCCGGACCAGGTTTTGGTAGATGGAAATATATGTCCGGAAACAGAATATCCGGTCGAAGCTATCATTAAAGGGGACAATATAGTCCCGGCCATTTCAGCTGCTTCTATCATTGCCAAGGTTACGCGGGATCGTGAAATGGTGGAACTCGAAAGCCTCTATCCAGGTTATGGTTTTGCCAGACACAAAGGTTATCCCACCAGGGAGCACCTAGCATCTCTCGACAAGCTTGGCATTTGCGCTATTCACAGGCGTTCATTTGGCCCGGTAAAAAGCCGGATCTGAAATATTTTTTGTAGATATATGGCAAAGCTGTCAACGTTTGTTCATCTTAATGTTCATACTGACTATTCGATAGTTGATGGATTATTGCACGTCAGCCAGATAGCTGAATCCGTATCGGCTCTGGGCATGCCTGCTATTGCAATTACCGAGTCTAATAATCTCTTCTCTGCCATTAAATTTTACAAAGAAGCTGAAAATTACGGTGTAAAACCTATTATCGGGGCAGAAATAAATATCGCTGACCCGGTATCAATTTCTGAAACTTCTCGTATGACGCTTCTATGCAAGGATATTAACGGTTACAGGAACCTCACAAAATTGATAACCCGTGCCTATACTGAAGGGCAAAGGCAGGGGATACCTCATGTTGAGAAAGACTGGTTAGATGAACACCATAAGGGTCTGATAGCGCTTTCGGGTGGCAAGTATGGTGAAATTGGTCAGTCTCTTTCCAAGTCACTCGAAGATAAAGTCAGCGATCAACTTCAAACCTGGATTAGTCTATTTGGCGATGATTTTTATATAGAACTGCATCGAAATGGTCACTCTGGCGAAGAGGAGTACATCCATGCAGTTATTGACCTTGCACAGAAATACAATTTACCGGTAGTGGCCACGAATGATGTACGTTTTTTGCATCAGGAGGATTATGAAGCTCACGAAGCAAGGGTATGCATCCAACACGGATACACATTAAATGACAGCCGGCGACCAAGGTTATATAGGCCTGAGCAGTATTTACGTTCCGGCGATGAAATGCGGGAATTATTTAATGATATCCCTGAGGCAGTGGAAAACACACTGGTTATAGCCGAAAAATGCAATCTTGAATTTACTCTTGGAAAAAATTACCTCCCACATTTCCCCGTACCTGATGGATATGAACAGGACAGTTGGTTAAGGCATAGTACTCATGAGGGTCTTCAAGCCCGATTAACTGCCGGGCTTATACCCGCTAAACAAAAAGATGTCTATATAACGCGCCTGGAAGAAGAGCTTGATGTCATTATAAAGATGGGGTTCCCGGGGTATTTTCTGATTGTTGCTGACTTTATTCAGTGGGCAAAAAATAATGAAATACCTGTAGGTCCGGGGCGCGGTTCCGGTGCTGGTTCGTTGGTGGCTTTTGCACTAGGCATTACAGAACTCGATCCGATTGAATTTGATTTGCTGTTTGAACGTTTCCTTAATCCAGAACGTATATCCTTGCCTGATTTTGACGTTGATTTTTGTATGGATCGTCGTGATGAAGTAATTGAATATGTTGCTGAGCGTTATGGAGGAGACCATGTTTCCCAGATCATTACTTATGGCACCATGGCAGCCAAGGCGGTAGTTCGTGATGCAGGCAGGGTCTTGGGATATCCTTATGGTCTGGTCGATCAGATTGCCAAGCTCATTCCGTTTGAAATCGGTATGACATTGGAAAAAGCATTGGTACAGGAAGATGATTTAAGAGAAAAATATGAACGGGAAGAAGAAGTTACCGGCATAATAGATCTGGCGTTGAAACTGGAGGGGACTATTCGTAATGCAGGCAGACATGCCGGAGGCATTGTCATCGCGCCACGCCCGTTAACAGATTATATGCCTTTGTATTGTGAACAGGTGGGCAGCTCAACAGTAACGCAGTTTGATATGGGTGATGTTGAAGCCATCGGCCTCGTGAAGTTTGATTTTCTGGGGTTGAGGACACTAACCATTATTCACAATGCCATAAAGGATATAAATGAATTTCAGATTGAAAATAATAAGGAAATTATCAATATCAAGTCTATCTCTATGGATGACAGGGAAACATTTGATCTCATCCGTAGAAATGATACAACTGCCATATTTCAACTGGAATCAGATGGCATGAAAAAACTGATAAAACGGCTACAACCAGACAGTTTTGATGATCTGATTGCCTTGGTTGCTCTGTTCCGTCCCGGACCCCTGCAATCAGGCATGGTTGATGATTACATTGAAAGAAAGCATGGCAGGGCCAGGGTTGAATATGCCCATCCGGCTATCACATCAATTTTGAAACCAACTTATGGTGTGATCCTTTACCAGGAACAGGTAATGCAGATTGCCCAGGTGTTGGCAGGCTATACACTGGGAGCTGCTGATCTTTTGAGACGTGCCATGGGTAAGAAAAAGCCCGAGGAAATGGCAAAGCAAAGAGAAGTGTTTACTTCGGGTGCCACCAAACTGGGAGTTGACCAGGCAATCGCCACATATATTTTTGACTTAATGGAAAAATTTGCAGGCTATGGGTTCAATAAATCACATTCTGCAGCTTATGCGCTGATTGCCTATCAAACAGCATGGTTAAAATCACATTACCCGGCTGCCTTCATGGCGGCCGTATTGTCTGCTGATATGGATAATACAGACAAAGTGGTTATGTTGCTGGATGAATTGGAGAGTATGCAGATAAAACTTGAACCACCACATGTTAATCAAAGTGAGTATCGTTTTACTGTTTTATCAAGTAATGCCATATCTTTTGGCCTGGGCGCCATAAAAGGGGTAGGGGCTGCTGCCATAAGCAATATCATAGAAGAAAGAATAAATAACGGAAAGTATACTGATTTATTTGAGTTTTGCAGACGTATAGATCTTAAAAAGGCGAATAAACGCGTGTTGGAGGCACTGATCAAATCCGGTGCCATGGACACACTCGGCCCGAACAGAAGCAGCCTGATTGCTAGTCTTCAGAGCGCAATTCAGCTAGCAGATCAATTTTCTAAAAACCAGGCAAGTGGCCAGGATGACCTGTTCGGGCTGGATACCAGTGCCAACAATGCAATTACCGCCAGTAACCCGGCTGAATTCAATATGATACCCGACTGGGATGATGATGAACGTTTGGCAGGTGAAAAAGAAACTCTTGGCTTCTATCTGGAGGGCCATCCAATCATCAAGTACGAGGCAGAATTAAGGCAATTTATCAATAAAAAACTCAAGGATATACGACCACCAGACAATGTCCTCGTTGCCGGTTATATTCACCGCATCAGAACACGATCGGGCAGCAGGGGAAGAATGGCTGAAATTGTGCTTGATGACAGGACTGGCCGTGCCAATGTTACGGTTTATTCCGACAAATTCATGAAATACAGGCATCTGTTACTGAAAGATCAACTCGTTATTATCCGGGGTGATGTAGAACAGGATGACTTCTTTGAATCAGGCTATTCCATCATAGCGCGGGAGATATATGATCTTGATGAAATAAGAAACAGCAGGGCCAGGTTGTCATTAAGGATTTCTAATGAGAAGTTGACCAAGTCGAAAATTGATGAAATCAAGAATATATTGACAGTCTACCGTCCTGGCAACAGCCATGTGGATCTGCATTATCGCACGCCGGATTCTGCTTGCAAGGTCTCACTCGGTGATTCCTGGCTGGTGAATCTCTCAGAAAATCTGTTGGCCGAGCTTAGAAAGTGCCTGGGTGAAGATAATGTTAATGTTGAATATAATGTATAATCCACGCTCAAATATTTCGACTAAATTTTAAGACTGAATTATGACTGAGGCAAAAGACGCAAATATGAATTTCCTTGATTTTGAGCAGCCAATTGCAGAATTGGATGCCAAGATACAGGAACTTCGCTATGTCGGTAATGACAAGGAAATTAATATTAATGATGAAATCACGAGACTGCAGAAACGCAGTAATGAGCTGATTACATCGATTTTTTCATCATTGTCTGCGTGGCAGATATCACAGGTCTCACGTCACCCGGCAAGGCCTTATACGCTGGATTATATTCAGTTTCTGTTTACGGATTTTGATGAATTGCATGGTGACAGGAATTTTGCAGACGACCATGCAATCGTTTCCGGAATTGCCAACTTTGATAACCAGCCGGTTGCCGTTATTGGCCATCAAAAGGGACGTGATACACGGGAAAGAATATTCAGAAACTATGGAATGCCCAAGCCTGAAGGTTATCGTAAGGCCCTGCGCATCATGAAACTTGCAGAGAAATTTAATTTACCGTTGTTCACATTTATCGATACCCCGGGTGCCTATCCTGGCATCGGGGCAGAAGAAAGAGGACAAAATGAGGCTATATCCAGAAACCTGATGGCAATGTCGGAACTGGGCGTACCCATTATTTCTACCATTATCGGTGAGGGTGGTTCGGGAGGAGCACTCGCAATCGGGGTGTCGGATACACTCCTTATGCTTCAGTACAGCACGTATTCCGTAATCTCACCAGAAGGATGCGCATCAATTCTCTGGAAGAGTGCAGACAAGGCTGCTGATGCAGCCGAAGCCATGGGAATCACTGCCCAGCGTTTATATGACCTTGGCTTGATTGATGTCATCGTAGATGAACCTCTGGGGGGTGCTCACCGTGATTACGAGAAAGCCGCGACTCTGCTCAAACAGGCTTTGCAAACAGAACTTGAAAAATTACAGGCAAAAGATCCGCTGGAATTAGTTTCTGATCGGCAATACAAAATCCGTAACTTTGGATTTTTTGATACCTGAAAAGCTGTGCAGTTGCTAGAAATTTTGATTGTAATATAGACATTTGGTCAAATCATCGCTCAGTCCTGAAGCTATCCTGTCAGAACTAACCTGTCTGCCCGGGAAAAGTAATTATTATATTGCCTACAGTGGAGGACTGGATTCCACTGTGCTCCTGCATTTATTCTCATTGATAAAACAGACAGAAAAGATCAATTTAACTGCCATACATGTCAATCATGGTATCAGTCACAATGCTGACAAATGGCAGAAACATTGTACAGATATATGTCATGAATTTGGCGTGACATTGATTTCAGAAAAAATTTCAATTGAAAGTAATAATGGTGAAGGTCTTGAAGCAAGGGCCAGGGAGCTGCGCTATAAGGCTCTGAAGAAGCATCTTTTGCCCGGAGATGTCCTGGTAACAGCACATCATCAGGATGATCTGATTGAAACCATGATATTTAATCTTTTACGTGGTTCAGGTCCGGCTGGACTCTCAGGCATCCCACGTTCTAGGCGATTTAATAATAGCTGGATAATCAGGCCTATGCTTGGCTTCAGCAGAAGGGATATCGAACAATATGCCAAAGACAAGAATCTGATATGGGTGGATGATGAGAGTAATGATCAAACAACACAGGACAGAAATTATATACGTCATAATGTATTGCCTGTAATTTTAAATCGTTGGCCATCTGCAAATAAAACTCTGGCCAGGGTTGCCCGGCACCAGTCTGAACTGGCGAGCTTGCTTGAAAATATTGCTTCTGATGATCTCTCAGGAATTACTGATTCAAAAGATAATAGTCTTGATTGCCTCAAGTTAACCATCTATGACAGGCCGCGAATTAAAAACATGTTGAGGTTCTGGATTAAAAATAACAACTTTGATATGCCTAGCGAGATCATACTGGAAAGTATCCTAAATGAAGTAATCTATGCAAGTAAGGATAGCCAGCCGCATCTTAAATGGAGAGATACGGAAATCAGGCGTTATAAGGAAAGGCTTTATATTCTGAAATCGGTCAACGAAACGGATTTCACAGTTAATTATCGATGGGACCTCAAAGTTCCTTTGGAAATCAATCATCGTTTACTCAAGGCAGAGAGTGTAAAGGGTAGAGGGCTGCGTCAAAGCCTGATTGGTAAAAACGGGGTAGAAGTCCGATTTCGTCAGGGAGGCGAGAAAATAAAACCTATTGGCCGTAATGAAACTCATGACCTCAAGAAATTATTGCAGGAAGCTGAAGTTCCACCGTGGATTAGGACTACGATTCCACTGATTTATCTGAATGGCCAGCTGGCGGTGGTCGTCGGTTACTGGGTTGAGGCATCCTGCTCTGCATCCGGGAATGAGTCAGGTTGGGATATCACCTATGGACAACCATGCTTTCAGGAGACAAGGAATGAGAATATTTAGAAAATTCAAAAGTTTCTTTGCATCTGGTTACCAGTCGCCTGAAACAGGGCAGATCCAGGTCGGGCAGTCCCAGGAAAACACGACAGCAGCAGAGTTAAGGCTTAGGGAAATTTATGGTGATGATACATATGACCTCCAAATGCTTTATGAATCATGGGCTGTGAAAGATTCATGGAAACTAAAAGAAGAGGCATTGCCTCTGTTGCTGGGTATTAAACCGGACTCCATACCTTCAGAAAATGAGGAACTCGTTGCCAGACTGGATGACTTGTGGAGTCATGCCAGGAAGTGTGTAGAACAGGGTGTACTGGAAGTGACAAACAGGCAAGGTAAAGAAGAAGCATGGGAAATCAGTCCAGTGGAAGCCTATCGTTGGGCTACAATCGGGCGAATCGAAGTTCCAGATGAGCTTTCAACACTAATGGAATTTATTTCCTCTACTGTTAATAAAAAAAATTTAACAGCAAGTGAACCAACAACCAATAGCAATGTTAATGATGCAGCTGATCAATTTGTCTGGTCCAGGGAGCAGGTGCTGGGTATGGCCCTGGCAATTCTCGCAGCATACCCTGATAAATGCAGAAACAGCAAAGGGCGGGTAAAGGTCGGTAAAATAATCAGTATTATTAATCAAAAAGCTGACTTCTGGCTCGGGAATAAAAATACAGGTTTATCTGAGACAGCAATGAAGGATTTATTGAACAAATGGCTCAATACCTTGCCCGAACAAATGCCCTAATGATTAAGCAGGAGCCTGGTATATTGCATTTATTTATTTGTCAGGGAACATTGGGTCCGGCAGATCGTAAAATTCAATTTTAACTGTCTTTTGTCCACTGCGTGGAGCATCTTTTAATTCGTCAATAATATTATCATGATCATCAAACTCACCAAGCTGGGGTATGTCTTTGTTCAATTTAGAATTTACATTAATTATCTTCTCATGTAATTCATTGGAATATTCCAATTTATATGCCCTTGGTGGATTGGAAGAGGAGAGAGCATCAATTTGTGTTAACCATAAATAAACTGCGCCTTCATCTCCAGTAATTTTGTCAGGCTGTTCAACCTGGGCTGCAATCAAACGAAATCTTTGTGGCGGATTGTCAGCAGTCGGCCAGCCTAACAGTTTTGGATATGAAATATATGTAATCACATAGAAAAAGGAAGTAATTATGATCGTAGATGCCTTGACCTTCCATGACCAGTTTGAATAGAGATTAATACTTAATAAAATGGCCGCAATGAGAATATATGCAGCGATTAACCCTGAAATACCCAATGTGAACATTATCTATATCTCCAGATTTTTATTTTAATTATTATCCGATTGTGACGATACTCTTAGGCAGAAAATTTATATCGCTTATTTTGCCTTCCCGACCAATCTTGAATCTTAACACTGTTCTTTCATCGCCCTTTTTTTCAATAGTAACGGTGTTATAATAAATCACTTCTAATTTTGGATTGACCTTGTCCAACCGGACTGTAACATCAACTGGTCTGGAGGTCTCGGTTGCGTAATAATGAATATTGACAACATATTCTCCCTTTACGACCCCACGTATTGTGACTACCTCCTGATTCAATGGGTTTACGATTTCTTCACCATTAACAGTGATGAAATCATTAACCATGCCCCTATCATCCCGATCAAGATGAAGTAAACCTGCCTGCGGGTTCCTGAACCAGATAACATTACCATCCGGATCCTCAATCCATGTATCAATATCATCCGGGCTGTTATCTTCCCATGTAACAGTTATGATGTATTCGGCCTTGGGATCAATGATCCCGGATTTTGCTTCCGGATTCATAAACAAGATTGCTACCAGGAACAGGAAGGTAAAACCAAGTAAAGCGTTGAAGAGCAAGTCTGTAAAGGGATCAGAGCGGTGGCGTTCTTTTAGAGAAATCATCAGCTAATTTTCGGAAGAATATATACCTGTGCCAGATGCTTGGTTGTTTGTATGAGATCATCAATGCTGGTGTCCAGCATATGATATTGAACAGTTGCAAGCATACTGCAGACCAGACCCGCCATTGTGGTATAGAGCGCGGTGCCCATGCCGGTGCTCATATGTTTAAGGATTTTTTGCATTGAGGTTATGTCAAAGTCAGTGATATTAGCAACAGATCCCAGCATGAAAATAAAACCGATAATAGTCCCCAGTAGGCCGAGTTTTATCATAATATCTGCAGAAAACCAGCCAATTTCATGTGGAGATTTGAGTCGGGCTTCATAGACCTCAATCAATTCAGCATTACTGTCAGACAGCAAGTCAGCTGCATTGGGGCGACGGGTCCCCTTATTGAGGAGGTCGTGAATAAAATTGGTAACAATACAGTCTGGCAAGGTAGTGTCGCCATTGACATGTACCTTGTCATCAGTCATCTGCAGAGAGATGTTTTCATTATTACGGACCAGCTCTTCCACTTTTTTTGAATCATTTATCTGGGAAGATATATAGAAAACACGGCTGGCACAGTGGAAGGCAACAAGAATATAGAGGATAGTAATGGCATAAGAGATATAACTTTTATCACTCAAATAGAGACGGATCAGCAGATTCTCATTCCAGGCAACAATAATGGAGAAAATTAATATTCCTGTAAATATAAGCCATGCTAAAAGAAGATGATGAGGGCCTTTTTCGGGTTTCTCAATTATATCGCGAGATTTGAATAATCGTGATAATTTCATCTGGTATTATTCCCATTTTAAGATTGCATGATCGATGATATTAACCAATATTTTATTCATATCACGAATCAGGACATTCAGTTTTTCATTACCCGGTAATTCCTGCCATAACTGGGCAGATAGTATATATGAGTCCTCTTTACCCCGGATAGTAATTCTCCCCGGACAGGCATTGATCATTTGAGGATCAAGTTTCAGTATTTTCTCTGCAAAAGTCAGACTGCAATATAATATGATTTCATAGTCCGGGAAATCTTCATTTCCCCTTTCCCTGATAGCTTCACCAACATGCAATCTTTCCACAATTCTAAGATTCTGTTCCGTGATAGCAAATTCAACATCTTCTATGAGCTCTTTAAGGTTTTTCCTCGATGATCTTTCATAGGTATCCGGGATTCCACTTGCAGTAATCATGGTTGGAAGGGATGAAAGGCTTATACACAGGAGCAAGCCTAGTAAATGTAGCAGACGGTACACCAAGGCTTTCATTCACGAATAACGACCTTGGTGCCAATGGAAACGAATTTGGCAAGGTCCATAATCTCTTCGTTTGTCAGGGCAATACAGCCATTGGTCCAGTTGTGGCGATTATGTATTTTCAGTTTTTCATTATTCATATCACCGAGGCCATGGATGCCAATGTATCCGCCAAGAGGAGTATCCTGTGGCGGAATTTCACCAGTCTTGTTGGCAAGTGCAATAGATTTGAACTCCATGGCTGATATAAGCTGATTGTGGTAACCATACCAGGCATCATTCATATTTGGATAATCGAGTTGCATGAATAAATGAAACTGGCTGTTATCCTTGAAATCTATAATTCTGTAAATTCCATCCGGGGTTTTCTTGTCGCCGGAGAAACGTTTGCTTCCCTTGCCCCCCTTCCCGTATGCGATTCGGTATTGCTTGATAACTTTTTGATCCTGAAAAACAATCAATTCCTGGCGGGATTTGCTTACCACAATCATGTTCTCGGCAAGGCTGTGCTGGCCAAGGCCAAGCAAGACCAAGAGCAGAAATGCCCGAAACATGGCGTGTGTCGTTAGCAATGGAAAGCTTCGTTTCATATTATTGTTCCTGCCCGAGTGTTTGCTGCATATCATTCTATACACAAATCACAGCAGGTAAAAATCAAACGATTTGAAGCTAATATGCAGACTTATGCAGGTAAGATAATAAGTCTAGCAGGCGAGCATGAAAAAAGGGGCCCGAAGGCCCCTTTTTGCTGACTATAGTGTCACAAGTACATTACTTGTTGTTGATGTACATGGTGACTTCAAAGCCAAAGCGGATGTCGCTGTATTCTGGAGTATCCCACTTCATGATTAGTCTCCTAAAATTTTGGTTATAAAAAAAGAAACCGGTCGTACCGGTGTACGATTCTTTGTCTCGTACAAGATTTCATTTGCAGATTCCATGCCAGTTTCGTGAAATGTTTAAATAATTAATAAATACAAAGAGTTATGCGATATCCATAATGATGAGCCCGTAACTGACGGGCAAAATAACTCAGATCTGGTTAAAAAATACCAACGTTAATGGTCTATATGAACCACTTAGATCATCCGGTATACTCCGCCGTATTATGTGGTTCAAAAAACCCCATTCTCTGCGAAATCTTCTTATAACTCATGAGATTACGTTCCTGTTACTGGTAACTGCTACAGGCCTTCTGGGAGGTCTCCCGGCCTATTTCTGGCAGCGCCATTCAGTGGAATCCGTGCGCCTGAACTCATTGATTTATGTCAATGAGCAGATTCGAGGTGACCTGTTTCGACAGATACAGGAAGCCATCCGTGCCCGTTTGCTGGAGGAGCCCCAGGCCCTGGAAAGCTATGGCGAATATTCACGCCGAATCGACGAGCATTTTACCCGCTTACGTAAGAATGCCCGAACAGATGAGGAAAACCTGGCTATCGAGGAACTCCAGGCGTCCTACCGTGCGATACAGAAGGACATGAACAAGATCTTTACCGATCCCTATATGGCCAGTCGCCAGGTGCGCATGAAAATCCTGGACCCGGGCTTCGCCCAGAGCATGTTCGGGCGTTTTGAAGATGAATACCAGGCCATGAACAGCCTTTTGACCCGGGAATATGACGAACTGGCACAGGTGCTGGAACGCTGGACCAGTTACGCACCAGTCTTGCTACCCATCCCGCTGTTACTGGCCTTTCTGCTGGTGCTGTATGCCCGGTACATACTCAACAGGGACTTCGTCAAGCCCATGTCCAAGGTTATCAGTGGCGCCAGGACCATCAGTCGCGGGAAACTTGAGCAGCAATTGCCTGAGACCGGCGTTGAGGAAGTTGCTCAACTGGCACGTACCATTAACACTATGGCCAGAGCTCTGGAAGAGAGCCATCAGGCCCTGGTCGAGAGTGAAAAACAGGCTGCACTGGGCGCGCTGGTTCCAGTGGTGGCGCATAACATCCGTAACCCTCTGGCCAGCATTCGTGCTACAGCGCAGGTCATTGACGACGCCGAAGATGAAGAAGATTTGCGGGAAAGCAAACAGGCTATTCTGGATACCATCGATCGCCTGGGTCGTTGGGTGAATGCACTTGTCTCCTACTTGCATCCACTCAAACCGAATTACCGCCTG
>JBFFIE010000047.1:0-14098 GCA_041556555.1 Gammaproteobacteria bacterium
ACCACTCTGCCACCCAGCCACTGAGTCTTTCATATGTGAAAAACCCCGGGATTATGGTACCGGGGTTCTCTGCAGAAACGAACTTGTCGTCCATTTCTCTCTTCTAAGGCAGGAAGACGGCGATTATAGAGATAATGTGCATTCATTTCAAAAGAATGTAGGTTATTAAAATAATTGAAAAATTCCTGTCATCACCGGCCTGATAGTATAAAATGATCCTGCCTTTTAAAATGCTTCTAAACTTGAACAAATTTATATCATTTGTGCGGATACGGGATCAGAAATCACGAAAATTTCAGGTGACAATGCAGATCTGTTTGCTGCTGTCCTGCATGGTCTATGTCTTTCCCCTGTTGGCAGCAAATGCAGTCCCGGTAACCGTCATTCAACCCCGGCAAGACCCCCTGACTGAACACCTGCCCCTGACCGGCACCATTACATCGAAACGGAATGCCGCCCTCTCCCCCCGTGTCAGTGGCCTGGTCACGCATGTGGATGTGGATGCCGGCAGCAGGGTCCAACGTGGTGATGTGTTGATAGAAATGGACGCCACGCTGGCAAAGATCGATATGGACCGGGCAGCCGCCGCGTTGTCCGAGGCCAGGGTGGCACTGGCCGAGGCTGAACGCCTTGCAGAGGAAGGTCGGCGTTTGCTCAAACAACGCAACATACCCGAGAGTACCGCACTCTCCCGCGAAGCCGATGTCAGATTGAAACAGGCTGCCCTGACACGCCTGCAGGCAGACTACCGGCAACGGGTAGAAGTATTTGAACGCCACAAGATCATTGCTCCCTTCAACGGGGTCATAAGCCGCAAGCTGACGGAGGATGGAGAGTGGGTTGATACGGGCACCGCGGTGCTAAACCTGGTATCCACCGAAGAATTACGGCTGGATGTACAGGCACCCCAGGAATATTATCCGTTGCTGGATGAGAACACACCGGTCAGTGTGTATCTGGATGCCTTCCCGGGTGAAGTTTTTGAAGCGCATATCAATACCAAGGTGCCGGTAAACACCGCATCGGTCAGGACATTCCTGGTCAGGGTGTTACTCGATGATCATGATCACAATATCATTCCCGGCATGTCTGCACGTGCTATCTTCACCATCACGTACCAGAAAGATGTGGTTACCCTGCCCCGCGATGCCATCGTGAAAAAGGCTACCGGTCAGACCTATGTCTGGGTTGCCGAAATGAAAGATAACAAAACTATCGCACGGCAGCTCCGGGTAAAAACCGGCAAGACCCTGGCCAACCAGGTTGTGATTGAATCCGGATTACCAATCGATTCAACCGTGATACTGAAAGGCAATGAAACACTCAATGATGGGCAGGCCATCAATATCATTGATAACTCGGTAAGCGACATAGACTGATATGTTTGAAGGCATGATACGTCACGGCAATCTGTTGGCCATTGGCGTCTTGATTGTCTGCATTTTCGGCATCCTCGCCATCATGCGGGTACCGGTACAAATGATCCCGGACCTTGAAGTGCGTGTCATCCGGGTGGAAACGCAATGGATTGGTGCCACCCCGCAGGATGTCGAGAAGGAAATCCTGATAGAACAGGAAGAATACCTGCGTAACATTCCCGGGCTG
The DNA here is from genome assembly GCA_041556555.1 of Gammaproteobacteria bacterium. GTDB lineage: Bacteria > Pseudomonadota > Gammaproteobacteria > Eutrophobiales > Eutrophobiaceae > SZUA-592. The sequence continues at coordinate 1,606 of JBFFIE010000047.1, forward strand.
GAGCGCATGATTTCGTTTGCAACCACCGGCCGTTCACGAATCGAACTCGAGTTTCCCTTTGGCACAGACATTAATGAAGCCTTGATCCGGGTCAATAATGCCCTTAGCCAAGTGACCGGTTACCCGGAAAACGTGGATGAACCCCGCATCTATACCAGTTCGTTTTCCAGTAATTCCTTCATGTATTTTCGCGTTGAACCCCTGCCCGGTAATCCAGCGGACCTGGACATGGACATGATGCGTGATTTTGTTGATGACAATATTCGTACCCGCCTGGAACGTGTCCCCGGTGTCTCGGAAGTGAATGTCCGTGGTGGCGCAGAGCGGCAAATCCAGATACTGGTTGACCCGGCCCGGCTGGCCGAACGTGGCATCACGTTATCCGGTTTGCGGAATATCATTCGTTCCCGGAATGTGGACGTTTCCGGTGGCGACATCGACAGTGGCAAACGTCGCTACCTGTTACGTACCATTGGCCGCTTCGACGACATCGCCCAGATAGAAGAACTCATAATCAAGCGCGAGGGAGACAGCATCGTAAGACTGGGTGATATTGCCCAGGTGCAACTGGACCATGCCGAAATCAATTCGCAATCCTATATTAATGGTTTGCCGGTGATCTTTATTTCGGTCAAACGGCAGATCGGATCCAACGTGGTGGAGATCAAGGATGCCATCCTGCCGGTAGTCGAACAGATCAGTGATGAAGTGCTTGAACCGATGGGTATGCGGATGAGACTTACCACGGACGATGTCCGTTATGTAGTTTCCTCGATAAAGAATGTCTGGAAAAACCTGTCCATTGGTGCATTCCTTGCCACACTGGTGATGTTTTTGTTTTTGCGTTCCCTGCCGGCAACCTTTGTCGGTGTTATTGGCATTCCCATTTGTACCATAGCGGCATTTCTCGGGCTACTGGTGGCCGGCAGGACAATTAATGTGATCTCACTTGCCGGGGTGGCATTTGCTATCGGCATGACGCTCGACAACACCATTGTTGTCCTTGAAAGCATCGAACGGGAACGAAGGAAAGGGATTGAACGACTCAAGGCATCGGTAACCGGCCTGAAAAATGTCTGGACAGCGGTGCTGGCCTCGACATTGACCACCATACTTGTCTTCATGCCCGTTTTGTTTGTAACCCAGGAAGCCGGGCAACTCTATTCCGATATTGCAGTCGCTATCTCTGCCTCGATTTTTATTTCCATGATGGTTGCTATCTCAGTGATACCGGCAGCCAGCGGTCGCCTGCCCTTTCATTCCAACAACCATAAAAAAACAGAAGGCAGTTATCACAAATACATCGTCTCTCTGGTTGACTGGTTAATCCAGACCCCGATACGACGCATTACCGTCATGCTTTCAGTCCTTTTGATTACCGGGCTGGTGATCTTCAAGCTTACCCCACCTGCCGAATACTTGCCGGAGGGTGAAGAGTATAAAACCTTTGCAACGATGATTGCGCCGGCCGGGTATAACCTGGAAGAAATGAATGCTATTGCCATGGAATTACACGATTACTTTCTTCCCTACGTTGACGCAGATCCGGAGAAATTCGATAGCGGTGAAATCGAGGTGCCTTCGCTGGCTTACCTGGTCCTGTGGACCCAGCCTCAGCAGTTAAGAATGATTGCCGAGACAACCCGGCCAGGCGATATCAACAAGTTAATGGAGATCATTGACAGTAAATACCGCGAATATCCGGGCATGCGGGCCTTTTCAACGCGTGGTTCGATCATTTCAAGTAATGATGGCGGTACCCGCAGTGTCAACGTCGATATCACCGGTCCCAATCTGTTGCCTCTTTATGAAACATCCCGTGCAGTCTATGAAAAGGCAACCAGTCTTTTTGACAACCCCAGTATCAACTCGGATCCGGGTTCACTGATCCTCGCCCAGCCATTGATCGAGATCCAACCGGACTGGGAGCGTATTGCTGAACTGAACCTGTCTGTCGATGATGTCGGTTATGCCGTCTCAGCAATGACCAACGGTACCTATATCGATGAGTTTTTCATTGCAGACGACAAGATAGACATGTTCATGTACAACGTCACAGGCGAAATGGAAAATATCGACGATATCAGGAATATTCCGTTATACCTCTCAAACGGGAATATAATCCCATTGGGTTCTGTCACACGCATAGTTGAAACCATCGATACCGATACCATACGTCGCCTTAATGGACGCAGAACAGTGACCCTGAATATTATCCCGCCGCGTTCTGTTGCCCTGGAAACCGCGGTCAAGGAAGTCAAGACAGAAATTCTTGAAAAAATGCGGGTAGATGGTGAAATTCCCGAGGGGATCAGCATGCAGATTTCCGGGGCCAGTGATCAACTTGAGGCGACCCGGGCGGCATTGATGGAAAATTTCTTTGTTGCGATCATCTTGTGTTATCTGCTGCTGGTGGCGATATTTAATCATTGGGGTTATCCCTTCCTCATTATGACCACGGTCCCGTTGGGAATCGCCGGTGGTATTGTTGGCCTGTGGTTATTGAACACCGTGGGTGGCCTTTTGCCTTTCATCGGTGTGTCGGCCATCAGCCAACCTTTCGACATGATTACCATGTTGGGATTCCTGATTCTGGTTGGTACTGTGGTGAATAATCCGATACTGATGTTGGACCGGGCGATAACCAACTTCAAGAAACATGGCATGGCCGCACACGAGGCCGTTAAAAAGGCGGTTGAGGCTCGACTGCGTCCTATATTAATGTCAATGATTACCACCGTTTGTGGTTTAGCACCCCTGGTGTTTATCCCGGGTGCCGGCACAGAACTCTACCGTGGTGTGGGTGCCATCGTATTATTCGGGCTGTTTTTTGCCACCCTGGTTACTCTGTTGTTCCTGCCATCATTGTTAGTGACCGTGCTTGGCTTCAGAGAGAGTCAATCAGTAGATAAACGCTCGAGTCAGGAGAAATCCCGGCTATCAGGCATTCATTAACCACACCTTATATAGGTGTAGTGGTTTGACATATCCGTCCAGTCTTGTAGGGTATTAATATCCTCCCTATGCGTTCTTTTTCTCTACTTTTTCCCGTTAAATCTCATACGGTTAATTTCTATTTTTAACATTAAGAGTATAGTATAACTACCTGAATTTAATTATATTTATGGAGTAATTATGTCAGATAAATCATCTGAAAAGTCCTATGTCGCCCTGTTGGGCTGGAGCCTGAAAGCAATTGAAGCCCTGGACAAGTTTGATCGTCGTTACGTAGTGGTTGCACCGCAGTGGGCTGAAGACTATGCCCGTGAAAACGATATCCCCTATATCCCGTGGAATTTCGAGCGCCTAAATGATCGTTCGATGGAAATAGCAGATACCCTGAAAGACGATGGTGTGGATGTCGCCATTCCCCTGTTTGAAGAGACTGTTGAATGGGCCGGTGCGATTAATTCTGTTTTGCTGAACCAGCCAAAACTGTATGCACAGTCACTTTTATTTCGTGACAAGGCCCTGATGAAACGCCGCGCACAGCTTGGTGGAATACGGGTGGGTATTTTTGAAGAAGCCCATGACAAGGATGATGTGATTCGTTTTCTCAAGCGTGTTAACCAGACGCTTCTGAAGCTGGAGGGCGATCCGAATGACCCCATTCACATGAAGGCTTTCGACAAGGCCGGTTGCCTGGGTCATCGTGTTATCCGGACTGTCGATGACGTGGCCAATATTTCCGACAATGAATTTCCTGCATTACTTGAAAGCCATCTCGATGGCTGGGAATTTGCTGTTGAGGCCTGGATTCACGATGGCAAGATCCGATTCCTGAATATTTCAGAATATGTAACTTTGGGATATTCAGTCTTTGTTCCTGCGACACCTGAGCTTGAAAGCTGGCGCGACGCCGTCAGGAATGAAATCGAGAAACTGATCAAAACCTTTGATATAGATTTTGGCTTTATCCATCCGGAATATTTTGTCACTAATGATGGTGTGCTCTATTTCGGTGAAGTCGCCTTTCGTCCACCCGGTTTCAATGTATTTGAATTACTGGAACGGGTTTACGGTTTTAATGCGTACCAGGCATTGGTGCTGGTCTTTGACCCCCATACTACGGAAGAGGAGATTACCTCTTTCTTTCCAAGAGAAGTCATCGATGCCAATGGTCATGCCGGTTGCTTTGGTGTTTATCCACGTCGCCGGGTAGTGAATGAGGTTGTTATTCCCGAAGAAACAGAACAACATCCCTATTTCGAATTTCATGAACTGCAGTCCCCTATGGAGCAGAAAGTCACCAAGCGTAATGCCTTTGGTACCCATTGGGGACTGGTTTATTTCTTTGGTGATAATCCCCACCAGCTGCGTGATTTACTGAAACATCAGGAAGAACTTGATTTTTACATATAAATTTTCTGTGACCTGAAGTAAGGTTGTTCCTATGGAACCATCCATTCAGAAAACCGGGATGGCGGAATCACTGCCGGACAAGTTTCAGCGTGTGCTTGGGCAAATGGCCTCTGCCCGTCCGTTTGCCCGGCAAACCTATATTAACCAGTTATTGGAGATTTGCAGGCGCCTATTAATGAGTCCGGAGGGCGTACAGGTTCTCTATGAAAATATTGGTAAACTCGATCAGGCTGGTATTTTCAGCCAGTCAGACTGGCAAAATCCTATCATCCTGCAATCCAGCATAACACCAAAAACCTTTGCCAGCCGGAGCAGACATGCTCTGATCCTGGAATGCCTGAGTGAATTACGCTGGCTTGCACTGGCCAGGGAAGATTACTCTCTGCAAAATATTTCAGCCTACCATGCCCAGAAGTACATACGCGAAGTACTGGCATTAAATCTTGAAATTGTCTTTAAACACAGTACCGAGGCCACGCGGCAGCGGGAAATGGCAATCATTTATAATCTGTTTGACTTTCTGGTCTCCGAGATTGGTTATGGTGATATTCTCGAAGAAGTCATAAGTGAGATATGGCGCATTCTCAAACAGCGTCCAATCCTGAATCAGCGCATCATCACAATGATCACACAGCTTTCGATCTGCCTCAAATATCCTGACGTGCATACACCACGAGGTGCAGAGCGCCTGATCAGTGCGCTATATGGTCCAACAGAGATGACCCAGTCTGATCCCGGGCTTGAGTATTACTGTGAAAAGCTGGAAATACTTGACTTGCCCACATTGCAAAAAGAGGCCGGATCATTTGCCCGAGCCATGCATGACACCGGACTGGTCTCTGCTTACCACGCGGGATACCTGAATCATGTATTAGCCCAGAACAATGCAGAACTGGTGATGCTGTGCCTGGGACTCAGCACGACTGCCAGAGACGTTTATAAGACCTATCAGGAATTAATCGAGCGGTTAATCTCGGAAGCGATCACTGCTCACACGGCCCAGTCAATTTATGGTCTGGCCTGTATGCTGGAGCGTGGTATCCTCTATGACCCGTCTCTTGCCCCTAACCTGTGGCGCCTGGTTTTAAATGAGCTGCATCCAGAAACGAAAAAAATCATACGTTCTGCATACGGTGATACAGAACCAGCCAGGCGCATGTTACTGTCCGGAGTTATTCAAGTACTTGGATTGCCGTTTGGCATAGGCCAGGGAGAAAACCCGACCTGTCAATCAGCGCGAGCAATCTCAATGTGGTCCTATTCTGACCCGAATTATCTAATGCAGCTTATTACCTGGGTTGCCCGTGATCAGGAAATCAGCATGCATTTCGAGGGCATGAAGATTTGTTCCAGGGACCTGCATCATGAATTGAGTAATTCATTTCACACAGACCTTGATCCTGTCTCGTTACTGCTAGTCCCTCACCTTGACCGTATTTATCATGAGATGGGCCGATTATGTCTCGGTCGTCAGGAAGACCCGCATAAATGGATTAATCCGGAATTTCATGGCTGGTGGGTAAACCGGGGATTTGCAATTGCCGTTGATATAAACAGTGGAATATTGTTGAATTATGAACAATTCATTCGGGATTTTTTTGCTGTCTATCACCCTTATTATAATGGTAATAAACCGGTTATTGCCCCACAGCCAGCAGGCATTGCCATTACTGATTCCTCCGGCAGATTCATTGGCTGGCATGCAATCACCATTATACGCGTTAACCTGGATCTTGAAGGCACAATGCGCGTCTATTTCTATAATCCCAATAATGACAGTGGGCAGGACTGGGGAAACGGAATCAAAGTATCTACCGATGGCCATGGTGAACTCTATGGACAATCTTCATTGCCTATAGAGGAATTTACCTCAAGATTATATATTTTCCATTACGATCCCCTGGAGAAAGGTGATAGTAATCTTGTCAGCCAGAGGGAAGTTGAACTGGTTGCCAAACTGGCAAAAGAAAGCTGGGCAAAAGACCGCTGATAAATTTTTTCAAGCCAGGATCGACTTCTCTTTCCCGTAAATTGCATGCCCCTCATAAAGCCTTGCAATTTCTTCCTTGTATTTATCCAGGATATTTTTTCTTTTCAGTTTGAATGTTGGTGTAAGCATTTCATTTTCAACAGTCCATTTTTCAGTCGAATAATATACTCGCCTGACTTGTTCATGACTCGGAAACTGATGTAATTGTTGGGCGATTTTTTCAAGAAGCAGCTTCTCCATGTCTTCAGGAGTTTGCTTTTCACTTCCCAGATAATTTTCATTGATCACAGTGACAGCCGTGAGATACGGGCAGCCCTCGCCGATGACCATAACCTGTTCAAACAAGGGATCGCTGGAAATGGCCAATTCCATATCTGTTGGTGAAACTTTTTTTCCAGTAGACAGGACAATGATTTCTTTTAATCTGCCAGTGATAAAAATGAACCCGTTTTCGATTTTGGCCATGTCACCTGTATACAGCCAGCCATCACTGTCAATTGCATCCGCCGTCCCTGGATTGTCACACCAATAACCCTGCATGACTGAATCACCGCGTACCAGTAACTCATCGTGTTCGTCGGTTCTCACCTGGAATCCTGCCAGTGGCAGGCCGATGCTACTGGGAATATTATTATCAAGCCTGTTAACACTGACTACAGGACTGGCTTCGGTAAGACCATAGCCTTGCAGTAATGGAATACCCAAACCAATAAACGTTTTTGCGATTTCTGATGATAAAGGAGCGCCACCACATATGGCTGATATCAGACGCCCACCCATTTGTTCTTGTAAGCGTCGGGCAAAAATCAGATTTAACAGGGGAAGCCATAAAAAACGGGGAGACCAGTGCAAACGTCCCTGGCAGTGATTGAACCTATCCCAGCCTATATTAACTGCATGTTGATATAAAAATTTAATGAAACCCGGCTTTTCTGAAATGCGCGAATTTAATTTTGCATGAATACGCTCATAAATTCTTGGAACAGAAATCAAACGGGTCGGCTTTATAAACTTTATATCTTCTGGCAGGAACGGGATCCCGCGGGTAAAGGCGACAATGGAACCTCCCAGTATCGGCAAATAGTAACCAACTGTACGCTCCAGCATATGTGACAGGGGAAGAAACGAAAGGAACGTATCCGAGGAATATACAGGTACTGCCTGCATGCAACTGGAGACATTGCTGACAATATTACCATGACTCAACATCACGCCCTTGGGTATACCGGTAGTGCCAGATGTATAAACGATTGAAGCCAGATCTTCATAACTGACCTTGTTTTCGATTTGATATCCATCAGCTTGCGGTAACCAGGCTTTCGCCTGCATTATTTTCTCGTTTTCAATATCAATATCATGGATTGTAATTACGCGAAGCAATTGATCTTCGTTAATAAGTTTATCCTTCAATAATTGCAATTCATCTTCCCCGTCGATGACCAGTATTCGTGCACCGGAATTGCGGATAATATAAAAAACATCATCGGCTTGGTCATTAACGTAAAGTGGAACCACGACAAGGCCCAGACCTAAAGCTGCTTGATCAGCAATGACCCAATGCCAGGAGTTTTGGCCCATGATGGCTATCCTGTCCCCTTTGTTCAGGCCCTCTGCAATCATGGCTTGCTGCCATCTGGCCACTTCGTTTGCAGTTTCCTGCCAGGTTTTATCCTGCCAGGCCTGCTCGTTTTTATCATAAAACCGGTATCCAATTGCCTGTGGGGTCCTGGATATCCGTTTAAGGAACAGACCGGTGATGGTCTCATTCCTGGCCGGCGGGATATTGACTGGTGTGTAGAGGCTGGTTTCCTTTTCAGTCATTGGCTTCCTGGCTCATGGGGTGCAATTACAGTTCAACTCCTGGCTTGAATCGTTCCCCGTAACTTGATTGTAATTCTTCCAGGCGGTTTTTTATGGCAGTGTGCCCGCAGATTGCCAGGTAATGCATTGGCCCACCACGAAATGGCGCAAATCCAGCACCAAAGATAAGGCCGGCATCAATAAAATCCTTGTCATTTACAATTTTTTCTTCCCAACACCTGGTTGCCTCAGTGCACATTCTCAGTATGAGGCGGTCTGTCATATCTTCACGGCTGATATTGGTCTTTCCTGGTTTGCGACTGATGCGCTTACCCTTGCGATATTTATAAAATCCCTGGCCTGATTTGCGTCCTAAAGAACCTGCATCGACCTTCTCGGTCAGGAGCTTTGGCACTGTGATATCGAGTGCATGTGACAAGATGTTTGCCACAGACAGGCAAATATCAAGGCCAACAGCATCAGATAGTTCCAATGGTCCCATCGGCATACCAAAGTCTTTCGCACATTGATCTATATTTTCTGCCTGCTCTCCCTCTTCCAGCAGAATGACTGCCTCGATCAGGTAAGGCATCAATATCCGGTTGATCAAAAAACCCGGAGAGCTTTTTACCGGTAATGGCAACCGGTTAATCTGCCGGCAAAAACCAGCCGATGATTGCACCAGCTCCATGTTGGTGTTGTTATGGTGTACAACTTCAACCAGTTGCATCTTTGCAACCGGGTTAAAGAAATGCAGTCCAACCAGCAATTCAGGCTTGTCCAGTCCTGCGGCAAGCTCATCAAGAGGTATGCTTGATGTATTACTGGCCAGAATGGCACCTGGCTTGAGCTTATGCTGTATAGATTGAAACAGGGCTTGTTTGGCTTCCAGATCTTCAATGATGGCCTCAATCAGCAGGTCTGCATGACCAATACCCTGCCCTCGTGGATCCGGTATCAGTCTATCCATGGCGGCCTGCACCTTGTGGGATTTCTTCAAGCGGCGGGAAAATAACTGATGGGCGCGCTTGATGGCAGGTGAAATGTATTTTGCCTCCCTGTCCTGCAATGTGACCGTTAGCCCGTTAAAGGCACACCATGCTGCAATATCACCTCCCATGGTGCCGGCACCAAAGACATGCACATGACGGATGGTAAATCCATCCTTATTTCCCTGGGCTTTGAGTCGTTCCTGCAACTGAAAGACACGGATCAGGTTTTTGGCTGTTGCTGTTGAAAGCAAACGGGCAACAGAATGGCCCTCTTCTTCCAGCATCTGTTCACGGTCACCACCATATTTTTCCCAGGTATTAATTAATGAAAAAGGGGCGGGATAATGTTCCTGTTTAACCTTCGAAGAGACATTCTTTCTCAATATAGAAGCAATAATTTTCCTGTAGAGCGTAAACCTTGAGAATTTGTTACGATTTCTTTTGTCCGGCTTTTCCCTGTTTGCCAGTAAATGCAATGCTGCCCGTTCAGCGTAACGTTGTGGTATACATTTATCGACAATTCCCAGGCGCCGTGCTTTGGATGCATCCACTGTTTTTCCGGTCAGGATCAGTTTCATGGCCGGCAGGACACCTGTTTTTTCCATCAGCCTGACGCTGCCTCCCCAACCAGGATGGATCCCGAGCAGGATTTCGGGAAGACCTATTCGGGTTTTTGGATCATCAATGGCGATTCGATAGTCACAACAGAGAGCCAGTTCCAGTCCACCACCGAGACAAAATCCCTTGATTACTGCAATTGTAGGGAAAGGTAATTCTTCAAGATCATTAAATATTGACTGAACTTTATGTATCAGCTCTGCTACCTCGTTATCAGTATCCAGGGAGGTGAAACTGTTGATATCTGCACCGGCAATGAATCCGTTTTCCTTTGCCGAATAGATCACAAGGCCATTACATGGATGAGCCTTTAAACTCGTAATTACCTGTTCAAGCTCATTGATGACATCCAGGGAAAGGATATTGGTACTTGATTCAGATTTATCAATTAACAGTGTGAAGATGTTTCCTTCATCTGATTCCAGTCGCCAGTGCTTGAATACAGGCATGTCCATTATTCTGTGTATCCTGTTTCAAGCAAAACGGCTCCACCTTGTCCACCGCCAACACAAAGTGAGGCTATACCTCTTAGTGCATTGTTTTGTTTCAATACATGCGCCATATGCAGAATAATACGTGCACCACTGGCCCCTACCGGGTGACCCAGGCTGATGCCCCCACCATGAATATTTAATTTATTGTGTTCGATTTGCCCCATTGCGGAGTCCAGCCCCAGTTCATTGCGGCAATAATTCTCATCAGCCCAGGCTGCCATACAGGCCAATACCTGGCCGGCGAAGGCTTCATTGATCTCCCAGAAATCAATATCATTGATAGACAATTGCTGTTGTTTCATCAGGCTGGCCATGGCATGTGCGGGCCCAAGTCCCATCTGGGCCGGATCGAGTGCAGCCCAGGCATTATCAATGATCCGTGCCATGATCGGCAGATTGTATTTTTTAACAGCCTCATCGCTCGCGAGTAGCAACATGGCTGCACCGTCTGTGACCTGTGCACTGTTGCCGGCTGTAACCGATCCATATTCCCTGTCAAAAACCGGTTTTAATTTTCCCAGTTTTTCCAGGTTGGTATCCGATCTAAAGCCATCATCACGGGAGTAATAACTGCCGTTGCCGGAGTATATCGTTTCAACCTCCGGCAGGAGGCCTTTGTCATAGGCAGCAGCGAGGCGTTGATGGCTGGAGAGTGCAAAGGCATCCATGGTCTCGCGATCGATTTCAAAACGCCGGGCAATAATTTCTGCTGTTTGCCCCATGGAAAGATTTACCACCGGATCTGTCAGACCCTTTAACAATGTTATCACCGGTTTCAACATGGCGGGACGGAATTTGAGGATTTGCAAAATCCTGTCCTTCAGATTCCTCGCCCTGGATAACTGACCAAGCCATATGGCCATCGCTTCGTTATATTGAATGGCAGCATGACTCATGGACTCCGTTCCGCCTGCCAGTACCAGCTCTGATTCACCGGAAGCAATCGATTCAGCTGCCGTGACAACAGCCTGCATACCGGAGGCACAGTTCCTTTGAACGGTCCAAGCTGGCACGTGATAACCACAGCCCAGACGAAGGGAAACGACCCGTGCAATATTTGCTTCATCCGCACCGGGAGACACACAACCCAGTATCACCTGATCAAGTTCCTTTGCCTGAAATGGTTGTCTTAACAGTAATGCCTGTCCACATTTGACTGCCAGATCAGATGCCGTGAATGGGCCAGGCACGCCAGCAGCTTTCAGAAAAGGGGTACGGCTTCCGTCGACCAGATTAACTACACGATGGCCTGTTTCACGCTGGAGCATTCATTATTCCTGTTTGAAAATTCATCGGTGGTAAAATCATCCACAGCAATTACCTTGTTACGTAATTCAATCAGCTTTTCCAGTTGCTCAAAATCCTGTTCACTGATTAATGATACCGGTATTGCTTCACGGGCAACATCGAGGATATTTTTTTGGTTTAGTTTATTTTCACGGGCAAATCGTCTCAATTTTTCGATGATTGGTGTGCACATGACCGCCTGTTTGAAAGCCTCTTCCAGCACGGCAACTTGTTCCGTAGCATCATCCGGCATAGATATGCCCGCTGTCAGCCTGTCTCGTGCTTCTGAATCACTTAGAATGATATGAGCTACCTTGCTATTAAGCCTGTCAGAAACTGGCGAGAAGGATCGCCCAAGAGGAAAGATCAGTCGTTTTAGTGCCAAAGCCAGGCTTCGTAACGGGAAATTATCCAGAAAACCATACATGGCTTCCTGAATTTGATAAAGCGAATATTCGACACTCCATTTCAGTAAAACCAGATCTTCGTGTTTCTGACCTTGATCATGGAAACGTTTGAGTGCGGCAGTTGCCAGGTATGAATAACTGAATATATCTCCAAGTCGGGCAGACAAGTTTTCTTTTCGTTTAAGGCTTCCGCCGAGGATCAACATACTGAAATCAACCAGCATGGCATAAGCTGCACTCATACGCATCAACTGCTGGTAATATTTCCTGGTGCCTGGATTCATACCGGGTTGATGAAAATGACCATAGCTGACTGCCAGGAGAAAAGTTCTGACGATATTACTGATTACGAAGCCGACGTGTGAAAATATAATATTGTCAAATGCATGTAGGCCTGCATTGATATCTTCTTCGGCAGCTGCCTTGATTTCATCCAGGACATAAGGATGACAACGAATAGCGCCCTGACCGAATATCATCATGCTCCTTGTGAGTATATTAGCTCCCTCAACTGTGATCCCAATCGGCAGGCAATCATAGATA
>JBFFIE010000048.1:0-12674 GCA_041556555.1 Gammaproteobacteria bacterium
CGAGTCTGTTAGAATCGGGCCGTGCCATTGCATGAATTCATGCAGGCCACCCAGTTTCTGGATAATCTCCGGCCCCGGCCGCAACATCAGGTGAAAGGTATTGCCAAGGATGATCTGGCTGCCAAGTGATCGCAGGTCATCCGGTGTCAGCCCCTTTACCGCACCATAGGTTCCGACCGGCATGAAGACCGGGGTATCAACACTGCCATGGTCTAGCGTCAAGCGTCCGCAACGGGCGTCGCCGTCTTGTTCGAGTAACTGGAAGTCCAGGACTTGCTCTCCTTAATATAGTCGGTCGGGGGTCAACAACATGGCGTCACCATAACTGTAAAACCGGTACTTTTCAGCTATGGCATGCCGGTAGGCCGCAAGTACCGGCTCCGTGCCAGCAAAGGCACAAACCAGCATGAGCAACGTGGATTCCGGCAAATGAAAATTGGTAAGCAGGGCATCCACCTGCCGGAACCGGTACCCCGGATAAATAAAAATATCCGTTTCCCCGCAGTAAGGTCTGAGCTTCCCACTTGTGCCCGCCGTTTCCAGGCAACGCACAGCGGTGGTGCCGACTGCAATCACCCGCTTGCCACGGGCCCGGGTTTCATTCACCTGTTCACAGACCTCGGTAGGCACATCGATGAATTCGCTGTGCATGCGGTGATCTTCAATCTCCTCGACCCGGACCGGCTGAAACGTCCCGGCCCCTACATGCAAGGTGACAAAGGCTTTTTGCACACCCTTGGCTTTTAATTCATCCAGGAGTTCATTGGTAAAGTGCAATCCTGCCGTAGGCGCGGCCACGGCACCGGACCTGCTTGCGTAAATGGTTTGATAGCGCTCCCTGTCTGAAGCCTCATCAGACCTTTCAATATAAGGTGGCAAAGGCATGTGTCCATATTTCTCAAACAAGTCCATGAGACTACCCCGGCCTTCGAAGCCTAGAACAAACATGTCTTCCTGTTTTTCGATCACCTCGAAATCAAATCCGCCATTAACCAGCAAGCGGCTACCCGGTTTCGGCGGTTTACTCACCCGCAACTGGGCCAGGAACCGTTGCTCATTCAGTACCCGTTCCAGCATGATCTCAACCTGGCCACCGGTGGGCTTCTGGCCAAACAGCCGGGCCGGAATGACCTTGGTATCGTTGAATACCAGCAGGTCACCGGCATTCAACAAGCCGGGCAGGTCGGCAAACCGCCGATCCTCAAGTTGGCCATCACCTTTGAGACACAGAAGTCGGTCGTCTCCCCGAACCTGCGACGGATGTTGGGCAATCAGCTCGGGCGGCAGTTCGTAGTGGAATTCATCACGGCGCATGGCGCGCGATACTATCAAAAACGGGAGAATGAGGGCAGAAACGGTTTTCCATTGCCCGGACTTTGCTTATACTGCGCCCTCTTTCCTCCCTGCCGGAGTGACAGAACGGGTACGGCGGCTGCATGAGGAGGTCTGTTATTAAAATAAACTGTACGATTTTAATCGTGCCGGAGTGGCGGAACTGGTAGACGCGCCGGACTCAAAATCCGGTTCTGGCGACAGAGTGAGAGTTCGAGTCTCTCCTCCGGCACCAAATCGAAGCTTGCAGTCATAGCATTCCTCTGTTGCGACACCCGGGCTCATATCCATCACCTTATATATAAGCAATAGAATAACTCGGGGTATTATTTTATTCTGTGTGTATGCGCTTACTGATCATTTGCCTGATACTTGTCTGCTGGACCTTTGTTTCCCATGGAGAAAATCTCGATGCAGAGAGCATTGTCAGGGGAACCACCCAGGAAGTCCTGAACCGGCTGGATGCTGATCGGGAATTACTGGCCGCCGATCCGTCACATATTCAAACCATCGTCCGTGAACTGATCGTGCCCCACATTGATATCGAAACCATGACCAGCCTGGCATTGGGTTCTTACCGGGATGATCTCAGTAAATCAGAACGTGCCTGTGTTACAACCGGGTTCCGAAATATGTTGATCGAACGTTATGCCGATATTCTGCTCAGCTACCACGGTGAAGCCATCGTATATGAACCGGCACAGCCAATAGGAAAGCGCGGTTATATTGTTATCCGGCAAATACTTGACCCGGATGGCAACAGGCCACTACCGATTGATTACCCGGTGAACCCTGAACAAGGCAGACTTCGAATTGCTGATCTTGTTGTCGATGGTGTCAGCCTGGTTAAGAATTACCGCAAGACATTTCACTATGAAATAGAAAAGAAAGGTTTAAAACAGTTTATTGATAGCTTTCCCGAGTGTAACGGTCAGTAACTGCACTTCGTTGCGAACACTATATTCAAATACCAATTCGGCTAAATAACTTATATAAAGTATTTAAGCAGTACCCCTTGATAAACATGTATTCTGTTGATAAGACTGTTGTCGTAACATATAGCTATTCTTTAATAGGAATTTGATCCAGATCAATTACTTGGAAACCCAAGTCCTTATACTGAATTCAGCGTTATTGGATTTCCCTTGATTTCGTTGTATTAAATTCATTGTCGTTGTATCCCACTGGACCGGTTAAGGGAACTGCATCTCCCTTAACCGGACTCTCTCTAACCCCTGTCGTCTGGTAGCATTCCCCTATAGAATGCTGTTTCAACTACAAACACCCTAGTATTGTGTCAGCGCCAAAAATTGGTTTTATCAGCCTGGGTTGCCCGAAGGCTCTGGTCGATTCAGAACGCATTCTGACCCAACTGCGTCTGGATGGTTATGAGGTCGTGCCCGAGTATGAAGATGCTGAACTCGTGGTGGTCAATACCTGTGGCTTTATCGATAAAGCGAAGGCCGAGTCACTGGATTGTATTGGTGAAGCAATCCGGGAAAACGGCAAGGTCATAGTCACCGGCTGCCTGGGAGCAAAAGAGGAAGAGATTCGCAACCTGCACCCGCAAGTGCTGGACATTACCGGCCCGCAACAATATGAGCAGGTCGTCTCCGCGGTACATCAATATGTACCACATCGCAGGGAACATGATCCCTTCACTGATCTGGTTCCGCCGCAGGGCATCAAACTGACGCCCAGGCATTACGCTTACCTGAAGATATCCGAAGGCTGCAATCACAAATGCCGGTTCTGCATCATTCCCACCATGCGTGGC
Source organism: Gammaproteobacteria bacterium (assembly GCA_041556555.1). Taxonomy (GTDB): domain Bacteria; phylum Pseudomonadota; class Gammaproteobacteria; order Eutrophobiales; family Eutrophobiaceae; genus SZUA-592. The sequence goes on from JBFFIE010000048.1 coordinate 3,110, forward strand.
CGGCTGGTAAGCCGGCGGCTTGATGATGTGATGCGCGAAGCGCAGGGACTGGTTGCCGCGGGCGTGAAAGAATTGCTGGTGATCTCGCAGGATACCAGTGCCTATGGCTCTGACATTAAATACAAGACTGGTTTCTGGCACGGCCGGCCGGTCAAGTCCAGCCTGCAGGGGCTGTGTGAGGCGTTATCATCACTGGACGTGTGGGTACGTTTGCATTACGTCTATCCCTATCCCCATGTCGATGAAATCCTGCCCCTGATGGCCGATGGCAAGCTCCTGCCTTATCTTGATATTCCGTTCCAACACGGCAGCCCGAAGATTCTAAAAGCCATGCGCCGACCTGCCGCCGCCGAAGATACCCTAGCCCGGATCAAGGCCTGGCGGGAGATTTGTCCGGAACTTGTTATCCGTTCAACATTCATTGTCGGTTTCCCCGGGGAAACAGCTGAGGATTTCGAAACCTTGCTGGATTTCCTGGAAGAAGCCCAGCTTGATCGTGTGGGTTGCTTTGAATATTCCCCGGTCGAGGGGGCCGCTGCCAATGCATTGCCTGATCCCGTGCCCGATGAAATCAAGGAGGAACGTTGGCATGCATTCATGCAGACCCAGCAGGCCATCAGCAGGAACAAACTCAAATCCCGGGTCGGTAACACCATCGAAGTGCTCGTTGATGATATCAACGATGAGGGGGCCGTGGGCCGCAGCTACGCGGATGCCCCGGAGATCGATGGCCAGGTGTTTATCCGGGACAGGGGAAACCTGAGTCCGGGTGATATGGTAACGGTGGGCATCACGGATTCTGATGACTATGATCTGCGGGGCCGTCTTGTGGAATGACTTTTCCTGACAAGACGGCCCAGGAATCGTGACGCAGATAATTTTTTCGGTTACTTTTTGCTGGCTAGCAGCTCTTGCAGTTCTTTTTCGAGTTTTGACTTTTCTGCCTCGGCCTCGGATGTATCCACACCTTGCTCCTTGTAGGATTCAATGATTCGTTCCAGGCCGTTAATCGAGCGGCGCAACTCAAACTCAGCCTCATCAAGGGTGTGATCAACAACTTTCATGGCCTGGTCCGCTTTCTCGGACATGGTGTCGGTGGCCGTGGTGGAATCATCCTGTCCACAGGCTGCCAGCAGGAAGGAAAGTCCGAACAGAAGTATGAAATTTCGCATGTTTACCTCTCTTTAAAAAATTAAAAGCATAGGTGGTTAATTTATTCCGACCCTAATGAATTTTATGTTATTTTTTATATGCTTACAGAAAAAAGATAATATTATCATATGGTTAGATTATTTGCACATTTTGTATTATAATTCGTACCCTCATTAATTAGGCGTTATGACTGACCGGGAAATTGTTTCATGAATTCCAATGACTTATGTGATGAAGTTCTGATGTCGCTGAGGCGTATCGTCCGCGCCATCGAATTACAGTCACGGCAACTGGTCCGCACCCACGGACTGACCGGACCACAGATCTTTATCCTCAAGGTGCTGATTCAGCTCGGCGAAACCACCGTGGGCCAGCTGGCCGAGCAGGTAAATCTCAGCAAGCCCACCGTGACCGATATACTCAATCGACTGGAAAAATACGGCATGGTTCAACGGATCCGTTCGGAACAGGACCGGCGTTGCGTCTGGGTTACCGTGACGCGACTGGCCAGGGAAAAACTCTCGGATTCACCCCCCCTGCTGCAGGAATCATTCGCCGGTGAATTTAACCAGCTGAAAAAATGGGAGCAGTTACAACTTATTGGTGCCCTGCACAAGATTGCTGAAATGATGGATGCGCGTGAAATAGACTCTTCACCCATGCTGACCAGCGGGCCTATTTCGACACCGGGTGATGTGACAGATTTTTCAATGACGGGCAAAGGAAAAAGAAACCGTCTTGAGGACAAACCGGGAAGCATTAAGGATGCAAGCTCATGAATCATCAAACTACAGCTGTGGAATCTGGCACGAATAAAATCAACTCTGACCAAGATGAGCTGATTTTTCAGCATCCAGCCGCAAAAGACGGACAGAAAGTATGGCAATTGGTGAAGGATACCGGCGTCCTCGACCTGAATTCTGCCTATTGCTACATACTCCTTTGTGATCATTTCAAAAAAACCTGTATGACAGCGTGGCAAGGCAATGAGCTGGTCGGTTTTGTATCCGCCTATGTTTTACCGGAAACAGATGACACATTGTTTATCTGGCAGGTGGCGGTTTCCTCAAAAACGCGTGGCAAGGGAGTTGGAAAACGATTGCTTAAGAAACTCCTAGATTCTGATGCCGGCAAGGCAATCAACAGGATACAGGCAACGGTTTCTCCGTCTAACAAGGCATCTTTGGCGTTGTTCGACTCTCTGGCAAGAGAATTGAAAACAGAATTGAAAATTAGCGAGGGTTTCAGTAGCGACATGTTCCCCGGCGGCGGACATGAACAGGAAGACCTGTTGACTATTGGCCCTTATAAACAGAATTAACATTTACAGGAGTAGTTCCGATGAGAATATTTGAAGAGCTGGAATCAGAAGTCAGGAGTTATGTCAGATCATTCCCCGTGATCTTTGATACTGCCGAAGGCAGTCATCTGTTTGATGAACAGGGTAACAAGTACATTGACTTTTTCGCCGGTGCCGGCACCCTGAATTATGGACATAACAATCCGTTAATAAACGATGCTGTGATTGAGTACCTGCAGCGTAAGGGTATTGTGCATGGACTGGACAAGGCAACCAAGGCCAAACAAGCCTTCCTGCAAAAGTTCCGTGACACCATACTTGAACCCCGCAACCTGAGTTACAAGATCCAGTTTACCGGGCCAACCGGTACCAATGCAGTTGAAACGGCATTGAAGCTGGCCCGTATGGTAAAGGGCCGTTCCAATGTCATTGCCTTCACCAACGCCTTTCACGGTTTAACAATGGGTTCTCTTTCAGTGACCGGTAATAACTTCTACAAGGACGAAGCCTTCTATGTGCGGGCGAACGTGGATCATATGCCGTTTGATGGCTATCTTGGTCCCGATGTAAATACGGTTGATTACCTCAGAAAGTTCCTGGAAGACAACAGCAGTGGTATTGATCTTCCCGCTGCCGTTATCCTGGAAACGGTGCAGGCCGAGGGCGGTGTCAAGGTCGCATCAAATCAATGGTTACGGGATCTTGAAAAGCTCTGCCGGGAGATGGATATCCTCATGATAGTTGATGATATCCAGGTCGGTAATGGCCGTACCGGTACCTTCTTCAGTTTCGAGGAAGCCGGCATTACCCCGGATATTATTACCATGTCGAAATCCATCGGTGGCGGTCTGCCACTGGCCATTGTCCTCATGCGCAGCGAACTGGATCAATGGCGTCCCGGTGAGCATACGGGCACGTTCCGTGGCAATAACCTGGCATTCGTAGCCTCTACGCAAGCACTTACTTACTGGGACAACAATGAACTGGCGGATTCCGTCAAGCATAAGGCCGGCATCATCCAGGATGAGCTGCACAAGATGAAAGACCAGTTTCCCGAGCTTGATGCTGTAGTCCGTGGCAGAGGCATGATCAATGGCCTGCATATACCGGAACTTGGTTTCTGCGGCGAACTTTCCAAAAAATGCTTTGAAAACGGCCTGGTTATTGAAATTTCAGGCGCTGATGATGATGTACTCAAACTGTTGCCGCCATTGACTATTGACGAAGAAACCCTGAAAGAAGGGCTGGCCATCATTGAGAAATCAATCAGGCAACTCCTCGATGAACGCAAAAAAGCTTATACCAAGGCGACTGCATGATAATAAAAAGACTGAAAGATATTATTGGGACCGATAGTGAAGTCAAACCTGATCATGGGGAATGGACCAGCCGCCGTCTGTTACTTAAACAGGACGGGATGGGATTTTCCATGCATGACACCCTGATTCATCCGGGTCATGATTTGAAACTCTGGTACAAGAATCATCTTGAAGCAGTATATTGCGTCGCTGGCGAAGGCGAGATCGAGGACCTGGAAACGGGCGAAACACATTCCATCAGTGACGGGACACTATATGCACTTAACAATCATGATCGGCATATTCTGCGTGCCAACAAGGAAATGAGAATGGTTTGCGTATTTAATCCGCCAATCACCGGGCGGGAAGTTCATGACAAGGATGGATCATACGAGCTGGTTGAGAATGTTTAATGAGCTAGAGGCGTAATTGCAACGTAGGCTAGCTTTTTGTCCGGTAGTCCAGCAGAAGGCGCCACTCCTGCGATTCAATCAGTAAATACCACCTGCTGCCGTTCAGTACGGGCATGTCGCCTGTATAGTTGCTATCCTGTGTTCTTTTTAACAGTAAAATATGATCCCTGTTTTTCCTGGTCGGGTGCAAAAAACTTACGCGCAGGCTTTCCGGTGCCGCAAATTTCTCATTGCCCTGGAGTGCAATATTCAGGATGTTGTTGTTTACATTCACGTTCGCACTCAATCCAAATATATCGGCATTGATATCCCGTTCCAATACCCGGTTTACTTCAAGGCCACGTTTGTAATAGTCATCTGCCACCAGACCATCATCACTGGCCACGGCAAGATAGATAGTAATGATCCCGGCTATGACAGAAGTCAGTGGCAAACTGATAATCATCCAGACAAAAGGCTCCTTGTGCCAAGGTCTTATCGAATCTGATTCCTTCATGGCAAGGGCCCGATAAATTTTGCCTCTTTACTTACTTTCAAATTCTCATTTGCTAATGCCTGAATAGTAAATATCACCTCACTGCTGCGGGATTCCAGATCAGCTTCATCTGCTCTCGCCTTGACGACTAAATTCTTTACCTCACCAGATCTCGCGGAGACCGGTAATTCGTCGAAAATCAGAGACAGCTCCGGGATACCCTCAGCTGTTATTTCGTATATGTGATCTGTTTCATCCATATTCATTATTTTGAAAGTATAAACATTTTCTATCTGTCCCTGTGTTTCCCGGTACAGCTGGTTGCGATCCCTGATAATGTCCATATCCAGGGGTATTCTCTGAATGAGAGAATATGCCAATGCACCAAATATGAATAACATAATAAATCCGTATACCAGTATTCTCGGGCGTATAATCCTGCTCTTTTCCCCTTGCACTGCATTCTGGGTCGTATACCGGATCAAACCCCGGGGATAATTCATTTTATCCATCACATCATTACAAACATCAATACACGCAGAGCAGCTTATACATTCGTATTGCAGCCCTTCCCGGATATCTATACCTGTCGGGCAAACCTGAACACATAATGTACAATTGATACAGTCCCCGAGGCCGGCCCTGTGATGGTCAGTTCCAACTGACCTGGCCCCCCTGGGCTCTCCCCTTTTTTCATCATAGGAGATGATGAGGGTATCATCATCAAACATCGCACTTTGAAAGCGCGCATAAGGGCACATGTATAAACAAACCTGTTCGCGCATCCATCCGGCATTACCATAGGTTGCGAAACCATAAAATATTATCCAGAAAGTCTCCCACGGTCCTGTCTGAAAGTTAATTACTGCTCTTGCAAGTTCCTTGGCAGGTGTGAAATAGGCAACAAAGGTAAAACCGGTATAGGCTGAGAATAAAATCCAGACGGCATGTTTGCCGGCTTTTATTCTGAATTTTCTCCAGGACATCGGCGCCTTGTCCAGTTTCATCTGGTTCAGGCGGCTTCCCTCGAATTTTCTTTCGATCCAGAGGAAAACTTCAGTCCATACAGTTTGTGGACAGGCATAGCCACACCACAAACGTCCGGCAAGGGCTGTAAAAAAGAACAGCGACAAGGCGGCAATTAACAAAAGAAAGGTCAGGTAGAGGAAATCCTGGGGCCATAGCGTCAAGCCAAAGATATAGAATTTTCTGGCTGGAAGATCAAGAAGAACGGCCTGCCTTCCATACCATTCGATCCACGGTAGTCCATAGAAGATACCCAGCAGACCTAATACAGACAAAGTTCTTAATATCGCAAACTTGCCATGGACTTCCCGGGGATATATTTTTTCCCGCTTGCTATAGAGACTTATAGCAATATCTTCAGGTGTATGGGATGTGTCTTTGTCCTCTGTCCTGTTAGCTGCTGTACCTGTTAACTCTTGCATTATTCAGATTGAAGAAACCGTTAATCACAATCAGGTTACAACCGGCTTGAGCCGGTCGATAGAAAGTAAGTTACCAGCAGGCCTGAAACTGCTGTAAGAAACCAGATCGAAAAAAAACCTATAGTATACGCTGCCAGGTTACTAATTAATGGCAGGCCGGTGCAGGTTATTAATTCTCTTGGATGAAAAATCGAGAAGAATATGCCTGTAGCCGGTATCGTTATCAGAAATGTCAGCCATAATATGGCTATGAATCTATAAGGCTCAGGCGCCGGCTTTGCGTTATCCCAGATTTTCATTCAAATTGAACTTCAAAAGATTTACAGCTTATTTTTTTGACAAGCTATATATATATGCTGCCAGCAAATGGATTCTTGCTTCGCCCAGAAATTCCTTATTTGCTGGCATACGGCCCTGCCTGCCGGCAGAAATACTCTCCATGATTCTGTTCTTTGATCCACCATAAAGCCAGTAATCGTCAGCAAGATTTGGTGCGCCCATCATCGTGTTACCCTTAGCCTCGGCACCATGGCAAACAGCACAATATTGCGAGAATATCTTTTTTCCTTCTGTGGCAGTGGAAACATCATAGGTCCGGCCGCTCAGGCTGATGATGTACTCGGATACCTGGTCAATATTTTCATCTGTAAGTACACCTTTCCATGCCGGCATGGCTGCCTGCCTGCCGTTTAGTATGGTTGTCTTGATTGCTTCAGGTTCACCACCCCACAACCAGCTATCATCACGAAGATTGGGATAACCCCTGGCCCCGCCAGCATCAGAACCATGACACTGTGTACAATAGGCTGAATACAGGCGTTTGCCGATTTGCAAGGCTTCGGGGTCATTTATCAGATCGGCGATATCCTGGTTTGCATATTGTTCATAAATAGGCTCATACTTTTCCCTGGCATTTTCAACTTCCTCTTCATACTGCTTGACCTGACTCCAGCCAAGATAACCTTCATAAAGACCCAGTCCCGGATAGAGAATCAGATAAACAATGCCAAAAACCAGGGTGATGTAAAACAAATTTAACCACCAGCCAGGCAGAGGGTTGTTATATTCCTTTAAATCCTCATCCCAGACGTGTCCGGTGGTATCTTTATCCTCACCTGCAGATATTTTCTTGCCACCTTTACACTTGCCGATCAATATGAACAGGGCAACGAATGATATTACTGTTGTCACAAAAATAAAAATTGCCCAGAAGTTACTGGTAAAATCAGCCATTATTATTCACCTTTATCATCTTCCCCATTTTTTTCCGACCCATCTTCCAGAGGAATACGCGAAGCTTTATCAAATTTATCCTTTCGTTTGCCGCTCCAGGCCCAGATTACAATCCCGATAAACAACAATAATACGAGTACGGTCCAAATAGAATGTATAAGGCTCATTCAAACTACCTTCTGATACTAACTGCCGTACCCAGCATTTGCAGGTAGGCAATTATCGCGTCCATCTCGGTTTTATCTTCAAGCTGGGCAGATGCCTGTTCAATCTCCTCATCGGAATATGGCGCCCCGAGATTTCTCAATACTTTCATTTTTTTCTGAATATCCGAGCTGTCGACCGGCGTTGAATCAAGCCAAGGATAGGCTGGCATGATTGACTCCGGCACCACATCGCGTGGATTTATCAAATGCACGCGATGCCAATCATCACTATAACGTCCGCCAACGCGGTGAAGGTCAGGGCCGGTACGTTTCGAACCCCATTGAAACGGGCGGTCGTAGACAAACTCGCCGGCTAGTGAATAATGCCCATAGCGCTCTGTTTCTGCCCTGAACGGCCGGATCATTTGCGAATGACATACATAACAACCCTCCCTGACATAGATATCCCTGCCGGCAAGCTGTAACGCACTGTATGGCTTCAGACCTTTAACAGGTTCAGTTGTACTGTGCATGAAAAACAGCGGGATAATCTGTACCAGTGCCCCGACACTGATTACAAGAAGTACCAGAACAATCATCAAGCCGATATTCTTTTCAATTTTTTTATGAAAATCGCTCATTATCTCTTCCTAGTGTGCCATTGCCGGCTCAGGAATTTTTGCTTCTACAGGTTTTGCCCCGGCGATAGTCTTCCACAAGTTATATGCCATGATTAAAGTTCCCAGAAGGAACAGAATTCCGCCAAGGAACCTGATGAAATAAAACGGTTGCATCGCCTCAACGGTTTGGATGAAATTGTAGGTCAGCGTGCCATCATCGTTAACGGCGCGCCACATCAATCCCTGCATGATGCCGGCCACCCACATGGCTGCGATATAAAAAACGATTCCAATCGTGGAAATCCAGAAATGATACTCGATCAACTTGAGACTGTATATTTCCCGGCCGAATAAACGTGGAATCAGAAAATACATCGTTCCCATTGAAATAAATGCCACCCAGCCCAGCGCGCCGGAATGAACATGTCCTATCGTCCAGTCGGTGTAATGTGAAAGTGCGTTCACCGTTTTGATTGACATCATCGGACCTTCAAACGTTGACATGCCATAAAAAGACACCGCGACGATCATCATGCGGAGGACGGGATCGGTTCTTAATTTATGCCAGGCACCCGACAGGGTCATTATCCCGTTAATCATCCCGCCCCAGGAAGGGGCAAGTAAAATCAGTGACATGACCATACCCAGAGACTGGGTCCATTCAGGTAAAGCGGTGTAATGCAGATGATGTGGCCCTGCCCATATATAGGTAAAAGTCAGTGCCCAGAAGTGAACAATGGATAATCTGTAGGAATAGACCGGTCTGTTTGCCTGTTTGGGAATGAAGTAATACATCATGCCGAGGAAGCCGGCCGTCAGGAAAAATCCTACCGCATTATGGCCATACCACCACTGCACCATAGCATCCTGGACGCCGGCATAGACTGAATAGGACTTCAATAAGTTAACCGGTAGTGCGAGACTGTTAAAAATGTGAAGTATGGCAATAGTTATTATAAATGCACCAAAAAACCAGTTGGCTACGTAAATATGTTTGATTTTCCGCCGCATGATGGTGCCAAAATAAACAAAGGCGTAGGCCACCCAGACCAGGGCAATCAAAATATCAATTGGCCACTCCAGTTCAGCGTACTCTTTCGAGCTGGTGATACCCAGTGGCAGGGTAATGGCGGCTGCAAGTATGACTACCTGCCAGCCCCAGAACGTGAATGCGGCAAGACCGTCACTGAATAGCCTCGCATGGCATGTCCTTTGTACCACATAATATGAGGAGGCAAATAATGCAGAACCTCCGAAAGCAAAGATCACTGCATAGGTATGAAGTGGCCGAAGACGACTGAAGGTTAACCAGGGAATGTCAAAATTCAGTACCGGCCAAACCAATTGCGCGGCAATTAATACCCCTACCGCCATACCCACAATTCCCCAGACAATAGTCATGATGGCAAATTGACGTATTACTTTATAATTATAGGTGCCTTCAAGGGTGGCGGTATCAGCCGTCATCGCTCTCTCCCGA
>JBFFIE010000049.1:0-11689 GCA_041556555.1 Gammaproteobacteria bacterium
AAGGCCATGGGGTTCCCGCTCCTGATGATCGATAAGGTTGAAGCGGACGATGTAATAGGAACACTTTCAGTACAGGCCGAAGCGGAAGGAATGGACGTTCTGATTTCTTCCGGCGACAAGGATCTGGCGCAACTTGTCAATGACAACATCAAGATGATCAATACCATGAAGAATGTAGTAATTGATCGTAAAGGTGTTATTGAGAAATACGGAGTCACACCGGAACAGATCATCGACTATCTCACGCTTGTCGGTGATAGCGTTGATAATGTTCCGGGTGTACCAAAAGTTGGTCCGAAAACTGCCGCCAAGTGGCTTACAGAATACGGCAACCTGGATAACATCATCAAAAACGCCGCCGATATTAAAGGAAAGGTTGGTGAATATTTACGAGATTCCATTGATTCCCTGCCGCTATCAAAACAGCTGGTTACCTTGAAGTGTGATGTGCCTCTGGACTTTAGTCCTGATGACTTGCGGTGCGGCGAAGCAGACAAACCGAAACTGACAGAAGAATACCGGCGCTGGGGTTTCAAGTCTCTGCTCAAGGAAATTAATCCCCCGGATGATGAAAAACAGAACAGCAAACAAACACCGACACAACAACCACAAGGTAATACTTGTGAATATGAAACCGTGTTTACGGCAAGCGAGCTGGAACTTTGGATTAAAAAACTCGAAGAAGCCGACCTGTTTGCCTTCGACACAGAAACCACCAGCCTGAATTATTCAGAAGCTGAGATTGTCGGGCTCTCGTTTGCCGTAGATGAATTGAACGCTGCCTATGTCCCGCTGGCACATGACTATGACAATGCACCGAAGCAACTCGACCGAGATGCGACACTTAATAAGCTTAAGCCTCTGCTGGAAAGTAACATGCATCAAAAGCTCGGGCATCATCTCAAATATGATATGAACGTACTGGCCAATCACGGGATTCATCTGCAGGGTTGTCGGCATGACTCAATGCTCGAATCCTATGTCCTGAACAGTACCGCCAGCCGCCATGACATGGATAGCCTTGCTTTAAAATACCTTGAGAGACAGACCATTCATTTTGAAGACGTGGCGGGCAAGGGCTCAAAACAGTTGACCTTTAATAAAGTGGACATCGAGACTGCGGCACCATACGCGGCGGAGGATGCCGAAGTAACGTTGCTGCTGCACCAGTACCTCTGGCCAAAACTGGAAAAAATTCCCGAGTTAAGGCGGGTTTATGAGGATATCGAGATTCCACTCATGCCCGTACTCTCACGCATGGAATGCCGAGGGGTTTTAATCGACAGGCAACTGCTGGCTAAACAGGGCAAGGAACTGAGGCTGCGGCTCAAGGATTTAGAGCAAGAGGTTTACGAACATGCCGGCAGGCCATTCAATATCGGTTCACCCAAGCAAATCCAGGAGATACTTTACGAGGATCTGAATCTGCCTGTCTTGGCCAAGACGCCAAAAGGACAGCCTTCTACCGCTGAATCCGTATTACAGGAACTGGCCATAGAATATGAACTGCCCCACCTGATTCTTGAATATCGCTCCCTGAGCAAACTCATATCCACTTATATCGATCGCCTGCCGGAACAAATCAGCCAAAAAACCGGCCGCGTGCATACATCTTACCACCAGGCGGTCGCAGCCACGGGCCGGTTGTCATCCTCCGATCCCAATCTCCAGAACATTCCAATACGAAGTGAGGAAGGGCGTCGGATTCGTAAGGCCTTTGTCGCGCCAGACGGCATGGTCTTGCTGGCAGCAGATTATTCCCAGATCGAACTTCGAATCATGGCGCACCTGTCAGGGGATGAGGGATTATTGTCCGCCTTCGAAAACGGTGAAGACATTCATAAGATGACGGCGGCCGAGGTATTTGATGTCGCACCGAGCAAAGTAAGTAAGGAGCAACGACGTTCGGCCAAGGCGATTAATTTTGGCTTGATATACGGGATGTCGCCATTTGGCCTGGCAAAGCAGCTGAGTATTGATAGAGGCGAGGCCAAACAATACGTTGATCGATATTTTGAGCGCTACCCGGGCGTCAAGGAATATATGGAGCAAACCCGAAAGCGGGCACGTAAGGTCGGCCATGTCGAAACTGTGTTCGGTCGCAGATTGTACCTGCCCGATATCAATGCGAAAAATGCCGCACGCAGGCAATATGCAGAGCGTACAGCTATTAACGCACCAATGCAGGGCACCGCCGCGGATATCATTAAGCGCGCCATGATTTCAGTACACCAATGGCTAATGGATGAGGATCCCGGGGCAGAACTGATTATGCAGGTCCACGATGAGCTGGTGTTTGAGGTGAAGAAAAAGCAGGTTAAAAAGGTCTCGGAAAAAGTCCGGGAATTAATGATTGGCGCTGCCGATTTAAAAGTGCATCTGGAGGTCGATATTGGTAACGGCAAGAACTGGGAAGAGGCACATTGAGTGTCGGTATGAGAAGTGAGGGTAAGAAGGTTTTTAAAACTGGAAATCCTTGCTAATATCTGACTGTATAGCCATAACGCCAAAGATATATACCAATACAAATAAGGCCAAAACCCTGCGTTTGCTTGTCAGTAACCCGGTTTCCTGACCCTCATGTTATTAATCCCTGCAATTGATCTGAAAAACGGCCGCTGCGTCCGTCTGCGTCAGGGACGCATGGATGAGGAAACGGTCTACAGCGAAGACCCCGTCAAGATCGCCAAACGCTGGGTGGATGCTGGCGCCCGGCGACTTCATATCGTTGACCTGGACGGCGCTATTGCCGGGAAACCGGAAAATGCCGATATTATTCACGACATTGCAGAAAGCTTTCCGAAAATTCCCATTCAGGTCGGCGGCGGGATCCGTGATGAAGACACCATCCAGACATATCTCGATGTCGGGGTCAGTTATGTCATTGTCGGGACCAAGGCCGTGACCACTCCTCATTTCGTATCGGATATCTGCCTGGAATTTCCCGGTCATATCATTGTGGGTCTGGATGCTAAAAACGGTAAACTTGCGACCAATGGCTGGTCCAAGCTCTCTCATCACGGCGCAATTGATATGGCAAAACGTTTCGAAGATGAGGGCGTAGCCGCCATCATTTTCACAGACATTGGCCGCGACGGTATGATGAACAATATTAACATTGATGCAACGCTTGAGCTTTGCAGGGAAATCACTATTCCAGTCATTGCCTCCGGCGGTATAACCAATATTGATGACATTCGCGATCTCTGTAAGGTGGCAGAGGAAGGCATCGCCGGTGCAATAACCGGCCGCGCTATCTATGAAGGAACCCTGAATTTTGCCGAAGCGCAAAAACTTGCAGACGAACTCTGCTCATACACTCCACAGTTCTAGAACATGTCCCTCGCCAAACGAATCATCCCTTGCCTGGATGTCGATGCAGGCCGGGTAGTCAAAGGTATTCAGTTTGTGGATATCCGTGATGCCGGCGATCCCGTTGAGGTAGCAAGACGCTATGACCAGCAGGGTGCAGATGAAATCACTTTTCTCGATATCACCGCCAGCAGTGATGATCGGGAAACCATGGTTCATGTGGTTGAATCGGTCGCGGCAGAAGTATTCATTCCTCTTACCGTGGGTGGTGGTATCCGGACCCTGGATGACATTCGCAAAATGCTGAAGGCCGGAGCAGACAAAGTCAGTATCAATACAGCTGCTGTTCGGCAGCCGGAATTTATTAACTCGGCTGCTGACCGTTTCGGCTCACAATGCATTGTCGTCGCCATAGATGCCAAACAATCCAGTAATACGCCTTCCGGCTGGGAAGTCTATACTCACGGTGGTCGTAACCCCACCGGTATCGATGCAGTAGAGTGGGCGCGGGAAATGTGCGAACGTGGCGCCGGTGAAATACTCTTGACCAGCATGGACCGGGACGGCACCCGGAATGGTTTTGACCTGGGCCTGACCCGCGCTGTCAGTGAGGCCGTGAGTATCCCGGTCATCGCTTCGGGAGGGGTAGGCACTCTGGAACATCTGGCAGAGGGTATAATGGAAGGCAGGGCTGATGCTGTCCTTGCCGCCAGTATCTTTCACTTCGGGGAGCACACCGTTGGTGAGGCCAAGGCATTGCTAGAACAACATCACATTGAAGTCAGGCGCTGAAAATCATGACAGATAAAGTGACACCCCGTTGGCTCGATGAGGTACAGTGGAATATAGATGGTCTGATCACGGCAATAGCCCAGGATGCAGACAGCGGTGAGGTGTTGTCTCTGGCCTGGATGAACCGCGAAGCCTTGCAGCAAACTGTCACCACAGGGTTTGCGGTTTACTGGTCCAGGTCCCGCCAACGCCTCTGGAAAAAAGGGGAGGAATCGGGCCACACCCAAAAAGTCTTATCAGTCTATCTGGATTGTGACCGGGATGCGGTTTTGTTGAGCGTCCAGCAAACCGGGGGCATCACATGTCACACCGGCAGGAGAAGCTGTTTTTATTTCAAGCTCGAGAATGATGCCTGGGTTGAAAATAGTCCGGTTATCAAATCGCCTGATCAAATCTACAAATAATCTATGATCACTATAGAGTTCACACCATGGATATATTAAACCAACTGTCCGACACGCTGGAGCAACGCAAGACAGCGGATCCTGAGACATCCTATGTCGCAAGCCTTTATGCGAAGGGACCCGGCGCCGTTTTAAAAAAAATTGGTGAAGAGGCGACAGAACTGGTATTGGCTGCAAATTCAGGGGTGAAAGAGGATATAATTCATGAAACTGCTGATCTCTGGTTCCATACCCTGGTCATGCTGTCACAGCACGATTTGGGGCATCAAGAAGTGCTGGGAGAATTGAAACGACGTTTCGGCCAGCCCGGCATTGAAGAGAAGGCCAGACGTAAGCGCTAAACTAACAGTCCGGGAGACTAATTATGGGTCGTTTTAGCATCTGGGAATTATTGATCGTTCTGGTGATCATCATCTTGTTGTTTGGTACCAAAAAACTGCGAAATATAGGCGGCGACCTGGGCGGGGCCTTGAAGAGTTTCAAAAAAGCCCTGAAAGAAGAAGATAAAAACCCAGAAACTGAAAACAGTCCGGAATCATCCGGCAATGTTATTAACGGGAATCAGGAAAATACCACTACGAAAAACGAGAAAGAAACCTGATCCACCTCGCAAACACTGAGATTCTTTAATCAACTGCTGTATTGGTTTTATGTTCGATATCGGCTTTTGGGAACTGATCCTTATTGGCATCGTCGGCTTGTTAGTTATTGGCCCGGACAAACTGCCAGAGGTGTCTAGAAACCTGGGGCGCTGGATAGGGAAAACCCGCCGTTTTATTAACCAGACCCGCCGAGAACTGGAACAGGAACTTGGCAATCCCACTGATTACCATAAAAACCTCACGGACCTGGATGAATTGATGAGAGATGCACCTGACCAGGACCCGGATTATAAGAAAAAAGATCGCGACGAGGAACATTAAGCTTGCCTCGTCACGGACCTGAAAAAAATGATCACCAAGTCCGGGCAAACTCTCTGGTTTCACATCTAAGAGAATTGCGGCAACGACTATTATATGCCCTTGCCGGGCTCTTGATAATTTTTATCATTTTAAGCCCATTTGCCAGTCAGATTTATTCGCTGGTTGCCACACCTCTCATCAACCATTTGCTGCCGGGAAACCAGATGATTGCTACAGAAGTAGCTTCAACCTTCCTTGTGCCAATAAAACTCTGTTTCTACCTGTCAATACTCATCTCCATGCCCTATTTGCTATATCATGCCTGGGCGTTTATTGCGCCCGGCCTGTATGAAACAGAACGCCGTTTTGCCCTGCCATTGCTGATCATCAGTATCTTGCTGTTCTATGCAGGCATTGCGTTTGCCTTTTTTGCCGTCTTTCCCTTGTTATTTGCGTTTTTTACTTCAGTTGCCCCCGAAGGTGTTGCAGTTATGACAGATATCAGTCGTTATCTGGACTTCATAATGAAATTATTTTTTGCGTTCGGACTGGCATTTGAAGTACCGATTATTACGATCATGCTGATTCGCACCGACATCATCTCAATTAAAACACTTAGAAAAGGCCGACCATATATTATCCTTGGCGCGTTCGTGATTGGCATGTTTTTAACGCCGCCAGACGTAGTGTCCCAGCTGCTACTGGCTTTGCCTCTCTGGCTATTATTCGAAATCGGCCTTTTTCTTGGCCGTTATTTTGGCAATGAAGCTAAAGGCAAATGAACACTTGAATCGTAATCAGGATTGTTCCCAAGGCAGATTATGAAATCGCCAGCCGTTGATTGTATTACGATGGTTTTTACTATCACGATCTCCTTCAAAACCTTCATCAACATTGTAAACCGTTTTAAATCCATCTATTAGTAATGCCTCAGCGGCCTCTTTCGATCGTTTTCCGCTTCGACAAATTGTTAATATCGGTAACGATTCAATGCCTTCCGTTTTACCAGCCCGCCTGGCAATGGCCTCGCGCGCCTGTTTGACAAAATCAGTATTTATTTCCCAGTCTGGTGCTTCCTTCCAGGGCACATGAATTGCATCCAGCGGATGTCCAACATATTGATATTCTATCGTGGTCCTGACATCGACCAGCATGGCGTCCTGATTGGATTGCAGGATCTCCCATGCTTCTGGTGGGGTAATATCTTTCACTGTGGAATTGGTCATGGTGCTTTGATACTGATGTAGCCTGAACATCCAGCATACACCTAATCCTTTTCTTTAAAAAATATCATGGCGAGAAGTGAAAGTTGTTTTTTATATTATTAGATTGATATATCATTATTTATATATGTTTTATCAGGATTTACCGGATTATGAGTGCAGCAGCTAAAAAGATGACTGATCCCCGGGACCGGCTATTACCTTTCGAGGACCTTAAGGTCGCAGCTGAATGGCTGAAATGTGCAGCACATCCGCACCGGCTCAGGATCATAGAAATACTGTTACAAGGCGAATTTACGGTAGATGCTATTGCCAGCCTGAGCAAGCTTTCCCAGCCCGCAACCAGTGGACACCTTCGCCTTATGGAGGCCAAAGGACTGTTGGTCAGTGAACGTTCCGGCAGGACTGTTTATTATTCTGTTGCCGAGCCCAAGCTCAAGGACATCCTGGAGTGCGTCCGCAGCGGCATCAAACACAAGAAATAATGCCCGCCAGTTACCCGCAGCTCTGAAATTGTCATTATCCCTGTAGTTGTGGTGGAATAACGGATTTACTGGCCTGGTTGATATTCACTTTTTTGAGGAGACCTTGGGATGCCGATGGATGATCGGGATGGCGTTATCTGGCTTGACGGGGAATTTATCCCCTGGCGAGAAGCGAAGATCCATGTCCTGACTCACACCCTGCATTATGGCATGGGCGTATTTGAGGGCATACGTGCCTATGCAGCTGAACATGGCACGGCAATCTTCCGGCTGACAGATCACACCAAACGCCTGTTCCACTCCGCGCACATCCTGCGTATGGACATGCCTTATGACCAGAACACCATCAACCGCACCTGTTGTGAAGTGGTGAGTCAAAACCGGCTTGAAACCGCCTACATTCGCCCCATGTGTTTCTACGGCGCGGAGGGTATGGGCCTTCATGCCGACAAACTTAAAACACATGTGATGATTGCCGCATGGTCCTGGGGTTCCTATCTGGGAGTGGAAGCACTGGAAAAAGGAATTCGCATCAAGACTTCTTCGTTTACCCGGCATCATGTGAACATCACCATGTGCAAGGCAAAGGCGAATGGCAACTACATGAATTCCATGCTTGCAACACAGGAAGCACAGGATTGCGGTTTCGATGAGGCTCTGTTACTGGATAATGAAGGTTATGTGGCCGAGGGCAGCGGTGAAAATATCTTTATTGTAAGGAACGGTGAGCTCATCACACCCGACCTGACCTCTGCACTGGAAGGAATAACGCGTGACACGATAATTACCCTCGCGGGTGATCTGGGCATCAAGGTCAGGGAAAAACGCATTACCCGGGACGAAGTATATATTGCTGACGAGGCCTTTTTCACCGGAACTGCGGCCGAGGTGACGCCAATAAGGGAGCTGGATGGACGCAGCATCGGTGCGGGAATACGCGGCCCGGTCACAGAAAAACTTCAATCACTATACTTTGATCAAGTACATGGCCGCAGCAAACAGTATGATGACTGGCTAACCTACCCGGAGAGCAATTGAACATGCCAAGACCTGTGCGAAGCGGCAACACTCCGAATGATCAACCAAACTATACCGTTGAAAAAAGCGATCTACCCCTGCATTGCCCATTACCCGAGATGAGTCTTTGGAATTCACATCCAAAAGTATATCTGCCGATTGAAGCTACCGGCAAAGCCAAGTGCCCGTATTGTGGAGCAGAATTTACTCTGCTTGCATCCGAAGATAGTGGCAGCAAGGCCACTACTTAACAAATCACTGACTGTTTTGGCTGATGGTTGTCTGGCGTATCGTTGATGGCAAACCAGGCCATGACAACCAGAGTCTGGGCCTGGTCAATGCCCTGAAACAAAAAAAAGAGAACCTTATATGCGTTGACATATCGGCCCATAAACTACGCTTTGGTCTGATGCAACTGCTCATGAAACGCTTTCCCCCGGGCAAGGGGCTGGATCCGCCTGACCTGATCCTGGGCGCGGGCCATAAGACCCACCTGTCCATGCTCTGTGCCAGGCGTGCCTACGGCGGAAAAACCGCGGTGATTATGAAACCTTCCCTGCCACTCTCCTGCTTTGATTTTGCCCTCATCCCGTCACACGATAATCCGGCGGAAAGAAAAAACACTCTTATTACTGAAGGCGCCATGAACCTGGTCACACCTACCGCCAAACACAATCAAGCGCGGGGTCTGGTGATGATCGGTGGACCATCAAAACACTATGGCTGGGACGAACAGTCCATGTTGAGTCAACTCAATACGGTATTTGAAAAGCAGAAGAACATCCATTGGGACCTTACTGATTCACCAAGAACACCCGAGAGCTTTTCCAGAGCACTGGCGTCTTTGGACTTTGACAATGTTAGTTTTCATTCATGGAAACTCGTAGACCGAACCTGGCTCCCGGAGCGACTTGCAATCTGTGGTTTTGCGTGGGTAAGTGAAGATAGTGTTTCCATGGTCTATGAATCTCTAACAGCCGGAACAACGACAGGGATACTCCAGGTTCCTGTGAAAATACCGCGAAAGGTATTTGACAATATTGAACACCTGGAAAATAAAAACTTGGTGGTCCGATATCACAACTGGGTAAAACATGGAAAGATGCCCGCCCTGTCCGCCGGCCTGAACGAAGCGGACCGCGCAGCATCCTGGATCCTGAAAAGTTTGTATCAGATATAACCGCTTCACTGTGAATGGGGACATGACTCGTCTAACGGTATTGCAGGTACTTCCAGCACTCGATGGCGGTGGCGTGGAACGTGGCACCCTTGAGGTAGCATGCGAACTCGTAAACCGGGGCCATCGATCACTGGTGGTCTCTGCCGGAGGGCGAATGGTTAAAGAACTGGTCAATGCTGGCAGCAAACACATAGCCTTGCCGATTGGCCATAAGTCATTGCTGACCCTAAGGCTCATCCCGACACTCAGGCGTATTATCCGGGAAGAAAACATATCGATACTTCATGCCCGCTCCCGACTCCCGGGCTGGGTAACCTATCTAGCCTGGAACAGTCTGGGAGAAAATGAAAAACCTCGATTCATTACCACAGTTCATGGGCTTTATTCAGCAAACGTCTATAGCAGGATCATGACGAAAGGAGAAAAAGTCATTGCAGTTTCTGACACAGTTAAAGACTACATTCTGAAAAACTATCCTGGGGTCGACCCCGGGATAATCGAGGTAATTCACCGCGGGATAGACCCGGACCTTTATTTTCCTGAATACAGACCGCCGGATGAATGGCTGCAGGAATGGTATTCACGCTATGGCGAACTTAAGGATAAATTCGTTGTGACATTACCTGGCAGGATTACCCGGCTGAAGGGCCATGAAGATTTCCTGGTAATTATCAAAGCACTTATAGAACAGGGTATCCCGGCACACGGACTGATCGTTGGTGACGCACACCCTAAAAAGATGCGATACAGTGAAGAACTGGTACAGAAAACCAGTCGTTTCGGCATCCAGGACCATATCACTTTCACTGGCCACAGAGATGATCTCAGAAACATCATGTCAACATCTTCTGTGGTCTTGTCACTCTCACAGAAGCCCGAGGCCTTTGGCAGAACCGTACTAGAGTCTTTATGTCTTGGCACTCCAGTAATTGGCTACAATCATGGTGGTGCTTCTGAAATAATGGCGAAACTATTTCCAGAAGGCAGAATCCGGGTGGGAGATAGTGTAGAAGCAAAAGAGAAACTCATTAAAATTTATGAAACCCGCCCTGTGCCTTCCAAAAACAATCCCTATACCTTATCGTCGATGCTTGATAAAACCATTCATCTTTATGAAAGGGCTGTTAGGAAAACTAATTAATGATTTTAATTTCAACACAATGTTTCCATCCGATCACCGGTGGCATTGAGAACCTGATGTATAATCTTGCACTAAACCTTTCGGTGTCCGGTTATGGGGTAAAAGTCTTTGCCGATTCTGCCAAAGGAGACAAAGAGCACGACTTGAACCAACCTTTCGAAGTTACTCGTTTTTCAGGGTTTAAACCTATCAGGAGGAGAAAAAAGGCATTTAATGTTCAGAAACAAATGACACAAAACAATGTTCTTATATGTGATTCCTGGAAGAGCCTGGAATTTATTAGCCCTAATGCAAATGTCCTGATTATTTGCCTGTCTTACGGCACCGAACTGCCCAATAAACCAACACAAAACAAATTGCACCGTATTTCATCTGCACTATCAAAAGCCAATAAGATTATCGCAATTTCACGCTATACCGCGTCTCGACTTACACCATTTTTGAATAATCGAAACAACATTCAAATAATCAATCCTGGACTGAGCCGGCCTTCAAATCCCGGGCCTATCGAATTGAACTATGTAAAAAATCATTTAGCGGGCTCTGGTCCAGTATTAGTAAGTGTTGGCAGGCTCGAAAAACGAAAAGGATTCGACACGATAATAAATATATTGCCTCAGTTACTACATGATTTCCCAAACCTTGTATATGTTGTGATAGGCGAAGGATCACAAAAATCTTTTCTAAAAAAATTATCATATGACCTCGGTATTAGCAAAAACGTTATGATACTCGGATATCAGGAAACTCTTTTGCGTAACGCCTGGTTAAAACAATCGGATATATTTGTCCTCCCTGCCAGACAAGAAAAAAATGATGTCGAAGGGTTTGGTATCGTATTTATTGAAGCAGGCTGGTTCTGCATCCCCTCTGTTACAGGGAATACTGGTGGAGCCTGTGAGGCAGTAATAAATGGTGAAACAGGGCTGGTTTGTAATGGCGAATCACAGACATCAGTCCTGGAGGGTATACGTAAACTCCTTGGAGATACTGCCTTAAGAAGTCAGATGGGCAAAAAAGCACGGGATCGTGCCCGGTCCTTGTTATGGGAAAATGTGATCTAGGATTACGTCAAGCTGATTGAGGGAAACCTAATAGACCAGTAAGGTCATTTCATTTCCCAATACAAAACTCGGAAAATATTTTTCCAAGCAAATCATCACTGCTGAATTCACCGGTTATTTCTTCTAGCGCCCGGTGAGCCTCGCGCAGATCTTCGGCCAGAAGTTCGGC
>JBFFIE010000050.1:0-11397 GCA_041556555.1 Gammaproteobacteria bacterium
CCCTGGTACGTTGCAAATCGGCGATGGCAACATCATTGCCTGCCGGACGGGCATTACCACAGTCACAGACTTCAGACGTATGGACCTGGCCGCAGGCGGCCAGGGTGCTCCGCTGGCACCGGTGTTCCATAACTTCGCGTTCAGGCACAAGAGCAAGCACCGGATTGTGTTAAACCTTGGCGGCATGGCCAATGTCACTTTACTGCCGTCGCATGAAAGTAACGACGACATTATTGGCTTTGATACGGGCCCGGCCAATGTATTGCTGGATGACTGGATAAATACCCACACGGGAGAAGCTTACGACAAGGACGGCAACTGGGCAGGTAGCGGTGAGGTCAATGAGACATTATTGAAAATCCTGCTGGACGATAATTATCTAAAACAGGCGACGCCCAAGAGTACTGGCAGGGATTACTTTAATCCGGAGTGGCTGCAGCGGAAACTCTCGCAACTTGAAACACAGCCCCCGGCGGTCGATGTACAAGCCACACTGCTTGAGCTCACTGCCGTTTCGATTGCAGATGCTGTCAAACACAGCAAGTTTACCGTCGATGAACTCATAGTTTGCGGCGGCGGTGCTCATAACCGCTACCTTTTACAACGGCTTGGCACCAACTTGCCAGGCCCGGAAATCAGCAGTACAGAAGCGTTTGGTATCAGTCCTGATGCGGTGGAGGCAGTTACCTTTGCCTGGCTGGCCATGCGCCGTATTCAACATCTTCCGGGCAACCTGCCCTCGGTTACCGGCGCAGACTCTGAAAGGATACTGGGTGCCGTCTACGAGGCTGGCTGAAATTATTAGTGTTTACCCATTATATTTTTCTTGGCAGACTCATATTGCCTGGCCGTCAGGATGCCTTTTTCACGCAGTATTCTGTGTTCATTGAGCTCTGCAGAGAGTGCTCCCTGAGATGAGTACCTCTTGTCCTTCCTGAGCGTGGAGATGTTCTTTTTCATGGCAGAGATAAACTGCCTGAGGTGCTTTCTGTCAGGAAGCTTGCTATAAAACTCGACCACAGGAACACGGCCATGTGCCGATTTAAAAACCAGGGAAGTCCTGATTGATTTTACCAGCGTGTAGAAACAATATAACGAAAGACCTGCACAGAGTATGGCCAGGCCATAAATATACAGTGGATCGGTCAATTCAATACCATAGATCTTGGTGGCTATCAAAACACAGGAAACAAGAGCAAAAAAGAAGGCGGCCAGTAATAATCCTCGCCTGATATTGAATGACCGTGTCGGACGACGGGCCAGCATGGCGAGATGTAGCAGATATGAATGCTGCTTGCTCGCGGATTTCTCACCAACACCGAGTATCTGATTATCGTATATCCTGAAAAACCTTTTGGTATTGGTTTTCTTGTTATATTGAGAAAGTTCGCTGGTTATTTTCCTTAATTGTGATTCTTCCGGATGAAGATCGACTTCACCTGACTCCAGCATGATTTCATCATCAACGGTACTTTCCATGCCTGATACCCCGGATTGGTTAGACGAAACACCGAATTATTATAGTAGATGAGTGGGCCAGATTGCCCCTACAAACGGGCGTATTTCACACCCGCAAAAAATCTTGTCCGGAAAGAATCCTGTTATAAGAGTATCAGATGATCTGAGCAATCAAACAGAGAATGAAGAACCACAACCGCAAGTAGTGCTTGCATTGGGATTGCGGATTACAAACTGGGCACCCTCAAGACCCTCACTGTAATCTATTTCTGCTCCCATGAGATACTGGATGCTCATGGGGTCGATGAGCAATTTTACGCCCTCGTTTTCAACAACAGCGTCACCCTCGGTAACATTTTCATCAAAGGTGAATCCATATTGAAAACCGGAACAACCTCCACCAGTAATAAATACGCGTAACATAAGCGCATCATTGCCTTCGTCGGCAATTAATTCCCTGACCTTTTTTGCAGCCGAGTTTGTGAATATCAACGGGCTTTCGACAGTTTCAACCATAAAAATCTATTTACTCCTAACTAAATATTATTCCGGCGCTTCCAGGGGCTGGCCATGATTCTCGGGTAATGGCATTTCCCGCTCTAATTCAGCGTGGACCAGCTTCCCGTTAACCTCGGCGCCAATCGCCATCTCAATCAAATTATAATACACATTACCTGTGACCCGGGCCTTTGAGGCAAGTTCAACATGTTCACTCCCGTGAACATCGCCAATGACCTCGCCGTTGATCACCACATAGGGAACGTTAACCTCACCTTCAACCGTGCCCTGTTCGCTCAATGACATCACCGAATGTCCATCATTCTCTGCGGTCACATTGCCCTTTACTTTCCCGTCAACATGAAGGCCGCCGGCGAAACAGACATTGCCCGTGACTTCCGTGTTCTGACCAATGAGTGTATCAATTCTGGCAGTCTTCTGCCTTTTGTTTCTGCTCCACATTTCTCTCTCCAAGCTTTACTAGCTGACCATCTCTGACCAGATGAATACCCTTTTAATTTTAGACAGCTTCTTCTCACGGGGCTGGAGGTTAACAATGACCCTGCGGGGTTCAAATCCTTCAGGTATCGAGATATTGCCCTCGAAACGCTTGAAATTCCTGAACTTGAATGACAGGTCCATTGCAGTATCCATGGCCAGTTCCCTGATATTGAGAACCGTCAGCTTTCCATTCTTAACGCCCTCCAGGGCAATATCAACACTACCCTCAATAACCTGTTCCCGTTTTGTGACATGTGTCAGGATTAATCTGAATCGGTAATTTCCCTCTTCGGGCAAGGGGTCGACCTGCATGCCCTGGATATTCAGACCGGCCTCGGAACTGGTGGAAGACATCACTCCCTGGTAAAACTCAAGTTCACCTTTCAGTCGGTAAATTTCATCCTGTAAACTTCCCAGGGAATCATGCAGTTCGGCGGCCATCTGACTGTCGATCTGGGCGGTCCGCTCCAGCATGATAATGCGGTCTTTCAACTCCTGGTTTTCACGCAAGAGGGCCTTGTTTTCTTCCATGAATTTCATGGCCTCATTGCCCATGCTGGCATGTGACTTGATCCTGGCCCAGTGATTTTCATCGAGATAAAACCAGGTTGTCATGGAAATCAGCAGGCTGAGCGCAATGACAACAATTGCAATCTGATATGGCTTGTATTGCTTGATAATTACGTGCGACATGGATTCCCCTGTCTGACGCCTGCATTGCGTGCAAAGTATAACCTATTCACGGAAGCAAGGCGGATAAATCCAGGCCACTGGTCTCATCATATCCACACATCAGGTTCATGTTCTGGATTGCCTGCCCGGCCGCTCCTTTAACAAGATTGTCAATTACCGAGAGGACAACCAGCACGTCCCTTTGCGGTTGATGCAGGGACATACGGCAGACATTGGAGCCCCGGACAGAACGTGTTTCCGGATGTGAGCCAGGCGGCATGATATCGATAAAGGGCTCGGTCTCAAACCGCTTTTCATAAACGGACTGGACGTCCACATCCTGTTCCAATATGACATAGGCGGTTGAATGAATTCCGCGGACCATAGGGACAAGATGCGGTACAAATGTCAGCGATACAGATGATTGTCCAGCGGCCTCCAGAGACTGGCAGATTTCCGGGTAATGTCTGTGACCACTGGCACCATAGGCCTTGAATGATTCTCCCGTTTCACTGAACAAGGTATTAATCGCTGCCTTACGACCGGCACCACTGACGCCGGACTTGGCATCGACGATGATCCGGTTGGAACCCGAAATACCCTGCTCAACAACAGGTAATAAAGAGAGTACGACTGCAGTTGGATAACAGCCCGGATTGGCCACAAGTTGCGCTTTCTTGATCGCTTCCCGGTTCAGTTCGGGCAGGCCATAAACTGCCTGTTCCAGTAATTCCGGTGCGGCGTGGCTTTGGCCGTACCACTGACTCCAAACCTGTGAATCCTTCAACCGGAAATCCGCGGACAGGTCAATGACCTTGATTCCGGCATCGAGTAACTCACCAACCTCCGCCATGGCGGTGCCATTCGGAGTCGCATAAAACACGACCTCACAGTCCTGTAATGCCGCAGATTTCGGATCACTGAATTCCAGGTCTACCAGGCCTCGCAGGTTTGGAAACATCCCGGCCACCGGTTGGCCCTGCTCAGAGCGTGAGGTCACGACGTGAATCGAAATATCCGGGTGTTTCGCCAACAGGCGTAACAACTCTGATCCGGTATAACCCGTTGCGCCGACAATACCTATTTTTGACATAGCTCGTTACCCGTCAACCGGAATGTTTGATAATGGTTATTCATTTGCGAACTCCCTTCGTGTGCTTTGGGAGAATCCATCTGTCCGCGATATGCATTGCATTGTTTCAGACACCCGCCTGTACGTGTATCCATGCACGAGTGATATAAGCACTTGTTCCACGCCGCTCTTGTGCGTCCATGCACCCGCAGCATAAGTATTAGCTTTTAGGATAATACATCGCCCGTGTGCTCCTGCACGGGTGATGTACATTACGTCCCTGTAAATAAAAAAGCGGCTTACGCCGCTTTGAATGCATTGAGATCTTATTGTTGTTATATATTTGAAATAGCGGTTAAGAACCGGATATTTCGGGAAAAAGATTACTTTCAGGGAAAATTATTGTCAAGGAAATATTCCCGAAGCATTATTGCACTGCATTTTATCCGGGGCCTGGCTGTTAGTTGATTTTCCGCCAATTATAAGCCCTTGTAATAATGGAACTTTCAATCACGGCCAAAACTCAATATAGTTGCTCTGAATCAAGATGATCTAATTGACTGGCTCGCCGGGTCCAGGCTGCCAGAATAGCGCAAGGTATCAAGCTCATGAACACTGTAGAAATTATCGCTCTCACCATGGGGGTCGCCTGGGCGAGCGGCATCAACCTTTACGCAGCGATTTTTATGCTGGGTTATCTGGGTTCAACCGGGCACATCATTCTCCCGGCAGAACTTGAAGTGGTCACAGACCCACTGGTTATGTTCGCCGCCGGATTGATGTATTGCATAGAATTCTTTGCCGACAAGACGCCAGGCGTTGACAGTGCCTGGGATGCCATCCATTCCTTCATCCGTATACCGGCAGGCGCTGTGCTGGCGATGGGCGCCGTGGGAGAAACCTCTGCTGCCGTGCAACTGGCTGCATTCTTACTGGGTGGCACCCTCGCTGCCGGCTCGCATTTAACCAAGATGGGCAGCCGTATTTTTATCAACACATCCCCGGAGCCTGTCAGCAACTGGGCTGCCTCTGTCACTGAGGATATTGCGGTAATACTGGGGCTATGGACCGCGCTCTATTATCCCTGGCTATTCCTGGGTTTGCTGGCCGTCTTTGTCGTGTTAATGATCTGGTTGATGCCCAGATTATGGCAGGGGATCAAGCGTCTGTTTTTTTACATCAGGGATCTCTTCAAGGGCAAATACCCGCAACCAACCACTATCGAGCCTGACCAGACAAATCAATGAAATCAAGATCGTCACTCATTGCCGGCTGTTGCCTTGTATTGCTGGCGTTAACGGCCTGGTTGTGGTTATCACACAGCAACCTGACAAGGGCGCCCGAGGTTTCTTTCAAAACGATTGATGGCCGGCAAATAACCATGGCCTCCCTGCGCGGCAACCCTGTACTGGTGACTTTCTGGGCCACGACTTGTCCCGGCTGTATCAGGGAGATGCCGCATCTGGTCGATATGTATCATGAATTGCGTCATTCGGGTTTTGAAATTATTGGCGTTGCCATGGCCTATGACCCGCCAAATCAGGTATTGGAAGTGGTCGAACGCAGGAGAATTCCCTATCCAATCACCCTGGATATTGATGGCAGTCTTGCCAGGGCCTTTAATTATGTCACGCTGACTCCCACTTCATTCCTGGTAGCTCCGGATGGGCAAATTGTGCAACATGAGATCGGTGAAATGAACATAGCCGCACTCGAACAACAAATACAGGGTCTGTTGTCTCAGAAAAACCTGGCAGATACCAGGTCAAAACCACTTGAGTTTAATAGCCTTTAATTTAGGCAGCCATGTTGTGGGTTAAGGCATTACACCTCATATTTATGGTTACCTGGTTTGCGGGACTTTTCTATCTTCCCAGGTTGTTTGTTTATCATGCCATGAGCACCGATCAAACCAGTATTGACCGTTTCAAGATCATGGAACGTAAACTCTTTTTCGGGATCATGACACCCGGTGCCATTCTGACATTTGTTTTTGGTTTCTGGACCTTGTTGATGAATGGCTGGGCTAGTTACTCAGGTGAGTTATGGTTACATGCCAAGCTTGCCTGCCTCTTGCTCCTGCTGGTCTACCATATCTATTGCGGGAAATTCTTAATGGATTTTAAACACGACCGGAATCAACATTCTCATATCTGGTACCGTTGGTTTAACGAAATACCTGTAGTGTTCCTGTTTGTTATCGTAATTCTGGCTGTTGTCAGGCCATTTTAAATCGAGTTTGCTTTAAGTCTTTTAAATTTCAATCATTTCAAAATCTTCTTTCCTTGCCCCACATTCAGGGCAGACCCAGTTTGGCGGTACATCTTCCCATTTGGTACCGGGCTCAATTCCATCCTCCGGCCAACCTTCTTCTTCGTTATATACAAAACCACAAATAACACACATATAAGATTTCATTATTAAAGCTTCTCCTTCATATATTTTCGTAAAATAAGGTGTGTGTGTAGAATGTATTTTATGGGAAACACATCAGGAGAAAAACCAACTGTATTGATTTTCGCGGGGCATGATCCCAGCGGCGGCGCAGGATTGCAAGCAGATATTGAGGCCATAGGCAACAACCGCTGTCGGGCTGTTTCTGTTATTACAGCACTGACAGCCCAGAATACCGGCAAGGTCGGCAGCGTTATTTCCCAGTCAGCAGATGCCTTTACTGAACAGACAGATTACCTCCTGGAAGATATACATATAGATGCTTGCAAGATCGGCCTCGTGGCCAGTGCCGAAATCATTGACGCGATCGCGCAAAAGATCAAACCTTTGGGAACCATCCCGGTTGTACTGGATCCGGTGATCACAGCCGGTACCGGCGATCCGCTGAATGAGGCGGACACCCCGAAGCTTATCATGGAGAAACTTGCTCCATTGTCTTACATAATGACACCCAACTGTGAAGAAGCCAGACGACTGACAGGTGCAATGGAACCGGACAAGGCAGCCAGCATCTTACTGGAAACCGGTTGTAAGGCAGTGTTAATTACCAGTGCTGAAACCCACGAACAGGAAATAATTAATCGACTGTACCTCGAGAATGGTGAAAAGCAGGACTTTCCATGGAAAAAGCTGCCGGGAACTTACCATGGTTCGGGATGCACCCTGGCTTCCAGCCTGGCGGCACTACTGGCACGTAATATTGAAATCAAGCTTGCTGTAGAACAGGCCCAGGAATACACCTGGCACAGTCTTGCGAATGCGCAACAACTGGGTAGTTATCAACTGCACCCGGACAGGTTTTTTAAATTAACCGGCGATACCCATTAGCCATGAAGTTACCACCTTGCGGTCTGTATGCTATTACAGATTATGATCGTCTGACGCACCAGGAGATACTGGATAAAACACGGGAGATACTCAGTGCCGGTGCGGTTTTGTTACAGTTCAGGAACAAGACCGGAGAAAACGCACAATTGGAAAAACAGGCCATGGACCTCAAGTCACTTTGTGTCGAATTTAATGTCCCCTTGATTGTGAATGATAATCTTACACTTGCCCGGACAATAGATGCGGACGGATTGCATATTGGTAAAGACGATGCTGATCTCAAGGAAGCCCGCAACCAGCTGGGGGATCAAAAAATCATAGGTATATCCTGTTACAATGACATTCATCGCGCCCACACAGCAGTTGCAGAGGGCGCCGATTATATTGCCTTTGGCTCATTTTTCAGGACAAGCAGCAAGGTTAATACAGTCAAGGCAGATATCTCTATACTGAGACAGGCAAGCCTGGATCTGGATCTTCCTGTGGTGGCAATAGGCGGAATAACAACTGACAACGCCCATACACTGGTCGAAGCCGGTGCCGATTACCTGGCAGTAATCAGTGGATTATATCAGGCAGAGAACTGCTTCAGGACAGCTGAACAATACATACAAATAATCAACAATAAACATAATGAGTGATCAACTTTTTAATTCAGCAAAAAAACATATTCCAGGCGGAGTCAATTCACCGGTCAGGGCATTTAAATCAGTAGGCGGGACGCCTGTCTTTTTCAAAAAGGCAAGTGGTGCCTATCTCTATGATGAATCCGGTAATCAGTATATTGATTATGTCGGGTCGTGGGGTCCCATGATTCTTGGACATGCTCATCCGGAAGTTATCAGCAAGGTAAAATCCGCTATTGAAAATGGCCTGAGCTTCGGTGCTCCGACAGAGATCGAGACCCGAATGGCCGACAAGATCTGTGAATTGATGCCCAGCATAGAAAAAGTGCGTATGGTCAGTTCCGGTACTGAAGCCGCAATGAGCGCTATCCGTCTCGCCCGTGGTTTTACCGGTCGGGATAAAATTATCAAGTATGAAGGCTGTTATCATGGCCATGCCGACTCACTGCTGGTGAAAGCCGGATCTGGTGCACTTACTCTAGGTGTGCCTACATCACCGGGGGTACCGGCAGATTTGGCGAAACATACTATTACACTGACTTACAATGACCCACAGGAAACTGAAAAAGTTTTTTCAGATATGGGTGAAACGATTGGCGCTGTTATCGTAGAGCCTGTGGCCGGTAATATGAATTGCATACCGGGCACACAGCAATTCCTGCAAACACTCCGCCAAGTTTGTGATCAATACCAGACCGTTCTGATTTTTGATGAGGTTATGTCCGGATTCAGGGTGGCCCTGGGTGGGGCACAGTCTATTTACAACATCAAACCCGATCTTACTGTACTCGGCAAAGTTATTGGTGGTGGCATGCCGGTTGGTGCATTTGGGGGCAGTGCAGAAATCATGGATCATATTGCGCCTGATGGACCTGTTTATCAGGCCGGGACTTTGTCCGGCAACCCCGTTGCCATGACGGCTGGTCTCACTACTCTGGATCTCTTGTCAGAACCCGGTTTCTTTGAGACGCTTTCTGAAAAGACCTTATCATTGGTCACCGGTCTGCAAGACGCAGCAAAGAGGGCATCAATACCACTTGCTTGCAATCACCAAGGCGGGATGTTCGGTATTTTCTTCAGCGACGAACCAGAGATCAGAACCTTTAAACAGGTCATGTCCTGTGATCAGGAACGCTTTAAAAAATTTTTCCACGGAATGTTGGAGCGTGGTGTTTATCTGGCGCCGTCCCCTTTTGAAGCCGGTTTTGTTTCCAGCGCCCATGGCGAGCAGGATATCAAAAAAACCATTGCTGCGGCTGCAGAAACCTTAATTGACTGCAAGGCTTGAATTATATTTCATCACCAGTTGTTTGAATTCACTGGCAGGTAAGGGTTTGCTGATGTAATACCCCTGTATTTCCTCGCATTTCATTTTTTCCAGCATCCTGTATTGAGCCTCGGTTTCAACACCCTCGGCAACTACACTGAGGTTGAGGCCATGTGCCAGAGCGATGATGCCCTTGACGATGGCAACACTGTCCTTGTTACCCGGAATGCCAGACACAAACGATTGGTCGACCTTCAGGCTGTCTACCGGCAGTTGCAGCAGATAAGACATTGACGAATATCCGGTACCAAAATCGTCAATTGACAGGTTCAGACCAAAATCTTTCAACTTGTTAAGTATCTGGATCGTACGTTCATGATTTTCAAACGTGGTTCGCTCGGTAATTTCGAGTTCCAGATTCTTTGCAGGTATGGCTGTTTTCCGTATAACTTTCTCCAGGTGACTGATCAGGTCCGGTTGACGAAACTGTTCTGCGGAAAGGTTTACCGCAATTTTTACATCTATTCCTTCATCCAGCCATTCCTTGCATTGTCTGCAGGCCTTGTCCACTGTGTGGTAACCAATTGGTACAATGAGTCCGCTCTCCTCGGCAATATTGATGAACCCTCCAGGCCCCATAAAACCATGGACCGGGTGATTCCATCGCAGGAGTGCCTCGGCAGAATAAATATGGCCTGTTCTAACATCTATTTTTGGCTGATAGTACAGCTCAAGTTCATTGTTGGAGAGTGCCTTACGTAACTGATTGCTGATCTCGAGACTGTGCAAGGCATCATCATCCTTGTCTTCATCATAAAATTCATAATTACCCGGGCCGATTATCCTGGCCTTGTCTATTGCTGAATCTGCACTACTGAGAAGGTCATCCATTGTTTCACCATCCTGTGGGAAGATAGCTATACCCATACTGGCAGTCATGAAGATCTCCCTGCCTTCGACATTCAGAGGTGATTTCATTTTATCGATTATCCTGATCGCGAGTCTTGCTGCCTCACTGTAGGCCTGGTACAAACGCTTTACACCCGTTATCAGAAACGCAAACTCATCGTTGCTCAATTTAATCAAGGTCACCTTGTCTGTAGCCAGGGTTCTCAGAAGATTGGTAATCTCAAGCAAAACAACATCACCTGTTTTATGCCCAAGACTGTCATTAATGACCCTGAACCTGTCCAGATCAACAACAATCACAGCAAAGTGTGAATTATCCTGATTTGCATTGATTATGGCCTCGTCAAGAATTTCCTTGAAAAAGATCCTGTTTGGTAATTCTGTCAGTGAATCATAGTAGATCTGTTTCTCCAGCTTCTCTTCCCAGGCTGAGTTGGATAATACCACTGCGGTATGATCAGCAATTTCATTCAACATACCTATCTTTCTTTCTGATAATTCTATATAAGAAGAATTACCAAAACACAGGATACCAGCCAGTGTGTCCTTTATATAGACAGGAAAGACATAAAAATATTTGTCGCCTTTATCTCTGGCAACTGCTGTATAACTCCGCTCGTCATTATCGCCAAGCAAAATTACTTTTTTATCCGGACCAAGTTCTCTTTTTTCATTATCACTTATATTTATCTTGAATGTCAGGATATTTTCATAATTATCATCCACATTGATATTCAGAATTGCCAGATTATCGTTTTTCTCGTCGTTGAATCTGACAACGATCACATGATCGGTTTTCATAATCCTGTTAAGACGCATGATCAATGTTTCGATAATATAATCGGCATCCTGTGTAGACAGCATCAGGCTGTCCACTTCGGCAATCAGCTTGATGATATTGATGTGTTCATCAATCTGCCCCGCCATGTCATTAAATGACTCTGATAGAATCTCAAGTTCATCACCACTTTTTACTTTAACTGGCTGGTTAAATATTCCCTTACCAACTCGAATAGTACCTTCCATCAATTTTTCAACCGGTTCCATATAACGCTTGATATTGATCAGGCTCAGCAGGGTCACAAATACACCTGTGAGGAGCAAGGCCTGCG
>JBFFIE010000051.1:0-10111 GCA_041556555.1 Gammaproteobacteria bacterium
AGGGCAACGCGGTTTTCCCTGTCTTTGGTTTCCTTAATAACGCCTATCTTCATACAGTCACCACGCTCCTAATATAGTAAGACATAAGTATCATTAAACACGCTGCCCTGAACAAATGCATTGCTGTTACTTTCAATATTATCAGGCCCATTTCATCCGGGTCATCCTGACCAGCAAGATAGCAGCGAACGGCAGGACCAGGCCAATAAGAATTGACATGAATATGAGATCGCCCAGCTCACTGTAGTCGGCCGGTACCTCAAGTACCTTTGTGATCGGGTCCCTCACTTCACGGGTCACCACATAGATTTGATTGAGATACTTGGTGCCGAGTTGAGACAGGGACAGGGCCAGATTGGTGAACGAGGCCATGACGGCAAAGAAGGTCGCCTTCAGGTTGGCCGGTGCGGAATGTGCTATCCAGGCCAGCATGGGGATCATGGCGATCTGGCCCAGCGGTGATTCCAGGGCGGTGTTGACCAGCGCAATGAACTGCGCATCCACGACGCCATTGGTCACAGATGCTGTCCATTCATGAAGGCCGTAGTACATACCCAGATAGGGTAGCGATAAAACAGTACCGGCAATGGTTAATGCGCCGACGACATAGGCGATGGAGTGATCGGCCATGAAACGCCGGAAGATAAACATGCCGGCCAGGGTGAGTACGCTGCCGATAAGGGAGAGCACCGAAAAGAAGTGCTGGTCGAAACCCAGATCATCGATCATCCACCAGGTCATCCCCGGACCCTGTGCCGGGATCGCCCGAAATACAAAGATGATAATAGCAGTACCTATGAGTGTGTTGCGGGCTTCGGGGGTGAGTTCGCGAGTGAGTTTGGCAATCAGGAAACAAACAATTGCCAGGGAACCTGCAAAGATGACTTCCTGGTTATAGGGACAGTTACTGAAACCCATACCGACGGTGAAGATCACAAAGGCCAGACTGCCACCGAGTATCCACCAGTTAGGTTGGGTTTCTTCCGCATATTCCAGTACCAGCCTTTCCACTTCCTCGCGCGGAATACCCTGTGCGAGGAGTCGACGACGCTTGTTGCGTTTGATGAACGTGGCCATCACAACCCCTGCAACCGAGATTAGCGGAATGGAGAGTGCCATCAGATAGATATCGCGATAAAGATCGACTTTCTCTGCCTCGGGCAAGGCCCCGGCACCGCTGAAGACGTAGAGATTGATCACCGCCACTAATACACTGCCGCCGATGATGGCCACACGTCCCAGGGTCTGCATGGTCGTGTGCATCAGCTTGAGTTTTGCCGGGTCAATCGGATTACCCTCGACATCCACCCGTGGCACGGCCTCAACGGTCATGGCATCAGCCACGGAGTCCTGGACCACATAGCCGATGGGCGCGAGCAAGGTACTGATCACAAACCAGGCACCGGCCGGCATGATCACCTCCATCGCCTGGCGGTCCGTCAATAAGCCCACCATGATGAGCAGACTGACCGCGATCAGTCCTGCACCCAGATAGACCAAGAGACTCTTCCAACGCCAGATCAGATCGACCAGATGACCCATGGGCATCTTCAGGGCCCAGGGTATATTGGCCCAGAAGCCCAATGCGGCCAGGAAGGCCGCGGACAGACCGAGGTATTCTTTCACAAAGAAGGTACCGACAATCCCGGTCAGGCCCGAGATACCGGCTGCCATGTAAACCATCAGCGGTGGCAGGTATGACCAGCGCATCTCGCGACCGAGCGAGAGAATATTGATCTCTATCCAATGGAAGATGGCTTTAAACAAGGCGGGGTATCCTTTTTTTATTAACTCTTTTTGTCACTTGCCAGGGGCGCGAGTTCATTATGCAGAAAAAGCCGGCACAAAAAAAACCAGGCCAGGGAGTTACCCGCTGGCCTGGCTGGATGTCAGCTTCTACAGGAGGTACTTACTCAAGACGCTGCCATTCTGGCACTTCTGAAGATGCCGCAGAGTTATCCATGGCAGCCATACTCTCTCCACATTCCCAGCCCCAGCCACGCTGTTTCTCAACGAAGTCCCCGGCCTTTTCATCACAATAGCCTTCCTGGGCCTGGGCACTCCACAAGACCTCGGTGAAGCCATTTTTGGTGTAACGCACTTCACAGGGAGCCGTGCCACTGCCGAGATAAGCCACCTCGATGGTGCGTTGACTGTCGCCATGGGTACACACATAGGTGGTATCGGCCAGGGCGATCTGGCTGAAACAGAGGGTTAACAGGGTGCTGATAAAAGTCTTCATCTCTTTCTCCTATTCCAAGACTGAAAATAAAGCAGTTAGAAAGTTATAGCCCATATCCGGGCGTGGTGCGGTGTATCTTGTCACAAAACAGCAGATTATGGCTGGCTCATCTGACGCATGAGCTTGTAAGACATCATGCCAACCACCAGAACGCCTGAGAGAAGAATGACCCAGAGAAACACTTCCCGCCAGGGGAAGTGCTTGACCGGCACCAATGCACTCTCACCCTTGAGAATGGTCGGCTCGCCGATACTGGCCTGCTGGACGAGCTCCTGTTCCCGGTCACTGCCGAGGACATTCATCAAGATATGAACGGGTTTCTCCGGCCGCTCGGCACTGGCATTGCCATATGCCAGCAGGTAAGGGCCCTTGCCCCGGGCCAGGAAATAAAGATAATTTGGCTGCCAGGCAAAATGCAACTCCGGCATGGCTGTCCCGACGCTGTCGCTTGATTTAACCTCGAGTTGCCAGTAACGGTGGCGGCTCAGCCGTACGCTGATGGGTTCACCTTCGAGGTGTGTGCCTTTCAAGTTTAACCGGTAAAACAGACCAGCATACTGCGTCCGCCATTTTTCGTCCTGGTCATGACGGGAACGGACAATGGCATCAATCAGGGTATTGTCATCCGGCAGGGTCACATTGATCTGTTCCACTGGGAAATAACCACCGAGATCAAACTGATAGATGTTCTCATTGTCTTCCGCGCGGGTGGCCGTGACCGATGACCAGCGATAATGATTCTCATGATGCGCTGTTTTTAACAGGGCGCGAATATTGGATATGCGTAAACCTTCGTGATCATCCAGCCAGCTGAACCGAATGTATTTTATATCCCGTTCCGGCAGGTTAATCTGATTTTGTTTCAACGAGTGTGTGCCATAGCTGAGTTCAGTAATTGTTGCCCCATCAACAAGTGGTGACCAGTAATTGAGGTCGTTACTGGATTCCAGCTTGACCTTCTTCAGATAACCTTCTTCGTTTGAGTGACTGATGATCACTTCCAGCGCATCGACCGGCTGGGAAATGCCGCTGAGATCGAGCAGGTATTGGTTCTGGTCCTGATTAAGCTTTGCGCCATTACCCCTGTAATGTAATTCAAGGATCTTGCCATCTTCAGCCAGGCTGAGGTCCAGTGACTGGTCAGCAGCCAGCTTCTCGACATTACCCCGCAGGGGAAACACCGGCAGATCAAACCAGGCCGTTTTCAGGATCTTCTTCTGTTCCTGGCGCTGTATGGCAAAAGGGACGCGTTCACCGTCCTGGTTGAAGACCCGAACATCACCCAGGTCATACCTTGCCACGGTTTCATAGACTTCCGCAGGCAGTTCTACCCGGTAGATGGCACTGCTGCCATCCGTTTCAATGGGATTCGCCTGGGCAAAATCCTGCATATCCGGTTCTTCAGCGGCATAGGCCAGTGAGGCCAAAAGCAGCAGACAGCCAACAAGGACCCGCACGATCAATCAGCGGCCCGGGTTTCGGATCGGGGAGGGAGGGGACTGAAATAACCGATCAATAACATCAAGATACCGACACTCATGAATGAAATAATACGCGTTACTGTACCACTGTCGTCAAGATCGATGATAAACAGTTTCAGGACCACGGCGCCAAGCAGTGCGCCCCCCGTAAACCAGACCTTCCTGTAACCCAGTCGGTTGGCCAATCCCATGAGCAGGAATGCCGTCAAGGTCCAGACGATGGAAATGACAGTCTGGAACAGGTCGGAGTTGAATATCTGCCAGGCCTGGTAGGGCACGCCGGCATAAAAATGCACCCCATGGGCCACCAGGGAATTCAGCCAGACAAAAAAGACCATGCCAATGGCGGCAATGACATGCAGCCTCTGCACAAAGGCGGGTTCCGGTATCACCTGCTTCTTCCAGTTGGCAACCCATTCAATGGCAGCCAGCAAAGCGAATAGCTGCGCGACATCCTGGGGATTGATCACGGGATAATATGGCAAGGGTGACGGGTCACCGCTGCGAGTACAAACAACCAGCGTCCAGATGCCGAGATAGATTATGACCGGCAACAGACCGGTACCCAGATAGGCTGGTGCAAACTCGGTGATGGGCCAGCGCAGTCTTGATTTCAGGTTCATGACTGCGAACACCATAATGGCAGGGACCAATCCCCAGAAGATATGGTCCCAGTTATACAGGCCGGTCACATGGCGGCTGATGCCATGGGCAATGATCCAGGTGAGGATAAACATCAGTATATATAAAGTACCGGCATGCCATTTTTCCAGGAGGCTGTGCCGCCAGGAACCTGCTGCCCAGTGCAATATGCAGTACTGAATCACGAACGCTGCAATCCAGGCTATGAACCCGAGGTGTGCAAACGGGTTAACGCCATAGTCGTATTGAATCAGGCCAATGATGATCATCACCGGCAGCAGGAAAAGGGCCGGGAGTTCGGCGGCAGTCCAGCCCAGGCGCCGGGCAAGGACTGTGGCCAACAGAAAACTGGCGGCAATAAAGAACAGGCTGGCATTGAGTTCATAACGGGCCGGCAGATGATAATCGATCTCCATCAGTCCGGCGCCGAACCACCAGAGCAGTCCCCAGGCCAACAGCAGATAATGCAGGTCTTTTTCGGGTTCTTTTACTGCCTCCCGGTGGCGATAGTAATTCAAGCCAATAAAGAGTCCGGCGATGGCGATCAGTACCGAGCCAATATAATCACTGTTGAGGACCGGCAAGTTGCCATGCGGGTGACCGATCGTAGAGAAAAAAGCCAGGCCGGCACCGATTTGCAGCAACAGGCCAAACACGCGGGCCAATAAACGCTGTTGTCGGATACCCACCCAGGTTATGCCCGCACCTTCGAGTGCCCAGGCCGCGGCCGTCCAGCGGCCATCGAGCGCAAACGGTATGGCCAGGCTGAGGAAGATCACACCGAGAGCGAGGAACGACTCTGTTAACATTCGCATGCCGTCGACCTGCCGCTTCCAGAGTGCAACGGCCAATACCGTATAGATAGCACCCATGCCCAACGCTGAATAGGCCTGGCCAAAGGCAAAGTCCTGGACCAGGGCGCTTTGCAGGACAAAACCCACCAGCGGCGTGCCAAACACCAGCGACCCATCAACCAGACCTTTTAAACGGGGCGGTTGTTGATGAGCGAAGAGGATCGCGATGGCCACGTAAAAGACAAAGAACAGGATCAGGAAAGGTTCCGTGGTCGCGAACTTCTCCGGTGAATAATATTCAATGCCCCAGAGCGAGCCGATAATAAATGTGAACAGAAAACCGAGCCAGTTCAGCCCGCGCCAGGACTTGTACCAGGCGATACCGAAGATACCGGCATTCAGGAATGCGTAGTAGGAAAACAGGGCGACGTGATTACCGGAGCCCGTCGACACCAGGATCGGCGCCAGAAAACCACCAGCCGTGGCAAACATGGCGAGGGTCCTGGAATCCTGCAATATGGCCAACAGGCAGGAAAAGATCACCAGGCCGAGCATGATGAAAAAGGCCAGGGTCAATGGCAAGACGTTGAGCTTGGCCGAGGCGAAGACCGTGAGATAAAGAATACCGACAGCACCGCCCTGCAACACCAGGGCATAGTTGGCGTTTTTAAAGCGCAAGCGCCAGCCGACGATTAGCATGACAATGGCGCCCGCCGCTATCGCAGCAAGCCGCAGCTCAACCGGCAGCATCTCGCGTTCCGCGGCGTAGCGGATAAGGAACGAGGCGCCGAAGATAAGCAATATGACTCCAACCTTGACGACGACATTGCCCGTGGTAAAGAACCGTTTGATGAATTGAATCACGCGGTTTTCAGGTTGGTCCGGGATATGAGCATCCGCTGCTGACTGCCAGCCGGCGTCTGTCGCTTTGCTGGCAGTCTGGGCTGCGGATGGTTTGGGTATTTCCGTGGTGGCAGTTGTATCTATTTCAGAAATATCTTCAGAAATATCCCCGGTGCCAAAGTCTGGTGCAGTGGTCGGAGGTTTTTTTGCCTGGCCGCTGGTCACTGATGTGCTGTCGACGAGTGTTTCCTGGAACTGCTTGAGGCGTTTTTCCAGATCCAGCAAACGGTTTTTGGTATTAATCAGGGCACCGGCCAGAAGCCCGATAAAGAAACCGACGGCCGCACCGCTCAGTGGGTCATTTTCCCATTCCCCTATCCAGGCACCGATGACGATACCGATGATTCCAAAGATGGTTTTCATCCCTTGCAACACCTTATGGTTTTTTATTGATAATACAATGTTTCAGCAGGATCACCCGGTTAATACGGCAAGCTGTGTCGCTATTCACCTTTTGGCCGGATCTGCTCGGCCAGTAATTTGAATTCTTTTTTACGCCGACTACCCTTGCGCCAGACCAGGCCAATCTCACGGAAACTATTTTTTGCCAGGGGCCTGGTGATGATGCGGGTATGTTTTAAAAGATTGGAATGCAGCGCCATCTCGGGAATAAACGTGACGCCGAGATCCGCGTCGACCATCTGCACCAGGGTCAACAGGCTGCTGGCCGTAATCTTGCTGACCTTGTCCAGGTTGCGGATCTTGCAGGCAGAGAGTGCATGGTCCCGCAGGCAATGACCGTCTTCCAGTAACAGCACACTTTCCTCCGGCAGGTTATCGATGGCGTAATTTTCCGGGTCTATCAGCCTCGAACCTTTGCGGCAGGCCAGGTGGAAATTGTCCCGGAACAAGGACAGGGTCTCGACACTACGAAGGCTGTAAGGCAAGGCGATCAAAATTACATCCAGTTCACCCAGCATCATGAGCTCATAGACCCGTTCGGTCTGGTCCTCATGCAGAAACAAGTCGAGTTTCGGGAAGGACTTGCGCAATCTCGGCAACAGCTCCGGCAGCAGGAACGGGGCGATGGTGGGAATGACCCCCAGGCTCAGGTGGCCGGATAGTGGCTGCTGGTTTTCCCGGGCGATATCGATGATCCCCTCCATGTCGGTGAGTGCCAGCCTGGCCTGGGTGGCGATCTCCTTGCCTATGGCCGTAATGGTCACCTGCTTCTTGGTGCGATCGACCAGCTGGACGTTGAGCAGGGACTCCAGCTCCTGGATGGCAACACTGAAGGCCGGCTGTGAAACGTGGCAGGCCTCGGCCGCCTTGCCGAAATGCCGGTGCTTCTCGAGGGCGATGAAATATTGCAATTGACGGTTAGTAGGCAGGTTCAGACGCATTGGATACTCCGTGAGACAAATGATAGCTATTTTCTATTATAAACATAATTATAATCCATTTTAATTATAATATGTCTGTCCCTATACTGCATCCATCGATATGAACGAACTGTTCATAAGGAGGGTAGTAACCATGAGCATCAATATAGGAATTAATGAGAAAGATCGAAAGGCGATTGCCGATGGCTTGTCCAGGGTGCTCGCCGACAGTTATACGCTTTATCTAAAGACGCATAACTATCACTGGAATGTTACCGGGCCAATGTTCAATACATTGCACCTGATGTTTGAGCAGCAGTATACGGAACTTGCAACTGCGGTTGATGAGATTGCCGAACGTATCCGGGCACTGGGTGTCTATGCCCCCGGTTCCTACAAGGCCTTTGCCAAACTGACCGACATCGAGGAAGAAACCGACGTGCCTGCCGCAGAGGAAATGGTCAAGCGGGCCGTGGATGGACAGGAAACTGTGATCAGAACTGCAAGAGAGGTATTCAAGCTGGCTGACGAAGCCAATGACGAAGCTACGGCTGACCTGCTGACCCAGCGCATGCAGGTTCATGAAAAGAATGCCTGGATGTTACGGAGTTTGATTAACGCTAACTAATCCCTCCTGGTTAGCACAACCGGGGCGGTTCCCCCACCGCCCCGGTATTTTTACAAGATTTTTAACCATTAACTTTTAAATAAACAGTAAGGAGTTTGAGATATGTCAAATATGGAAGGAAAAAGAGTACCGGAAGCGACATTCCGCACCCGTGTTGATCACGAGTGGGTGAATGTCGCCAGTAAGGAAATATTTGATGGCAAGACTGTCGTGGTATTTTCACTGCCGGGCGCATTTACCCCGACCTGTTCTTCATCACATGTGCCGCGCTATAACCAGCTGGCACCGATTTTCAAGAAGCACGGCGTTGACGAGATCGTTTGCATCTCGGTAAATGACGCTTTCGTTATGAATGAATGGAAGGAAGCCCAGAAAGCCAGCCGCATTACTTTCATTCCCGATGGTAACGGTGAGTTTACCGAGGGCATGGGCATGCTGGTCGAAAAGAACGACCTTGGCTTCGGCAAGCGTTCCTGGCGTTATTCCATGCTGGTAAAAGACGGCGTAGTCGAAAAGATGTTTGTCGAACCTGAAGTTCCTGGCGACCCGTTCCAGAATTCAGACGCCGATACCATGCTGGAATACATAGCACCCAAAGCAGACAAGCCAATGGACGTGACCGTGTTTTCACGCAAGGGTTGCGTCTACTGTGCCAAAGCCAAGGGCCTGTTGCATGATGCCGGTATCGAGTTTGAGGAACTGATCCTCAACCAGGACTATACCGACAACACCTTGCGGGCGGTTGCCAACGCAACAAGTTACCCGCAGATCTTCATCAATGGTGAACACATTGGTGGTGCTGAAGACCTGGAGAAATGGATGGCCGCCAGGAAAGCTGCTTAACAATCGAGGCAGCGTTGCAATGACAACGGCGGGGAATACCACCCCGCCGTTTTTTTGTGCTTAAAAAATAAACCACTTAAAGTCCGGCTATATCTCCTGCTAGAATTCACCACTGACATAAATCCGTCTAAAAGAGACTGATTCTCCTTGAGTGAATCCAGATCACAGTTCGCCTTATTCAATTACGGCTTCCGCCCCTTTTTTCTGCTTGCTGGACTATATGCAGTCATAGCTATGATGCTATGGTTGCTGGCGCTATTGCTGAAAGTCGGGCTGGCCGCTGATCAGCCCGCATATTTATGGCATGGCCATGAAATGCTGTTTGGATTTATAAGCGCGGCCATTACAGGGTTCCTGCTGACTGCAGTTCCCAGTTGGACAGGACAGCGCGGGTTCTCAGGTCTGCCATTAATTATCCTTGCCATCGTTTGGCTTTCGGGGCGCTTGCTTTTTATTTTTCAGGCCTATTCTCCACCGGCATTAATAATGGCTGTTGACCTTGCGTATTTTCCCCTCCTGGGCCTCATGCTGGCACCATCCCTGTTGCGGGGAAAGTCACGCAACCTGGTCTTTATGCTGTTTTTACTTTTATTGTTTGTTTCCAACCTGATATTCCATCAGGCAACCTGGCTCAACGACTTTACCCTGGCCAGCAATGGCTTGCTGC
This sequence comes from Gammaproteobacteria bacterium, assembly GCA_041556555.1. GTDB lineage: Bacteria > Pseudomonadota > Gammaproteobacteria > Eutrophobiales > Eutrophobiaceae > SZUA-592. The sequence goes on from JBFFIE010000051.1 coordinate 9,523, forward strand.
TGGGCATTAATACCGTATTGTTGATTATCGCCATTATCGGTGGGCGCATAGTGCCTGCGTTTACACTCAGCGCCGTGCGCCGTACGGACGAAACCTTTTCAATAATGCCTTTCCCCGCGCTGGATCGTGCAGCCATTTTCAGCATTGCGCTGATACTGATCATCGACCTGATATGGCCGTCTTCTCAGCTTGCAGGCTGGCTGGCAATCCTGACGGCAGTGATTCACGCCGGCCGTTTTCTGCGCTGGAAAACATGGCGCTGCCTGAGTGAAGCCATCGTCTGGATCCTGCACATAGGTTATGCCTGGTTGATCATCGGCCTGGCCCTGAAAGGCGTGTTTTTGCTGACCGGCATGGCCGTCAGTACGGCCTGGCTGCATGCCCTCACCTCGGGATTATTCGCCACCATGATCCTTGCGGTAATGTCTCGTGCCGCACTCGGTCATACCGGCCGTCCCCTGATCGCCCCGCCGCTGATTGCGGCTGCCTACGTATTGATTACCCTGGCGGCCATCGTGCGGGTGAGTGGACCCTTATTTCCCGGGATTTATCTGTACAGTATTACGATTGCCGGTGGCCTCTGGATAGG
>JBFFIE010000052.1:0-9453 GCA_041556555.1 Gammaproteobacteria bacterium
GTGGATTCTATCATTTGTGAATTTCCCGGAAAAACATAATTCCGACAAGAGGCGTAGATACCCGGGAACCAGTGACAGGGAAATATGATCTGTCAGAACAATCGACTGCGACAGGTTCCTGGAGTTCCAGGCAGGTAATCAGCTGCGAGCAAAGACTACCAGGAGGATAATGAACAGTACGACGACCCCGATTGGGAGCAATACCCCCTGCCAGTCCGGGTTTTCAGCTTCCTTGCTTTTTTGCATGGCAACCTTGACGCCTGGCCAGAATATAAAGACCAGAATAACGGCACCAATACCAAGTAACACCTGTTCCCACATTTGCATAGCACTCTCTCCCGGACGTATCGTAATGTCGGAATAAAAAACCCCGCCAGGGCGAGGTCAAGTAATACTAAGACGGGCTGCGTTTACTTCTCTACTTCCACATCCACAGCATGAGCTCCCTTGGGACCTGTCTCGATTTCAAAGGTTACGCTTTGTCCCTCCGACAAGGTTCGAAATCCTTCAGCCTTGATAGCAGAATAATGGACAAATACATCATCCCCTCCGCCCTCGGGTGCAATGAAACCAAAACCCTTGGACTCGTTAAACCACTTTACGACACCTTTACTCATACTGATTCCCTCCAGGTACAAATTAATTAATGACATGCAGCTCGAGGCAGAACGGTGTAAAGATACGGCGGAACCCCAAGGGATACTTCCGATACCAGGTACAACTGACTACCCAACTACATACACTCATACAGAATAGAACAAACTTACTCTGCAGGCCAATTTTACTGCATAAAAACACTAAAAAACGGAATCAATAGACAGAAATTCTGGTATGTCATGATTGTGTCATATTTATTTGCGCTCCCGGCAGGACGTGATAAACCATACGTCCTCGGTGCTCGAATATGGCGCTCCCGGCAGGACTCGAACCTGCAACCCTCGGGTTCGAAGCCCGATACTCTATCCAGTTGAGCTACGGAAGCTATGGTTTAGATACACAGGGAAATTGTAACACCGGCAAGCTGCAGGCACCTAGCGAACGGAGTGATACATGGCTTGCCTTTGACGTTTGGACATAACCAGTTGCCAGAGTTGTCCCTGTCGGGCGCGGAAAAAACCGGCACAGGAAAGCAGATAGAATTTCCACATCCTGTAAAACACCCGATCATAATTTGCTGACAGAAAATCCCAGGCCTGGTCAAATTTATTCCACCATGACATCAAGGTCTTGTCATAATCCTGACCAAAATTATGCCAGTCCTCAATCAGAAAAATCCCTTCAACCACATCCGCTATATTCCTGGCTGAAGGTAACGCGTAATTGGGAAATATATACTTGTCGATCCACGGATCAGCCCCGTGACTGGAGATATCCTTACCAATCGTATGGAGAAGAAAAAGGCCCTCGTCATTCAGAAGTTCATTAACCTTGCTAAAATAAACCGGGTAGTTCTTGAGTCCAACATGTTCGAACATACCAACCGAGACTATCTTGTCAAAGCTGCCAGTCAGGTCACGATAGTCGGTAAGTATAATATTAACGGGCAATCCCTTGCTGTGCTCTAGGGCGTACTCCTGTTGTTGTTTTGATACTGTAATTCCAGTGACCTCAACGCCATAGTGACTGGCTGCATGTATCGCGAGTGCACCCCAGCCGCAGCCGATATCGAGAACTTTCTCGCCGGGCTTTAGCTGTAATTTCCGGCAAATCAGGTCGACTTTGTTTTCCTGGGCCTGCTCGAGATTTTCAGCATCCTGCCAATAACCACAGGAATAGTTCAGCCCCGGATCAAGCATGGCAGTAAAGACATCATTACCGATGTCGTAATGCTGCTCACCGACCTGAAAAGCCCTGGCGGAAGATTGCAGATTAAAAAAGCGGTGTTGAATGAATTTAAGGAATAAGGGTAATCTTGACCAGCCTTTCAGTTTGTCCGGAATCCCGGCAGCAAACATCCTGGTAAACATGACATCCAGGGCGCGACAATCCCATAGGCCTTTCATATAGGCTTCGCCAAATCCAAGCGAACCCCTGGTCAACGTCATGGAGTAAACTGCAGGATCGTGGACCTGGATGTCCCAGATTGAGTCTCCATTGAATTCCACTCCGGCCTCGGCTGCCAACTCACGCAAAGAGGCGGGTGGCTCATGCCCGTGTGAGCCATTAGATGAATTATCTGGAGATTTTTGACTGTCGAGAAATGCTCTCAATCTATTACTCGCTTATGACGTCCCTCAGTATCCAACCGTCATAATTAAATACCCTAGAGCAGCTTGATGGTATTTTCAAGCCACTCCGGTTCTCTGTGAAGTAACTGTCATCGACAAAAAACCGGAGATTCTTCTTCTGGAATTTACCGTAACTTAACGAATTATCATTTGTTTTTTCTCTTCCACTGAGGTTCTTCAGGAGACCCAGAAAATACTCTTTATCATGACGTGAATCCTAAGCACTGATATATTTCGCATCACATTCAAAATGAGGATATACATGACGGTATATTAACCCGATATTAATCGGGCAAACATATAATGACCGGGTAATCACCCGGTTGTTAGAGAAGGCTAGCTCCCGGCACGACAGGTACCGGATAGAATCATGCCAATGGACGTATGGTAAAAATATGGGTTCTCGACGAGATCACTATTCGATAATTGATTGTTAATTTGGAGCAGCGCATAGGTTCCGGTTTCGGGAAAGAAGGTAAATGCAGTCAGGGGTCGTTCTTGATGATCACCATTCAATAACAACGGCTCATGTTCAACGTCAAAATTACTCAGCCTCTCTTTCAAAGCGGTAGTGCTGAGCACCTTGCCGCTTGCGATATCAACAGTGAATTCCCGGTTCTGGTAGTTTGCTGCCCAGCTATGGCGGACAAAATGACCTTTGTCATTTATCTTTGAGACATTCTTAATGGAACAGATATATTCTGTATTGCCTAGGGCGGCAGTTGGTACAGTGAGTATCAACAATGTGAAAATATGCAAACTACCTATTTTAACAAGCAATGACTCCATGACACTCTCCGTGATTGAGTATTTAAAGTTTATGACAGATATGTTCTGTTATGAGTTCAAAATCCTGCTTTAATGTGGATTGCTATCAGGAAGTAAATAAACTGAATTTCTCTGAAGATTTGAATATCTGAATGCAGAAATATAACTGCAAGAAGATAATTAAATTATCATAAGGATAATGGAATTCTGAATACAACATTCAATGTTGAGATTGATAAAAAGGATAACTGAATAAACGCCTTCAAAAATGTCATTAAGGAAAGCCTAATCGGTATGGTGGATGCTATCAGCGATAAAAAAAATAACTGGAAGAAATCAAGGCCCTGGGCCATACAGGCAAAAAGCAAGAGGATCGGACCTCGATAACAATTTATTCTATAAACTGAGCCCTCGTCATCATTAGTACATCTGCGCCGGTTTTCACCCGAATAGATTCCTGTCTGGCCTCCTGGCTCTGATCACTAATGTCACCTTGTTTTTTAGCACAAATTTCATTCAACTAACCTCCGCGAAAAAATGGATGTATGGTAAAACTGCACTGGATTTTTTATTTCAAAAAGATATATCGATCATTTTTTGGATATATAAGTAAGAGATTGATTACTTTTAGAAAATTATTTCCGCTTAGTGCAGTTAATTATTAATTTCTGATGTTAGAGACATCTCATAAAGTAGCTTATGAAATTTAGTAGTGTAAATATCTGTTAAAACAAAAAACATTTTTTCTCACACTAAGGTATCAATCCAATAGCGATAAAATAAATAATCAAATACACCTTTTGGAGGATGATTTTATTCCGGGTTATGGAGTACATTACGCATATCTCAAGGACAAGCTACATGGGAAAATACACAGAACTGTATCGATTAAAGGATTTTGTTATCACGGAGAGTACCGGTGAAAACGATCAACCTGTATATCACATCAGGACCAGGGACGGTGAAATAGTCAGCAGGGAATATCATTCGCCCCACGAACCCGTCGAGTTGATGGAGTACATTCGGGTCAGGATCTAACATCCATTTCTTTTGTTATAATTAGTTTGCTCGTTTAAAAGCTTGTTTAATGTGGTAAATGTACCGATAACATATTCTTTCCTTTAAATTTTATTCTAATAATACTTTTGGATTAAAAAAACCGGGCAAATTGAGTCCGGCGGGCCATTTTATACAGACAGTGTATCTATTCTGTTAAATTGTGTTCGGTTAATTATCCTAAAATAAAGATTTACTTAGCCTGCACTGTTAATAATCAACCACGCAATATACTAAATCACAAATATTGCCATCCTATTGGCGATAGAATATAGCCTGAATAAACCTTAATAAGTCATAATATGCAGCAAAAATACTTGCGAACAAGGATTTAAAATATGAGAAGCATCAGACTGGTTTCATTTCGGACTTTTTTATGTTTTGTGTCACTTTCCCTCGCAATAATTTCATCGGCACTAGCTGCTGACAAAAACCTGAAGCTGGCCCTTGAACACTGGCCGCCCTATATCGACAGGAGTTTACCAGAGTATGGTATGGCGGCTGATATTGTCATCACAGCCCTTGACAGAGCTGGTTATACAACCAGTATCACATTTGCGAACTGGGCACTCATACTACAGGGCACTGGTATTGGTGTTTATGATGTGATTGCCGCTGCCTGGTATAGTAAACAAAGGGAAGCACAATTCGAATATAGTGAGCCTTATCTGTATAACAAAATCAAATTCATCAAGCACAGGAGAAGCTCAATTGAATACAGGAGTCTTGATGATCTCAGAGGTCAAATCATTGGTGTCGTTTATAATTACGCTTATTCCCCGGAATTTGACAGAAGTGATCTGTTTTACAGGATTCCCAGCAATCACTTGATCCAGAACCTTTCCCTGCTGCAATTGGGAAAGATAGATTTAACACTCGATGATGAACTCGTCATCAAGCATCAGATTAAAACCTACCTGCCCTCCTCCGCAGATCAGTTTGTCATTCTGGACAAACCCCTGGATTATAGGGCGCTTCACATGATGGTCAGTCGCTCAAACCCGGAACATAAACAGATTGTGAGTGACTTCAACAAGGCGATAAAGCAAATGAGAGAAGATGGAACCATGGAACGTATCATCAAGAAATACGCTAACAAGTAACGCAGGTAAAGGGGACCAGAAGAAATAAGCAGCCAAAACAAATACCATAATCTAGCGGACGTGTGACACCAATCAAGTTAGGGTATTTACCTAATTGATTGTTATAACAGTCTGTTAGACATTACGGCACTAGCAAACTGTAGGAAATAAGTTAATTGATAAATAGACTCAGTCTAAATTAATTAGTGCACAAAAATATTGTGCACTATTGATTAATGAGCTAAATTATAGTGTGCAATTCCGAGAGTGAAGATCCATGTCTAACTACGAAAATCTAAAATTGGATAATCAGTTGTGTTTCGCACTCTATGCTGCAACCAACGCTATCATTCGTTCGTACCGTCTCCGCCTCAGCAAGGTCGGCCTTACCTATCCCCAGTATCTGATACTCGTGGCATTGTGGGAGACAAATGGAATAACCATCAAGGGTCTGGGTGATCGTTTGCATCTCGATTCAGGCACCTTGACGCCCATTCTCAAAAGGTTGGAAAGTGTGGGAATCCTGAGTCGTGAACGTAATAAAAACGATGAAAGAGTGGTGAATATCCGTTTGACAAAAACGGGGAAGGACCTCGAGCATCAAGTTGCGAAAATACAGAGCGCAGTAGCCTGTGAGACAGGGTTGGAACAACTGGAGTTTGTAAAACTACGCACAGCCTTGCATGAACTCGCTGCCACGATGATTGAAAAACAGCACGATAGCAAGACGGCAGCTTGACCGTGTCTGGTGAATAATAAATCCTAAGGAGGTTAAGAAAATGAGTCAAATATCAATTCGAATGATGCTAATCAGCAGTGCAATGATTGCATCCCTATCTCTTGTGTCCACATCAGCAATCGCCGCAGAGGAAAAGTCCCTCTTTGAGCGACTGGGCGGTACCTATGCCATCGCCCAGACCGTTGATCACCTGGTTAACAAGCTCTACGTGAACAATGGCTTGAATGCCAACCCGATTATCAAGGCAATCCATGACGATAAGTCAACCATGCCTGGTTTCAAGGTTATGCTGACCAACTGGGTGGTTGCAAGAACCGGTGGTCCCAAGATCTATCAGCCGGACATGTTCGGCCGAGGCGTGGGAATGAAGGAAAGCCATGCGCACCTGAATATCAGTAATCGTGAGTTCGATATCATCATGAATGAATGCAAGAATACTTTCTACACATTTAACGTACCGGAAAAGGAACTCGGTGAGTTGATGGCAGACCTGGAAAGCTTTCGTAATGAAATCGTCACTTTCCCTCATAAGGAATAAGCTTCAGTCCTGAATAACAATCAACAACAAAGCGTTGTAATATTCAAGCCCGCAGACGTGGGCTTTTTATTTATATTTTCTGCTTATCTACTTTGCCGTTCACTTTAGCTTGAGTTTTCACGGTCAAGGGATTACATATACCATTAAGGCAAGACCGGAGAGAGAATATGCCAGGATTAGAGGATGAGAAGCATGCTACGGAAAGCCTGCTGGGAGAACCTGAGCCCTGGGAAAGCTGGGAATCAAAGCTCGTAGCTGCGTGCCTGATTACTGCTATTATCGGCTTGGTGCTTCTCGGTTGGTTGATACACATCTTTATCCTCAACTAAGAGGGTATAGATGGCTCCCGAGATTGATATTCCGCTCTCATTTGATGGTACTCATTGGCTAGCAGGCTTTAATGAAAACCTGTTTCGGGCTTCTGATTTAACTCAACTCGAAAAGTATATTTCAGAAGCAATTTGTCATATTCCTAGCTACACCGATAAGCCTATTGTAAATATCCGGCTAGTATTTGATAACGATTCACTGCCGGTCTGGTTACGGCAATACCATAGCCATTATTTCAATTACCTGCTTATAGTCCGGTTGCCAGTGAGCAGTCAAACAACCATGGCAAGCAGATACTAATGGCCACCGTAAATCGGAAATGGAATGACGGCATGCTCAGTACTGAGGACTGGTGGGCCGTCTGGCTGGGTCTCATCATGTTTTTGGCCGGGATGATGTCTATCTGGGGACTGGATCTTGTCGGCTGGATGGGTAAAACGAAGACTTGGGAATTTACCAACCTGTTGGATGATTTTGCCTGGAGTAAACTGATCAAACCGGCTGGCAAATCCTATTCTGATACCGCACCGCTGTTGTCACTTTTTATCACTTATGCCGTATTCACTACACTGACCTGCATTGGTGCCTGGTTCCAGAAACTCGACGTCAGGAAATTCTTCATCAGCTTTACGATCATTTTCATTCTCACCTGGTTATGCTGGATTATCGGCCATGAGGCGCATTTCAAGGCCATTGATGCCGCCGTTAAAGGTAAAAATGTATTCCAGCAATACGATTTGAGCTGGGGTCTGCAACTTGGTGGTGGATTTTCCTACATGCTGGCACTGGCCGTGGGACTTATTATCGGCAATGTCTTCAAGGGCTTTGCCGCGTTTCTCAAGGAAGCGGCAAAACCGGAGTGGTTTATAAAAACTGCAATTGTCTATCTCGGTATCAAGCTGGGCCTGATGTCGATGCAGTCCACAGCTTATGTCGTTGAACTCGCACTTGCCGGTGCAGCTGCCGTGTTTGTAGCCTACCTGCTGTTCTGGCCGATCGTATACTGGCTGGCGCGCCGTGTTTTCCGGTTAAGACGTGACGCCTCGGCGGTGCTTTCATCAGGAATTTCTATCTGTGGCGTATCGGCCGCAATCGCAACCGCTGGCGCTATCCGTGCCAAGCCGATATTGCCCGTCACGGTGTCCATGCTGATTGTGATCTTCGCCATGATAGAACTTGTGGTTCTACCAACAACCTATACTGCACTGGCACCAAATCAACCGATAGTGAATGGTGCGGCCATGGGAATGACGGTAAAAACAGACGGTGCCGATGCCGCCGCTGGCGCTATTCTGGATGAATTGATGGTTAGCCAGCATTTACAGAAAACAGGTGAACATTGGCAGGAAGGCTGGATACTGAGTGCTGCCATACTCACCAAGATATGGATAGATGTTTTTATTGGAGTCTGGGCCTTCCTGCTCGCCCTGATCTGGATATACAAGGTAGAACAGAGGCCTGGACAGGTCACTGTTCAGCTTTCCGAGATATGGTTCCGTTTCCCGAAATTTGTCATTGGCTATTTCATCGCCTGGTTTTTCTATGTCGGCATCGCCGTTTATTTTCCAGAGGCGATTGAGAACGCCGCGGATGGAGCTAGCGTAGTACAAAGCCCGATGCGAAAAATGATGTTCATGCTGACCTTTGTGAGCATCGGCATCATAACCGATTTCAGCAAGCTCAAAGGCATGGGCAGGCTTGCTATACTGTATGGCATTGCATTGTTCCTGATAATTGCGCCGATCGCCTATGCCGTTGCCTGGATTTTTCATCGCGGTATGCTGCCACCGCTTGTTGAATGATTGAAGCAAGTAGTCAGTTAGTCATTCAGGCAAATAATAATTAACCATAAACTCTGTGTCTGCTGTAATGTTAAGATGATAAAAATGTACAAGGCTCTGAATATTATCCTGGTTATACTTTTTACCTGTTCCCTTCCTGTCTCCGCCGAACTACTACTGGAAACAGAGACTTCATGGGATAGTGGTCGTATCAATTACCCGGATGGCAGGCCCGAAATAACCTCCTTGATTCTCAGACTTGAAGAGGGGGTGATCACCAGGTTTCACTGCCACCCGGTACCTACCCTCGGCTATGTCCTGAAAGGAAAAATCAAGGTAGAAACCATTGAGGGCAAAACTGCAGTTTTCTCAGAAGGTGAATCCGTCGTTGAGGTCATGAATACACTGCACCGGGGAACTGCAGTCGCAGGACCGGTAGAGGTTGTAGTGTTTTATGCCGGTGCCCGGGGCATGCCGAATACGGTCTACCCTGAAGATTCATCAGATGCTTGCAAATAAGCTTGTATTGCCCGTTTGCCGAGACAACTTTTTAATCCCTTATGGAACTGTAGACCCGCAAACCGGTCTGTGATTGTATCCCCGAGGAGAAAACTATGGACCGCAGAGATTTTCTGAAACAGCTTGGTGTTATAACCGGTTCTCTACTCATACCCTACAGCCATGTCTTTGCCCATGAAGTGAACGAAAATTTAAAATTTACACCCCTGGACAAGCCGGATTCCCAATGGCGCAAATTAGTATCGGCAGACCAGTTTCACATCCTCTTTGATGAAGGTACCGAACCACCCGGTTCCAGCCCCCTGGACAGGGAGAAACGGGCCGGTACGTTTATCTGTGCGGCCTGCTACCTGCCCTTATTTGAATCGGAAACGAAATACGACAGCGGCACCGGTTGGCCCAGTTTTTACGA
>JBFFIE010000053.1:0-8778 GCA_041556555.1 Gammaproteobacteria bacterium
AGGATCATCGCGATTCTGGCGATCTACAATCACCGCCATGCGTTTCATTGCATCAAGTACTTCATCCTCGGTTACGATGCCGTGGTGTAACCAGTTGGCAATATGCTGGCTGGAGATACGCAGAGTCGCACAATCCTCCATCAACGCAATATCATGTAAATCGGGGACCTTCGAACAACCGACACCCTGGCCGACCCAGCGGGAAACATAACCGAGTATGCCCTGGGCATTGTTTTCCAGTTCATGACGTATTTCATTCGGGGTCAGTTTCTGTTCGGTCTTCATCACCGGAATATCCAGGATGTCATCGACAGGTACTTCTTTCGCTTGCATCAATGCGAACTGCCGGCTGTGGATATTCAGGCGGTGATAGTGAATGGAATGCAGGGTGGCTGCGACCGGTGAAGGGACCCATGACGTGTTGGCACCTTCCTTCAGGTGTTTGATCTTGGTCTCCATCATTGCATGCATCTCGTCCGGCATGGCCCACATGCCCTTGCCGATCTGCGCATTGCCTTTCAGCCCACATTGTAATCCGATCTGAACATTCGAGGCTTCGTAGGCACGCAGCCATTTTGTGGTTTTTAATTCGCCTTTCGGAATGACGGCCCCGGCTTCCATGTTGGTATGAATATCATCACCGGTGCGGTCCAGAAAACCGGTATTGATAAAAACAATGCGTTCGCGAGCGTTGTAGATGCAATTCTTCAGGTTCACGGAGGTGCGGCGTTCTTCATCCATGATTCCCATCTTCAGCGTGTTCCGTTCCAGATCCAGCGCGTCTTCGGCACGGGCAAACAATTCATTTGCATGGGCCACTTCGTCCGGGCCATGCATCTTCGGTTTAATAATATAGATTGAGCCAGTCCGGCTGTTACTTGATTTGCTGTTACCCAGCAGATCATGTTTTGCTGACAGTGCCGTTACCATCAGGTCCAGCATCGTTTCCGGGATCGGCTTGCCGTTGTATAACACCGCATCTGTCTCCAGGTGGGCACCGACATTCCTGACCAGTAACAGGCTCCGGCCGTGCATGGTGACCGTTTTACCATCGGGACCAGTATAGACCCGATCTTCTGCCATGGTCCGTTCGATGCTTTCACCGTCTTTCTCGATTGTACGCACCAACGTGCCTTTCATCAGGCCCAGCCAGTTGCGATAGACCTTGAGTTTATCCTCGACATCTACCGAGGCCACCGAGTCTTCGCAGTCCATAATCGTGGTGATGGCCGATTCGATATGGATGTCATAGATATGGGCATGATCGCGGCGGCCGATAAAGTAACCTTCACCGAAACGTATCTCAACGTGCAAGTCATGATGCATGAGCAGGATTGAATCCGGGTTAGCGGCGTCACCGGTATAACCTTCAAATTGTTGTGGTTTCAACAGTGTGGTTTCCGTTCCATCGCCCATATGTGCAACCACCTGCCCGTCTTCAATACGGTAATGCGTGGTATGACGATGAGTTCCCTTTTCCAGTGCAAAGTGACGGTCCAGGAAGGCGCGTGAAATCTCAATTACCTTTTCACCGCGAATAGGATTGTATTTTTTTATCTTCCTGCAGCCATCCGATTCCGGTACTGCATCAGAACTGTATAGTGCATCATAGAGGCTGGCCCAGCGTGCATTAGCGGCATTCAGCACATACCGGGCATTGTCCAGAGGAACCACGAGTTGCGGGCCGGCAACCTTGGCTATTTCGGGATCAACATTCGATGTGTTTACCTTGAATTCATCAGGCGGTGTGACCAGGTAATTTATTTCCCTCAGGAAATCAACGTAAGCTTCCTGGTCATGGGGCATGTCCCTGTTATTCAGGTGCCACTCGTCAATTTTTTTCTGTAGCTCATCGCGATAAGCAACCAGCTCATCATTAACAGGAGCAAGATCTCTCAGGATCTTTTCAAATTCTGTCCAGAAGTGATCCGCTGAAACACCGGTACCGGGCGCGATATCTTTTTTCACCAGGTCAAAAAGTGGTTTGGCAATCTCCAGATCGCCGTGTCTGACCATTTCATAGTCTTTGCTGGTATTGCTCATCAGTCGTACCTCTGTTTTTATCGCGACAGCTGGCAGGGTCTTGAGGCATGATGGTTCGTCTGCCGGGTGGAGGCAGAACATCAACGCTAACAACTGGACTTCACCCACCGTTGTGCGAAGAAAAATATTCAGGGAAAAGGATAAACGTATTAATATTGCATTGCAACATTAAATTTATTTATGTTTTACAATGACTTAGATTGGCTTAACAATCTGCAAAAGCATGCGGTCTCAGTTTAGTGAGCCAATCGCGGGGACTATCAGGTAGCCTGGGCTTCCTCTTTTTCCAGTATTTCCAGGGTCAGGTCGTCGTCGGCAGCCGACACGATAACGTGCCCACCATGTTCAAGTTTGCCAAACAGGAGTTCTTCGGCGAGTGGTTTTTTGATCTTGTCCTTGATGAGGCGTTCCATAGGCCTTGCACCCATGATCTTGTCATGGCCATGTTCGGCCAGCCACAGACGCGCCGCATCATCAACATCAATATAGACTTTCTTGTCATCCAACTGGGCCTGCAATTCAACCAGGAACTTGTCAACCACATTCTTGATGGTAGCCGAATCCAGCGGATTAAACTGGATGATGGCATTCAGGCGGTTACGGAACTCGGGGCTGAACATTTGTTTGATGACCTCCATTGAATCACCGCTGTGATCCTGCTGGGTAAAGCCCACCGAGGTCCGGCTGATGCGATCAGCACCAGCATTGGTTGTCATTACCAGGATTACATTCCTGAAATCAGTCTTGCGGCCATTGGTATCTGTGAGGGTGCCGTGGTCCATAACCTGCAACATCAAGTTAAAGACATCCGGGTGCGCTTTTTCCATTTCATCCAGCAACAGGACGCAATGCGGGTTTTTATTAACGGCATCCGTCAACAAGCCTCCCTGGTCAAAGCCGACGTAACCCGGAGGCGCACCGATCAAGCGTGATACGGTGTGACGCTCCATGTATTCTGACATATCGAAGCGCAGCAACTCGATGCCCATGACCTGGGCCAGTTGTCTAGTCACCTCGGTCTTGCCAACGCCGGTAGGTCCTGCGAACAGGAAGGCACCAATCGGCTGTTGCGGATTGCCAAGGCCAGAGCGGGACAATTTGATCGCACTGGCAAGCATAGCGATAGCCTCATCCTGGCCGAATACCACCATCTTCAGGTTACGTTCCAGGTTCTTCATGATGTCCTTGTCGGAAGTTGAGACATTTTTGGCCGGAATGCGGGCAACTTTGGCAATGATTGTTTCAATATCATTGACGCCGATGGTCTTTTTGCGCCTGGAAGGGCTAACCAACCGCTGGGAAGCGCCGGCCTCATCAATAATATCGATAGCCTTGTCGGGTAGATGTCGATCGTTGATATATCGATCAGTCAGTTCCACCGCAGAGCGTAAAGACTGATGTGTGTACTTCACTTTATGGTGATCTTCAAATCTAGATTTCAGGCCCTCAAGGATTTTCACTGCTTCATCAATCGAAGGTTCGGCGACGTCGATTTTCTGGAAACGCCGAGCGAGGGCACGGTCTTTTTCAAAAATACCCCGATATTCCTGGTAAGTTGTGGAACCTATACATTTCAGTTCACCTGAGGCCAGTACAGGTTTAATAATATTCGAAGCATCCATAACGCCACCGGAAGCAGCACCGGCGCCTATGATGGTGTGTATTTCATCAATGAACAGGATCGAACCTTGTGTGCGTTTCAGTTGGGCAATGATATTTTTCAATCGTTTTTCAAAATCACCTCGATATTTGGTGCCGGCAAGCAGGGCGCCCATGTCGAGTGCATAGATGGTGCTGTTTTCCAGAACTTCGGGCACATCGCCATCAACAATTTTTTTCGCCAGGCCTTCAGCGATCGCTGTTTTACCGACACCGGCCTCACCAACATACAGAGGATTGTTTTTTCTTCGCCGGCAAAGTATCTGGATGGTACGTTCGACTTCAAGTTGCCTGCCTATCAAGGGATCGATCTTTCCGGCCATAGCCTGGGCATTCAAGTTGATCGCATAACTCTCAAGGGGATTAGAGCCGCTTTCCTCAACCTGCAAATCTTCTTCACTGGGTGATTCAGTGCCCTCGCTTTGATCTTCTTCCGGGATCTTTGTGATACCGTGAGAAATATAATTCACGACATCAAGACGGGTAATGTCCTGTTGTGCGAGAAAATAGGCGGCATGCGATTCCCGTTCAGCAAAAATAGCAACCAGTACATTGGCACCGGTCACTTCTTTTCTTCCGGATGATTGAACATGAAATACTGCGCGTTGCAGTACTCGTTGAAAACCAAGTGTGGGTTGTGTGTCCCTTTCATCATCTTCAGTCAGTAAGGGGGCATTCTCGTTAATGAATTTTCTAAGTTCATGATGAAGTGCATTCATGTCTGCACCACAGGAACGAAGAACCCGGGAAGCAGATGGATTATCAAGAAGAGCAAGCAAAAGGTGTTCGACCGTCATGAACTCATGGCGGTTGGCTCTTGCTTCTTTGAAAGCATTATTGAGCGTCAGTTCAAGGTCTTTATCTAACATGGTCTAGAAACCTTTAAGCCTTTTCCATCGTGCAAAGCAGCGGATGTTGATTCTCTCTTGAATAACTGTTTACCTGAGATACTTTAGTTTCTGCAATCTCGTAAGTAAAGGTACCACAAATTCCTCTGCCGCGTGTATGTACTTCTAACATAATACGCGTTGCATTTTCCCTGTCCATTGAAAAAAATATTTCAAGGATGTGAACAACAAAGTCCATAGGTGTATAATCGTCATTATTCAAAATGACTTTATACATCGGCGGACGCTTCAGCTTGGGTTTAGTTTCCTGAAGCGCCAGGCCGTCGTCGTAATCCGGTTTGATTTTCTCAGCCATGAATATTACTAACAGCCAGAGTTATTGATTACTAACTATAATTATACGTATCATCTCATTACTTTCCATATATTGAGTCACGAAACGAAGCTTGAAAATCAGCTGTTAATCTCATTTGTTAACGGCTGTGTGATCGTGTTCTCAGCGTCTATTTTTTGCAGTGCTTCATGATCAATCATATCAATAAAACGCCGGGTTGCGGGTGACAGGTATTTGTCCTGTCTCAACAGCATCCCGTAATGGCGTTTCGGGAAAAACTGGTCCAGTGAGATAACTTCCAGATTCTCCCGGCCCGTCAGACAAATCGTGTTGACGATTGAGATACCCAGGCCCTGCTCAACATATTTCTTGATGACCTCCCAGCCACCGGCCTCCAGTGCAACTGTGTATTTCGCATTGTGTTGCTGAAAGATTACTTCCACCAGTCGCCAGGTAGACAAATAGCGGGGAGAAAGGATTAGCCCATATTGGCTGATATCCGCAATCGCCACTTTTGCCAGTTCCGACAAGGGATGACCGCGAGGCGTGATCAGGACCGGATCATACGTGTGTGTCGGAATATATATAATGTCTTCAGGTACTTCCAGAATCGAACCGACTGCAAAATCCGCCGTACCTGTCCTCAGCATGTCCATGCTTTCCCTGACGGTTACATTACTGAGTTTGACCTGGATACCAGGAAAGTTATCCCTGAATTCACGAATCAGCTCCGGCAGGATGTAGAGAATCGCAGATTCCCCGGCGGCAATGTGCAGTGTGCCCGAGACCAGGTTATTGCAGCGTTCGTTGAAAGTATCCGGCAGCGACTCAAGCCCTTCAACCAGGTGTAAGCTCAGGTCCAGTAGCACCTTGCCCTGGGCGGTGAGGCTGATACGGGGCCCATGGCGGTGAAACAACGGGCTATCCAGGTCTTTTTCCAGGTCCTTGACCAATAGGGACACTGCCGGTTGGCTCAGAAACATCTGCTCGGCAGCCTTGGACATGCTGTTGCTCTGAGCCACATAGCAGAAGGCGCGAAGTTGCTTGAGGCGGTTTTGTTTAAGGGTAAATCGGCTGACAGTAGCCATGATTGGGCCCGAATTAAGTATTAGGGAAATTTATACTTAATATTAAAACAATTAATTTGTCAAATGATGCGGCGCAACGTAATGTCTCTCCTTTCGGTCTCAAACCGACCCGTCGTTCTGTAACTGCCACTGGCCCTTGGGTCTGGGATGTGTGGAGTAGGGTGGGCAAGTATGAGATTATCAAAAGCTTACTACTGAATTTATGGTCTCTGTTTTTTGAGCGGGAGGAAGCAAATGACAAGAGAAGAACAAATCAAACAATTGGAGCAGGACTGGGCGAATAACCCGCGCTGGAAGAACGTCAAGCGTGAATACAGCGCCGAAGACGTCGTTCGCCTGCGCGGTTCCATCCAGGAAGAGCACACCCTGGCCCGTCGAGGTGCAGAGAAACTCTGGAAACTGGTCAACGAAGAGGATTACATCAATTGTCTTGGCGCTGTCACGGGCGGTCAGGCTGTCCAGCAGGTCAAGGGCGGTATCAAGGCGATCTACTTGTCCGGTTGGCAGGTGGCTGCAGACGGTAATACTTCTGAAACCATGTATCCTGACCAGTCCCTCTATGCTGTGAATTCTGTACCAACCATGGTGCGTCGTATCAATAATGCCTTCCGCCGTGCGGACGAAATTCAGTGGGCCAAGGGCAACGGTGATATCGATTATTTTGCGCCGATCGTAGCCGATGCTGAAGCAGGTTTTGGTGGTGTACTGAACGCTTTTGAATTGATGAAGGGCATGATTGAAGCTGGTGCTTCCGGTGTTCACTTTGAAGATCAGTTGGCTTCCGTGAAGAAATGCGGTCACATGGGCGGCAAGGTCCTGGTGCCGACCCAGGAAGCCGTGCAGAAACTGACCGCCGCCCGTCTGGCGGCTGATACCATGGGCGTTCCGACCATCGTACTGGCCAGAACCGATGCTAACGCGGCTGCATTGCTGACTTCCGATGTCGATGAACGTGATCAGAAGTTCGTTACCGGTGAACGTTCCTCTGAAGGTTTCTTCATCGCCAAGGCTGGCATTGACCAGGCAATCGACCGTGGTTTGTCCTATGCACCTTATGCTGACTTGCTGTGGTGTGAAACCGCCGTTCCGGATATGGAAGAAGCCAAGAAATTTGCCGAAGCTATCAGGAAGGAACACCCGGAACAGTTGCTGGCCTATAACTGTTCACCTTCCTTCAACTGGAAGAAAAACCTCAGCGACGGTGACATCGCCAAGTTCCAGAGAGAACTCGGTGCCATGGGTTACAAGTACCAGTTCATTACCTTGGCCGGTATTCACAACATGTGGTACAACATGTTTGACTTGACCTATGAGTATGTCCGCAAGGGTATGACCGCCTATGTTGAAATGGTCCAGGAGAAGGAATTCGCCGCCAAGGATCGTGGTTACACCTTCGCCAGTCATCAGCAGGAAGTCGGTGCCGGCTATTTTGATGATGTGACCACCGTCATTCAGGGTGGCGTCTCCTCAGTCCGTGCCCTTGAAGGCTCAACCGAAGAGGCACAATTTGACAGCAAAGCTGGCTAACACCTGAAAGGGAATAAACCCGCAAAACCCGGTCAGCTTGAAAGAGCGACCGGGTTTTTTTTATGCACATGGAGGTGCTGTATGCCGCGGGCGCAGGGATGCGCAGCAGCGGCGAATGCACAGGGACATAATGGCCGAAAATTGTTCCATACATTTTCGACACTTCCGCCATCCCTGGCGGCCGAACCCGTATGCGAGAAGGGACGACATACAGGGACGTATTAGTGTCGCGAGAGGTCATGGATGACCGTAGCGACTGCACACGAGCGGTATATTTTAATTTATATGCTGCGAGTGCATATGCGTGCGTGAACTAGACAGAAGTGTATTCTTTACAGTGATTTGCCGTACAATACGGCGCAATTCCGGTTATGAAAAAAAAACAAAGGAAACGCGTGTGAAACTCAGTGCCGATGAATTCAAGCGATGGGAGCAGAAGTCGATTACGCTTCTCGGAATGTCCGGGGTCGGCAAGACACGGCTCGCCTGTCTGTTGCGCAAGCATCACTGGTTTCATTTCTCCGGTGATTACCGTATCGGTACCCGTTACCTGGATGAACCGATACTTGATCACATCAAGAAAGAACTGATGCAGATCCCCATCATGAGAGAGCTGTTACGTTCCGATTCAATACAAATCAGGAATAACCTTTCGGTAGATAACCTCAGCCCGGTGTCGACGTTCCTGGGTAAACTCGGTGATCCCGAAAAGGGTGGCCTCGGGCTCTCGGAATTCAAGTATCGGCAGGAGTTGCATCGATTGGCAGAACTCGATGCCATGAAAGATGTCCCCGAATTTATTGAAAAGGCCCATTACATCTTCGGTTATGATCATTTTATCAATGATGCCGGTGGCAGCCTCTGTGAACTGGATGATACGGAAGTGTTTGAATTGCTCTCCGAAAACACACTGATCTTGTATATCAAGGCATCGCAGCACGATGAAGAGGAATTGATAGAACGGGCACGCCAGTCACCCAAACCCTTGTACTATCGTGAGGCCTTCCTGGACGAGCAACTGGAACTTTATATGAAAGAAAAGAACCTGCGCTATGTGGCCTTGATTGAACCAGATGATTTTGCCAGCTGGGTATTCCCGCGCCTGTTCTATTCCAGGATCCCCCGTTACGAGGCCATTGCGGAAAAATACGGCTATACCATCACCACGGAGCAAGTTGGTGCCATAGATGATGAGGCCGGTTTTCTGTCGTTGCTGAGCGATGTATTGAGCAGGTAAGGGGAATAGTCAATGCCGCTCGTTGCCAATACCGCATTACCC
>JBFFIE010000054.1:0-8384 GCA_041556555.1 Gammaproteobacteria bacterium
GCGCCATTCGTAGTTACCGTCTGCCGAGGTGATCACAAGCTTACCCTTGGTATTCACGTCGGGCAGACTCTTGGCGGCATCTTTAGCCTCATCGGCTGCTGCCTCGGCTTCCTGCTTGACGGCCTCGATTTCCTCGCCATCGGCCTCGGCTGCATTTCTTAACATCTGGTATTCCTCGTTGGTGATGCTGCCCTTGTCACGAAGAATCTCCAGCAGCTCCTGCATGGCTTCGTTGGCTGCATATGTCGGGGTAGCAAAAGACGCTACACAAACGATCATTATTGAAGTACAGATTGTCATTAAATATCGTTTCAGGTTCGTTATCATTTTTTTTTGCTCTCCTTATCATTCCAATAGATTCATTAATTCCAAGCATCAACTTTAGATAATTTAATAAAATAAGCCGTAAACATTCAGAATTCTGCCTGCAGTCGGCCAAACAAGGCCCATTTATCCCGTTCAGTACCGACTGTCTGATTGAAGGAAGCACCACCGCCGCCATTTTGGACACCCTGAAAATAACCGCTAGCACTGTCGTTCAGACTGGCATAGGCGACTCCAAGGTCTAGTGCAAAGATATCCGTGAACTGGTACGTGCCCATGGCCAGCAAGTCATAGCCTAACGTGCTGTCGCGTACTGATATTACGTCGCTGTTGCCGAACCAACCAGCAGCAAGATAACCGCTTAGGTTGGTTATGATTGGGAAGGCGTATTTGGCCTGCACACTGGTTAATCCATAGCCGTTATTGGAGATATTGACACCGTCGAAATCGAAACCGGTATCTGTTGGCCCCTGTACCGTCAGGATCCCCGTGTAGCCCCAGTAGCCGAAGGTCTGTGCAAATGCCATGGGTGGCAGGAAGCCAGTGCCATCAGATTCACCGCTTGCATATGACACGAGTATCCCGAAATTTCCCGGTCCGGCTGGACCAGTCAATTCTCCCAACAGGGCCACACCACTGGCATCGTCTGTTGTTCCTAGCAGATCGCTGTCGCTCCAGGAACCTACAACGAGCCCGCTGAGTGTCAGATCATTCCCCAATGGCATCTGAGCACCGGCACTGACGTTGTAATGAAGGCTGTCATCAGTTCCGACCGAGGCATCATCCTGGAGGTTCAGAACTGTCCCGCTCAAGTTCAACTGCCCACCACCGAGAGGGAAAGAATAATCCGCCTGATAATGGACGAAGTCATCACTTTCGATATTCTCTGCACCTTCCTCGAGGTTAGCGGCAAACAGACGGACCTTACCCGGACCAAGCGGGATGAGTACTGAAGCAGCCAGCGGATTGTAATCCCAATCGCTGGAAAAAAGCGTGTCATGATAATAGTCATGCAATGGGACGAGACCGGCCTGCAGATTTATCCCGTTGCCGGAGGTGTAATCCATCACCGCATGACGTACCGATACTTCTGTTGAAGCCCCACCCCGGCGTGAGGCCGTTCTTGTCACATTATCGGTGGTGTGTTCCAACTCGAGCTGGAGATGGGTTTTAAACTGTTCTGAAAACTTCAGATCAACATTCTGCCGGATCCGGGCACGAGCAGCAGTCTGATCGTCAATGTCCGGTACAACCGTGTTAGTGTCATTGTCTACATTGTAGAAATTGATCCGGTACTGCCCGCCGAAACTGGCCTCAGGCCCTTTTTTCCTGGATGCTGTAGTTTTAATGGTTTCGACATCCTTCTGAAATTCCTGTTTTTCTTTTTCCAGCGCAGCTTTTTCAGCTTGATATTCCTGTCTCTCCCTTTCCCGTGCAGCTCTTTCTTCTTTCAATCGTGTTCGCAGTTCGTCGATCTGCCGCTGCAAATCCTCGAGCTTTTCATCAATACTCTGGGCTCTGGCTGGCAAGCTGGTACCTAAAATCATGGCCATTAGTATAATTATGCCAAACAAGCCTTTTGCCCGAAGAGGGTTCATATTCGAAATCCACTTATATATTTTTAATGAATACCCCTACCTGACTGAAGATTAATTATCGGTCCTTTCAGTCGGGAGACGATGTTTTACAGCTGTGAGATGTGCTTCCTCCATCATGATAAAATCACTCGTTAATCTGGCAATTTCCCGGTAGAAGGGGAGTTCAGCCTCTTCAATAACCTTTGTACAGAAACCCGGTATCCAGCAGACTAAGTGCTCTTGCACAAACCGCGTTTCAAGCTCGAGATACTTCATTACAAGATCGGTATCGTCCATCTTCCATGCCTCTGCTTCCCATCCTGTAAGTGTCTGCATGAATTCAAGTTCTACAGAGATATGATCCGGCAAGCCCTTGTAATCAGCATTAAATTCAAATCCGGCCGCTTCAAGGAATTGCTTGACGCTGACTGTTGCCCGTCCGTAAAGTCCGCTTTCTTCGCCCTGCCTGTGCACTGATTCATGGGGTGAAATGTGCTTCCCCGGCCCGATGAAGAGCCGGGCATACTCCACTTGCAGTTTGGTAAGATACTCTTTATCAGACCCGGCGAAAAAATCATCAGGCAGGTTAACCCCGGCTGCTGATAGGGCCTCCCTGAACACCTGATCACGAAATTGTTCAATCAAGCCAGCGGTAGGTTGATCACGGAATAACGTGGCCAGAAAGCCATACATTCCACTTCTGGTCCCGGCTTCTACTGAGGGATAATTATGTTGAGTAACACTCTCCACAGTCTGCAACATGATGCCCTTATACCCGGCTAACCGTGACCACCGTATCCATCCAAGCCTGTTGGCCGTTGATCGGATCCTGCCTGTCAGGGATGATCCAGTTTGGATGTACGCCATTGAAATCCCACCATTTATATTCAAGCGCCGTATCATCCTTACTGTCAGGTGTGGTTTTGCCGGATGCAACACGGCCATATTCCCAGTGCCCGCAATGGTTGGATACAGCGATCACACCTGGCACCACAGCCGGCGTTACGTGGGCAAAGGTTTCAATTTCACCGAGTTCCGATTTGACCCGTATCTTGTCCTTGTCCCGGATACCCAGTGCGACTGCATCTTCAGGATTGAGCCAGGCCGGATTCTCGTGATAGATCTCGGTGAGCCACTTACAGTTTTGCGTTCGGGAATGACTCTGGACATTGACCTTGTATGTGCTCAGGATCAGTTGTCCCGGCGACATCTTCTCATGTTCGGGGATCGGCGTGTAAGTGGGCAATGGTGGGTAGCCTTTCTCCTCCAGCAGGCTGGAATAAAATTCAAAATAGCCTGATTTATTCAGTTTATCCGGTTCGAAACCGGCATAAACCGTACCGTTGATGCTCTGCCCTATGTATCCCTTATAGGCATTCTTGGTATGGGTGTATCCCTTTGTGCGGGCCTCTACCTCGCTTTTGGCCTTGGATTCATGCCAGTTCCAGTAGACGCCGGTTTCTTCATCATAGATTACCCCTTCCCCGGTCAGTTTTTCAGGAGCAATCTCTTTCTTGTAGCTGTAGTAGTTAGGCTTGGATTCCGGGTCTACCCAAACCCCGTTCTCCACCATATAACGGAAACCTCCAGCTTCCTTAATGCCGGGGGTCATCTCACAGGACAGCTGGACGAATTCTTCCGCCGAACTGTAACCCAGCGGAAACCCCATCCGTTCAGCCAGTTCACAACATACATCCTTGAAATCACGTACCTCACCCATGGGTTTGACCAGGGGCTGGCGGATGTAGAATTCGGGTACCTGATTCGGACCCACCATATCTTCCCAGTCCCAGCGTTCAAGATAGGTCGTATCGGGCAGGATCAGGTCAGCCAGCGCCGCAGATTCATCATAGAACGGCGAGACACAAACCGTATAGGGCAGCACCTCTTCATCCTTGAGCACTTCAATGTTTTGTTGCACCTGCGGGTTGGAGTATACCGGCTGGTAGCAATACCACATGTAGACGTCAGGCCGCCCCTGGCTGCCATCACGGATCACATCCAGTACTTGTTGACTGATATGATGGGTTGGGTAGGCCACCTCGCCTTTGAAGCCATCGAGAATGTCCAGCTTCTTTGCTTTCGGCACATGTTCCGCTCCATGCGGATATTTCCATTTAGCCCCCACACCCCGGCAACGTGCTCCCGGTCTGTCAATATCTCCGGTGATCGCCGCCAGCATCTGTATGGCACGTTCTGTATCATTGCCGTTGGCATGGGCAACGGCGCCTCGGTAACTGATCAGGGCGGCGGGCTTGTGCGTCGCGAATTCCCTGGCAACAGAACGTATCTTATGGGCAGGCACACCACTCACCTGTTCGGCCCACTCCGGTGTGTACTGGGCAAGGTGTTGTTTCAGGGCGTAGATTTTTTCGTCGATAGTGGCATCTGGATTTTTGGTAACCTTGCAAAATTTCAGAAAATCCCTCCCTGCTTCCCCATATAAATCTTCATTCATAATGTAATGGCACATTGCCAGCGCCACGGCTCCGTCGGTGCCCGGCTTGATGGGTATCCAGTTGGTGGATTTTGCGACAGTATTTGCCAGTCGCACATCAAAGGTCACCAACTGTACGTCACGATTGACCATGGCGTTGACCACCCGTTGCGCAAGCGGTACGTGGTTAGTATGGGCCTCGATGACATTTGAGCCGAAATTCAGGATGAACCTTGACCGGTCGATGTCCCAGTTGTCGTAGTGTTTACCCCAGGTCAATTCCTGGGCCGTCCACTTCCCGCCCTCGCAGATACTGGTGTGATTGCCGATGGTCTTGGTGCCGTAAGCGGCGAGAAACTGCTTGACGATCTTCGAGGAACTGGCCTTCATGCGCCCGTAATGAAACATGAATTTTTCCGGGTGACCCTCGTCACGAAGGGTTTTCAGCCGATCCGCTACTTCGGTCAACGCATCATCCCAGCTGATCTTCTTCCATTTGCCCTCACCGCGTTTACCAACCCGTTTCATCGGGTAGAGTATCCGATCCGGATCATTGACCTGGTTTACACCCGCCTGACCCTTGGCACAGATCAAACCCATGGTGCGGATGGAACGGGGCTGACCTTCAACCTTCACGAGCCGTCCATCCTCAATATAACCGATGTTTGGACAGCGGGTCACGCACTGCCAGCAGGCCGAGGGCTTGCTTATCCGCTGCAGGCCGGTCTTAGGTGAAAAATCCTTGCCGCTGGACAATTCAGATACCGGCGGTGCGGCGAGCACATTACCCTGAGTGAATAGCGCCCCTGTTGCAACCGCTCCCAACTTCAATAAATCACGCCGATTAATCATCATTTTTTCATCCTCGTATTCAAAGTCCCAGTGGGCCGGTAATTTGCCCGCCTACAACGATGACATGCCGCAGCATATACCCGCCAAACAATACTAAAACAGGAATGACATAAATCATGACAGGATGCAGAACAACCTCTTTATGACTGACAATCTTTGGTATGGTATGAAATAACTCGACCGTGACGGGAATCAAAAGACCGATAAACACGACCCAGAACCAGAACATGAGAGACAACTCTCCGCCCCATTCAATGACCTTGATAGCCTCACGTTGACTGCCAACACTGAGATGGGCATACATGAGGAACAGAAAGATCACTAGTATCTCCAGTCCGATAAGCAATGTATCGGACTCAGCCAACAGATAATTCGCATGTTCAGCATCCATTTTGCTACCCGGATCAGGATTATTCCTGTTCATTATGGTATTGATCAGCAGCAGGACCGCCACACCGGTTGAGAGCGCGGACAGCAGAAATAGCATCGCCAGGATGGGTGAGTTCCAGAACGGCCGCGACGGCATGGCACCCAAAAGAACACCGGTATATACGGCAACAGCAATACCTAGTGGCACCGAAATCCATGCCAGCAGTCGCCGCATAACATCAAAAGTATCCCCCGGCGCAGCATTTTTCGGCAGAAATGTGTAGGCATATGGAATGCTGATAAGAATAAACCACACAAGCAACCAGGTACCGATGGACATCGGCGACAGGTTGATGACCTTGAACAGGTTCAGAAACTTAAACCAGTGTCCTGCCTGGAATGAACCAAGTTCGAACACCAGCATACCGGTGCCAATGATAACCAGTGGCGCCGCCAGGAATGCGCCATAGCGGGCGATATTGAAATAGCGGCCGGTTGGTCCTCCGCGCAGAAACATTGAAGCACTGGCGGTCAGTGCACCTGCCCCGACCCCGGCCAGAAAGAGATACAGGATTACAGGAACGCCCCAAGTAAGTTCATAGCCATTCATAGTCATATTCTCTGTTTTTCCTTGCGGTGAGTTTTAACACTGATGTACTCATTCCGATATTTTTGATCGTGTTCATCAGCATGCTCTGCCGCGATGTAATAAACGTTAGGTTTTGTCCCCATCTCTTTGCGTAGAACGGTGGTCGGATTTTCTGCAAGACGGTGGGAGATTTCGCTGTTTGGATCATTAATATCACCAAATATACGGGCCCTGCCGATACAGGTATTGACGCAAGAAGGTTCTAACCCCTGGGTGATACGGTGCATGCAGAAATCACACTTGTCGGCGGCACCGGTAACGGGATTAAGAAAGCGGGCGCCATACGGGCAGGCATGGATGCAGTACTTGCAACCAATACAAATATCCGGATCGATTACAACAAGGCCATCTTCGTCACGTCTCCAAGTTGCATTAGTGGGGCATACCCTGACACACGGCGGTTCTGAGCAGTGATTGCAAAGCCTGGGTAGAAACGATCGATCAACATGAGGGAAAGTGCCCTTTTCTGTGTATTCGACCCAGCTTCGATAAACCCCCAACGGCACATCAAACTCGCTTTTACAGGCAACACTGCAGGCATGACAACCAATACAACGGCGTGTATCGATAAGCATACCGTATTGAACTTTCTTTTTGGTTATCTTGGAGATCGCTGCCTTTGGCAGGGCGGTGGCTCCAGCAGTTAGAGCAGCTATCCCTCCTATATTTTTAAGGAATTTTCGACGGCTTTTTGCAGATTCTTTCGTATTCACACTCATTAATTTCTCCAATCGAATTAATTGAGAAGCCGATGACTCTGTTTAAAACTTTTTAAATAACTATATTCTTAAGTAATAGTTTCACTTTCAGGCGGTTCGTTGCTAAATTGCAACTCAAGAGGAGGGGTGAGCCGCTAATCCCTCTAAATATAAGAAACTTCACCAAATAATTTTTGTTGTACTACAAGTAAGAATACGAAGATTTACCTTAAGCTTGTTTGATCCAAATCAAATAATTAGTCGATTTGGGAAATTTAAACGTCCGCTTTTGGCAGAAAGCGGACGTTTAAGATGAATCCAATAATTTTGGTTGATAAATCAATAGCGGGGTTTTTGCTCTGCTGCCGGTCTCTCAGGTATTAGAAGAATACCTGGGTCCTGAGGGTAACGGCAGAGGGTTTTCCGCCGGTGTTACCCGTTGAGGACGGGGCCAGACCCAGTCCCAGGTCGCAGGTGTCTGAACAATCCAGTACCTTGTTGTAGTTCAGTTTGAACATGATGTTGTTATTCACATACCAGTTCAGGGCCGCGGTGAAGGCGTCGATTTCGCCGCCAAGGGCGTCATCCAGGTCCAGTGAGCCGTAGCGGGCGGCAACCTCCCAGGCGCCCGGGCCACCCTTGCCAAACGGACTCCTGACCTTGGTTGCCTTGAAATTACCACCCTTCCAGTTGTAATGCCGGGTCTCACCGGTCAGGTAATAACTACCGTAGACATAATAACCGGAGCCATCCTGGTCAACGACTACGCCTGCCGCCTCGTCAGCGTCATACTGCACATACTCACCCTGTAATGACCAGGGGCCATAGACCCAGGCTCCTTCAACACCGTATGAGGTGACGCTGTCGACGGCAACATCCCCCGTATCGACAGGATGGTTGGCCAGATTCCAGCCGGGTCTTGCACGAACCCGCAAGGTATCATCGATGTTACGCCAGCCGCCGCCGACACCGAGGTGGATGGATTGCTGGTCGTTATGGATCGGTGACCAGGTACCGCGGGCGGTGAAGGCATATTCACTGGCAAAGTCTTCAGCAGTGACCCGGTTACCGGTGACCGCAGCGCCCAGGGAGAACTGGCCATTGAACTTGGTATGGAAATGCAGACCACCGCGGCGTTTACCAACGGTACTAGACATGGCATCAATGACCATCGCACGTTCAATAAAGGTGATGTACTTGGAGCTGGTCATCTCTTCGAGCGTGAAAGGAGCCTTCTTCTGACCTACAGCGATAGAGACAGGTAAAGCGGTATATTCAACAAAGGCATCTTCAATACCTTCCTGAGGCTCGTTATCGAGATCAGTAAAGTCGTACTGGAATTTCCATTTCCAGACCTTGTCGATCACACCACTGGCATAAAGCCGGGCACGACGGAATTCCTGGCCGGAATTACCGATATCGGTGCCATCACGATCTGTCCAGGTGGCGTCGTAATGCAAACGGCCACCGATGCGCCA
>JBFFIE010000055.1:0-8014 GCA_041556555.1 Gammaproteobacteria bacterium
CCACCGGATGAGACCGCCGAGATGAAGCAGGCACGGAAATGGGAACAGGAAACCCGGGCCCATGCACTCAGCAACGAGATCAAGAAGCTGGACAATGAGTTGCTCAGTCACCAGGCAAGAGTGAGACTTTTGGAAGCAAAGAGAGATCTCGCGGAATACAACGTCAATTATGTTTCCACTCGTGTGCAACTGCTCGAGAATCGACTCAGCAAGAGTCGCCTGGAAGAGGCCGAGCAAGTCCAGCAGGAAGCGGAAGCGGTTCAGGAGAAACTCAAGGAAAAGCACCCCCTGATCCAGAACCTGGCTGAAAACAATGTCGCACTTAGTGATAGATTAAAAACAACAGCGCAGCAACTGGAGAGTATTACCAGCGAGTACAATGAGGCTCGCGAAAATACCAGTCGCCTCAGGGAAGAACTGAACACGGTCAAACAAAAACTCGAAGTGGCCGGATTGAGCGAGGCACTGGGAAGGGTGCTGATGGAACAGCGCCGGTCTCTACCTGAGCTGGCATCGATTCGCCAGAAAGCCAGGGAACGCGAACAATTGATCGTTGATGCGGGACTAAGACAAATACAGTACGGCGAGGAGCTTCGTAAACTACGTGACATTGACAGCTACATCGACCAGTTAACCAAGGACCTGCCACCGTATCAGGCATACGATATTGAAAGTGAACTCAGGGAATTGATCACCACCCGCGTGGACCTGCTCAAGAAGGCGGTTTCAACCGAAGGTAATTATCTGCGGGCACTGGGAGAGCTTGAACTTGCCCAGCGGCAGCTCATTGACATCATTGAGAGCTACAGCGAGTACCTCAGGAAAAGACTGCTGTGGATTCGGAGTATCGAGCCAGTCAGCCTTTCCATGCTTGACAACCTGCCTGATGAAGTAGGCAGGCTCTTATCACCCGCGAACTGGTACCAGACGGTCAGGGACCTGGCAAGACAACTTACTGATAATTATCTCATGAGCTTTGGTGTTGTCTTGCTTGGACTGTTAACACTTCTGCGCAGACGTTTTCTCAAAAAGGTGGTTTCGACAGGTGAGGATATCCGTCAAGCGCCTAGTGATAACTTTATTCATACGCTAATGGCATTGATGTGGACAGCGCTCGCCGCAGCACCGCTGCCGTTATTATTAATGCTGATTGGCTGGTTACTGGTTTCTGCACCCGACATCAGTGAATTCTCCAATGCGGTGGGAGTCGGACTGATGCGCTTCTCCCATGAATTTATCATCTTGTTGTTCTTTGCTGACATCTGTATTCCTGATGGTCTGGCTGCGAGACATTTGCGTTGGCCTGTCAACGCTGTCAGAAAGATACATCAGGAGTTAAGTTTGTTGATGGTGCTGTTCCTGCCAGCACTCTTTATTGTTGTTCACAGTGTCAATATCGACAGGGTCGGCTATGGCGGTGGACTGGCAGTGCTGGTTGTGCTGTTTGCGATTGGATCCATCGGCTTTTTTATTATTCGTGTCTTCACTCCCCGCGGAGGTGTGATTGCTGATTTTCTGGCCAGTCATCCCGCGAGTGCACTGAATCGTTTACGTCCCTTATGGCTGGGTGGCCTTGTGGCGCTGACTGTGGGAATGATGATACTGGTGCTGATGGGTTATCTCTACACAGGTGCAACACTCACACGGAATCTCATCGATATGCTTTGGCTGATATTTTTCCTGGTTTTGGTTCACAGCCTGGTGGTTCGCTGGCTATTAATCGTGGGTCGAAGGCTGGTTGTATTACAGGCTTTCCTGCATGAAACAGGGGCTGAGAAAGCCGCACAGGCGAGACCCGAAAAGACAGGCGGTGACGAGGCCCCGGAGGTGAATGAGCACGAGGTCGATATCGTCAGCTTGAATGTGCAGAGTCAAAAGCTGTTGAACACGGTTGTCCTGTTTGCCGGTGTTATCGGCCTCTGGTTGATATGGGCACCGGTCCTGCCGGCGTTCGGTATCCTTGAAGATGTTTCACTCTGGCACCAGACCGAGATAGTCGATGGGGTGCCGAAATCCGTGCCGGTGACATTGGCGGATATGGCGCTGGCCATTATTGTTATAATTGTGACCATTGCAGCGGCCAGGGGGCTGCCTGCTATCCTGGAGTTTATCCTGTTGCAGCGGATATCGATCACCCCGGGGGCAAGGTACACGGCGGCAACCTTGTTGCGTTATAGCATCTTTGCGATAGGGGTCATCGTATTTTTCACTTTCCTGGGTGGTAGCTGGTCCCAGATACAGTGGTTGGTTGCTGCCCTCGGTGTGGGTATCGGTTTTGGACTCCAGGAGATTGTTGCCAACTTTATCAGCGGCCTGATCATATTGTTTGAACGGCCGATACGGGTTGGTGACATCGTCACCGTTGGTAATACCACCGGCACAGTGACCCGAATCCAGATCAGGGCGACAACGATTACCAACTGGGACCGGCAGGAATTGCTCGTGCCGAACAAGGAATTTATCACCGGCCGGCTGCTGAACTGGACGCTCAGTGATTCGATCAACAGAGCTAATATTCAGGTCGGCATTGCTTATGGCAGTGATGTGAAGCGGGCGCTGGAACTGATGAAAGAGGCTGCAGATGAACATGAGAATGTGCTGGATGATCCGGCGCCGCTGCTGACGTTTGATAACTTTGGTGATAACACACTCAATCTGCAGTTAAGGGCCTATCTGCCGTCCATGGAACATCGCTTGCAGACCATCACAGAACTCAATGAGGCCATTAATCGTAAATTCAAGGAGGCCGGAATCACCATCGCCTTCCCGCAACGCGATGTACACCTCGACAGTGTTGGTCCCATTAATGTGCGTCTGCATCGGGATTAATCACACCGGACAATTCCCTTCCTCGACAGACTTAAAAAGAAATTCGATGGATCGTTTACACAGAAAAATTGGCATCATTCTGTTGTGGATGAGTCTCCTGGTCTGGGCAGGCACTGTATCTGCTGCGGAACGCAAGGATGAACAGGCAGTTCTCGATCACGCGACCGATCCCTGGAGCGGTGATCTGGATAAGATGCTGGAGCGGGGGTTTATCCGTCTGTTAACGGTTTATAATCCGATTTATTTCAGTTTCAAGGATGGCAAACAAAATGGACTGATCGTCGAGTTAGCCAGGGAATTGGAAGATTATCTGAAAAAAACGCATGGCAAAAAGGCCAGATACCTGCGTGTATTACTCATACCGGTTGCCCGTGACAGGCTGATTGATGACCTGGCGACAGGCAGAGGGGATATCGCCGCCGCCAACCTGACGATTACCCCAGAACGGCAGAAGAAAGTCAGTTTTTCAAACCCGCTTTATCCCGATGTCAGCGAACTGGTGATCACCGGCCCCGCAATAAAAAAGGAAGTCACTTCCTTTGATGATTTGGTAAAACAAGGCATTCATGTGAGGGAATCCAGCAGTTATTATGAGCATCTGCAAGACCTGAACAAGAAAAGAAAGCAACAGAAAAAGAAGACCATCCCGATCAAGAAGGCCGATGAACTGCTGGAGGACTATGACTTGTTGGAGATGGTGAATGCCGGCATTATCCCCGCTGTCATTGTGGATAGCCACAAGGCCGAACTCTGGACACAGGTTTTTAAAAACATCAAGGTCCATAAAAACCTGGCGGTGCATTCAGGACGTTCCATAGCCTGGGCCGTCCGCAAAGACGCGCCGCAACTCCTCGAATCGGTCAATGGGTTTGTCAAAAAATCCCGTAAGGGGACGTTATTGGGGAATATCCTGATTAATCGTTATCTCGGCAGTAGCAAATGGATCGAGAACGTATACAACAAGGAAAGCCAGCAGCGTTACCAGGAGACCATCGAGATCATCAAGCGATACTCGGACCGTTATGATTTCGACTGGCTCATGATCGCAGCCCAGGGCTATCAGGAATCCAGACTGGATCAAAGCAAGCGTAGCCCGGCGGGCGCCATCGGTATCATGCAGGTGCGCCCAAGCACGGCGAAGGATCCCAATGTCAATATCAAGAACATTGACAAGCTGGAGAACAACGTCCATGCCGGGGTAAAGTATCTTCGCTTCATCCGCGACCGCTACTTCAGTGATCCCGGGATTGAACAGCTCGATCGTGTCATGTTTTCCTTCGCGGCCTATAACGCCGGGCCAGCGAACATCACAAGGGCCCGGAACAA
The DNA here is from genome assembly GCA_041556555.1 of Gammaproteobacteria bacterium. Classification (GTDB taxonomy): domain Bacteria; phylum Pseudomonadota; class Gammaproteobacteria; order Eutrophobiales; family Eutrophobiaceae; genus SZUA-592. The sequence goes on from JBFFIE010000055.1 coordinate 4,156, forward strand.
GGCCAGGACCATGGGGTTTGATCGCAATCGCTGGTTTGGCAATGTGGAAGTGGCTGCCTCCAGAACGATCAGCAGGGAACCTGTCGTCTATGTCCGTAACATCTATAAATATTACGTGGCCTTCAAACACATTGAGATGATCAGGAAAGAGAAGGAGGCCATCCTCTCAGATAACAGCTAAGCCCGATCCAGGGAATAACCAGGATCGAATTTTTTGACAATCAGGCGTTTAGCGATTATATTGCAATGCAGCAAAATTGCTGAATAGTTACCTAACTTATTGATGAAAAACAAAAACATGAGAAATAGTGCAGCTGATAAAAAGCCCAGAGACACTGGAACCGAAGACAGTCAGGCCACCTATAATCCGTTTGACCCTTTTGGCTTCAGCCAGGCCATGGTCGACCTGACACAGTCATGGACGGGCACCCCTGAGCAGTTGCTGCAGAATCATTTGAATTCGATGGGTTCTTACATGAGCCTTTGGCAGGATTCGATGTCCCGGTTCATGGGCAAGACCGGGACAGAAGAAGGCAATAACAAGCCGACTGATCGTCGCTTCAAGCATGAGGCCTGGGAGTTGAATCCCTTTTTTGATTTTATCAAGCAGTCCTATCTGATGGGTGCCGATGCCATCCTCAAGACCGTCAGTAACATTGAAGGCCTGGATGAAAAAGCGGCCCATAAACTGGAGTTTTATACTAGGCAGTTTGTTGATGCCATGTCACCCAGTAACTTCGCGCTGACGAACCCGGAAGTCCTGGAGCATGCGCTCCAGACTCAGGGCCAGAACCTGGTGAAGGGCTTTCAGAATTTCTGCAAGGATTTCGATCCCAGGACCGGCCAGTTGCAGATCAGCATGGCTGACAAGGAAGCGTTCAAGCTGGGCGTTAATATCGCCACCACGCCGGGTCAGGTTATCTATCAAAATGATCTGATGCAGTTGATCCAATACACGCCCTCAACCGAAACCGTGTACAAGACACCCTTACTGATCGTGCCGCCGTGGATTAACAAATACTATGTCCTCGATCTCCAGCCCAAGAATTCCATGATCAAATGGCTGGTGGAACAGGGCTACACGGTATTCGTCATCTCCTGGATCAATCCTGATGAGAACCACAGCGAGATCGACTTCGAAGATTACATTTTCGATGGCCTGATCACCGCGATGGATGCGATTGAAGAGTCTACCGGTGAGCACGAAGTCAATGCCGTGGGTTACTGCATCGGCGGTACCCTGTTGGCTGCGGCACTCTCTTATCTCAAGGCAAAACAGGATGAGCGCATTAAATCCGCGACCTTCTTTGTCACCATGATTGATTTTGCGGACCCGGGCGACCTCGGTGTCTACATTGATGAGCAGCAGGTCAAGGCCCTTGAGAACAAGATGAATGAACAGGGATATCATGACGGCAAGGATATGGCGATGTCATTCAATATGCTGCGTTCAAACGATCTCATCTGGTCGTTTTATGTGAACAACTATCTGTTGGGCAAGGAACCGTTGCCGTTTGACTTGCTTTACTGGAATTCCGATTCCACACGCATGCCGGCAAAGATGCACAGCACCTATCTGCGCAAGATGTATTTGGAAAACAGCTTCAAGGACAAGGGCGGGATCAGCATTGGTGACGTGCCAATTGATGTCAGCAGTATTGATAGCCCGGCTTACTTTATCTCAACCGAAGATGATCACATCGCGCCCTGGATCAGTACCTATGCCGGTGCCCAGTTGTTTAGTGGTCCTGTTCGGTTCGTACTGGGAAAATCAGGGCACATTGCCGGTATCGTCAATCATCCGGATTCCGGAAAGTACGGTTATTACACGGGTGGTGATGTGGATGTGCCGGCGGAGCAGTGGTATGAAAATGTCGAGTCCTTTGAGGGCAGCTGGTGGCCGGACTGGCACAAGTGGTTGAAGGCCACTTCCGGCAAGAAAGTCCCGGCCAGACAACCGGGTGGTGACAAGCTGAAGGCCATTGAAGAGGCACCGGGTAGTTATGTGAAGATGAAACTCTAGTTCTATTTTTTAAAGCAAACCATAAAAAACCCGCTTGATGCGGGTTTTTTATGATTCAGATTAATCCTTCCGCGCGGAACCAGGCCACGGCATCACGCGCCGACTCGGTGACGGGTCTAGGATTTAAACCGAGTTCCTTAAGACTGGGTGTGGGATCGAAATACATGCAGCGGCGGGTAAGGCGGACGCCGGTGACGGTTGCCATTGGCATCTTTCCCGTCACGTATCGCGCCCAGTATTCACTGAACCAGGCCACGGTCAAGGCCAGGGAGTAAGGCACGGTAAAACGCGGAACCGGCCGGCCCACTTCTTTACCCAGCACCTTCAACCAGTCCGCCAGCCGGTAATTCTGGCCGCCAAGCAAATAGCGCACGCCTGGTCTTCCCTTTTTCATGGCCGCGATCATACCGGTGGCGACATCCCGGGCATCGACGAGATTGAAACGGCAATCGAGATAGGCGGGAAGTTCACCCCGGCAAAAAGCCAGTGCCATGCGAGTGGGCGGGGTCAGTGCCCGATCGCCGGGACCCACCGGTAGCGTGGGACAAACGACAATAACATCCGCCCCGTTGTTTGCCATCTCCAGCGCGGCCTTGTCGGCACGGAATTTACTCAAACAATAAGGCCCCATCATGTCGGACTCTTCCAGGTCCAGGTGTTCCACCGAGCCACCGGAAAATTCTTTGGAGGTGAGGATGCTTTCCGTGCTGGTATGGACGACGCGCCCAGCCCCGTTTTTTAACGCCGCATTGATGACATTCAGGGCGCCGTGATAATTAATGGCATCAAACTCGGCGGTGTCCTTGCGCCAGAGGTTGGGATCGGCAGCAAGATGGTAAACATAATCACAACTTTTCGTGGCAGCATCAACGGCGGCTTGATCACGAATATCAGCCGAGATCAGTTCGATCCGGTCGAGTGGCAGATGTTCGACGGAAGCCCCCGGTTTTTCCAGGACCCGGACCTGTTCGCCCTCGTCGAGTAATTGAGTTACCAGGTGTGAACCGATAAACCCCGCACCTCCGGTCACCAGGATCAAACCGTGATTCCCCGTTCCTTGAGGCCATCCACCATGATATCAAGGTGAGCATAGTTCGGTGCCATGCGCTGGGCGGTGATGTAATTAATGAGCCTGACGGCCGCGCGGTTATAAGGGCAGGGCATGTCGCCGGCCAGATTGACGAGATGACCGTTGTAGGCATCGATCTCGGTATGTTCGCTGCCGATGTCCGGTGCCATGGAACAATAGGTGCCGCGCAGGGAAGGTTTGAAAAACACAGCCATGATCTCCGGCAGGCCCGGGGTCTTCAGGATCTTTGCCACGGTGTCGGGGTGGAACGGACCGATCTTTGCCAGCGGCAGCCTGGCATGCTTGAGGATGGCATAGTTTTCCAGGATCAATTTAAAGAACAGCCGCTTTGCCAGTTTGTCCGATAACAGGGTCGCGTTATCGACGCCGGCGGAGGCCGCCAGCGGCGAGATGGCGGCGTTATACATGAGCTTGGCCGCTTTATAAGGCAAGATATCGTTAACAAGCTGGACAGTGAAAAGTCCACCTTGTTTTAACGCATCTGCCAGATTGGCGAGTACCTGCTTTTCCGCATCGCTGGCCGGGCGCCGTGGACCGATGTACAGATCGCCGGGGCGGGTAATCCGGGTATAGGGCCGGTTACGTTCGCATTCAGATACAAACGAGGAAATGGCTTCGCCGTAATGCGGCTGGCTGTCCAAAAGGATATCGAAGCCGTTTTGTACCGGGATGATTTGCTGCTTGTTCTCGATACGGTCCAGCACCTCGGGATTATCAAAGGTCTTGGTGCAGAGTAATAGAATGGC
>JBFFIE010000056.1:0-7828 GCA_041556555.1 Gammaproteobacteria bacterium
GGCGGACCTTGTCATCACGCAATGAGTTCGCGAAACTGTGTAGCAACTTGGCCCGCTCGCTGAATGATTTTGTTTTCCAGTCACTGAACGCATGTTTTGCAGAATCCAGTTTCCGGTTTACTTCATTCCTGTTATCCGTCTTACGTTCAAAGACAACCGATTCATCCGTCGGGTTTATCGACTTCAGCATCAAACACTCCTCTAATCAATAAACGTTAAGATTATGTGATGGAACTAATCAGGCGATTTATAGTTATGCCCATTCTTCCAGACATGAGTAATATTGTCAGGCCCGGTAAGAACATTGATGTCCTTGATCGGATCCTTACTCACAGCAATCAGGTCAGCGTCATATCCCTGCTTGACCTGTCCACTCCTGGGTGCCTGAGGTCCCAGTGTTAGTGGTGCAGTTGCAGTTGCTGACCGAATCGCTTCTAGTGGTTTCATACCGGCATCGACCAGCAACTTGAGTTCATAGCCATGCAGTCCCCATGGCAAGGCAGTGTCATCACCACTGGATAGGGAATCTGTACCAGCAGCAATTGTTACCCCGGATTTGATGGCCAGCTCCACGGCCTGCCGTTGGCGGTCAGCTGTATCCAGTAATTTCTGATAGGCATAATCGGGGATACCGGTCCGCTTGCCATGTTCAAGCATACGGACTTTAACAAACCGGGTTGTGACCAGAATGGCCCCTGCTTCTTTCATGGCTTCGGCCGCTTCTTCATCCAGATAGGTACCATGCTCGATGGTCTTTGCACCGGCACGCAATGCGGCCATGATCCCGGCCTTGCCATGACAATGTGCCGCAACAATCCGTTCTGCGCGGGCGGCCTCTTCCACCATCGCCCGCAGCTCCTCATCCGTGAATTGCTGATGCATCGGATCATCATAGGTGGTCAGCACACCACCGGAGGCACAAATCTTGATCAGTTTGGCGTCTCGCCGCAGCTGCAGACGAACGGCGCGCAGGCATTCCGGGATACCATCACAGGTCCTGAGCCAGCCACCCTGCTCACCCAGCTCGGCGACACAACCAGTTGAGTAAGTATGTAAATCGGCATGACCCCCGGTGGGTGAGATCAAATCACCCGCGGCGTAGATGTTCGGACCCGGGATCGATCCTTCATTGATCACCCTGGCAATGTAAACACCAAAGCCGCCGACTTCTCGCACACTGGTCACGCCCGCGTTAATTGCACAGCTGACATCACGTACAGAACGGGCGGCGGCAACAGGAATGGGCAGACGCATGACATCATCAAGGCTGGTCGTGGAAAGACCAGTGAGATGGGCATGGCAATCCCAGAGGCCCGGCATCAGTACAGGAACAGAAACAGACTCGACGTCATCTCCTGTTCGGGGTGCCGATGTCGTTGGACCTATCCAGTCAATGATCCCGTTGCCCAGGATTACCGTGTGATTACGGAGCGGATCGCCATCTCCGGGAATCAATAGATCTGCGTCAATGCGAACAAATTGCTCGTTCAATTCGTCATTACTCCTGAATCGTGGCTAATACCAAGTCCAACAACTTAACATTTATCGAGATTTGACTTCCACCCTCCAGGTGTGTTTTCGGCAGGAAACAGGGCAAATGTTGGTGAATTTCGGAAAATTTGATCTTTGGAACAGTTTGGATGACGCTATCCCTATGGTCGAAAACATTAATATTACCGGGGGAATTGCCGGAGGCATTCTCATCGGCCTCGCAGCGTCCTTCCTGCTGGCTGGCATAGGTCGCATTGCCGGCATATCGGGCATTGTGGGTGGTTTGCTGGCTACCCGTGCGAAAAATGAAATTACCTGGCGCGGACTGTTTGTTATCGGCCTTGTCTCAGGAGCAATTATTTACAGGTTGATCAGCGGTAACCTGCTTATACAAATGCAGGCCAGTGGCTGGCAATTATTGTTTGCGGGCTTGCTTGTAGGATTTGGTACAAACCTGGGTGCCGGTTGTACCTCCGGCCATGGCATATGTGGTATAGCCAGGTGCTCGAAACGATCAATCACTGCAACCATTATTTTTATCGTTGTGGCAATCCTGACTGTCTTTATCATGAGGCATGTACTCGTATGAAAAAAGCAATAACAGCTTATTTATGTGGAACGCTTTTCGGGCTGGGTCTGAGTGTATCGGAAATGATCAACCCGACCCGGGTAATCGGCTTTCTGGATGTTGCCGGAGTCTGGGACCCGACACTCCTGCTGGTCATGGTGAGCGCTCTCGTGATTGCTCTCCCATCATTCAGTCTAATCAAGCAATGCACACAACCATTTTTTTCTGATCAGTTCATGCTGCCAACCAAAACCCGTATAGATCCCCGTTTGATCACGGGAGCCATACTGTTTGGAATCGGTTGGGGTATGGCAGGCCTGTGTCCCGGTCCTGCCATTACTGCGCTGGCCAGCCTTTCAGTCGAGATCATCGGTTTTGTCACTGCGATGCTGCTTGGTATGTGGCTCAGCATGCAGTGGCAAAAAAGAATTGATCGCTGACTTTAATTAATTATCTGTGTTGTATTACTCAGAAGGCATACTGCCAGCCTGATGTAATCACCATGTCAGTTTCCAGCTGTGGACCATTAAGGTTTTGATAAACCGGTAATCCAACCTCAAGCGCGAGTCGATGATTGTGTAACACGCCTCTACCGTTATCAGGTGTAGGACAACAAAATATATATTGCCGAGACAATAATGACGGTAAACGTCATACTCATTCCCAGTACACGATACCTGATATCTTCCCTGACTTTTCTTACCCCGATGGCGTGAATAATCCTGCCAACCAGCAGGCAGAGGCAAAGCGCGTGAATGAGTACCGGGTTTGCGGATTGCTGTTCAACGAAATAGAGCAGGATCAGGCTGATTGGCACATATTCGGCAAAATTGCTGTGCACCCGCATGGCACGTAGCATTTCCAGATTACCGCCATCACCCACTGCCACCTGCTTCCGTCTTCTCATCCGTATGGTCCGCAGGCTGAGCGCCACGAACATCAGGGCCAGCAGGGAGGCATAGAATGGTAAAATTTGCATAACTATCTATGCTTGACTATATCTATTACGATGCAATTTATAACTATTGAATAGTCCAGCTTACAGGAAAATTAATCACATTAAATTAACAATTCATGGGCATCAGAACCGTAAAAAATGAACTTGAGGCCAAACTAACCGGGAAAAGCGGTTTCTTTTCAAAACCTTCCGGTAAAGTTGAGCGGAAATCCTATGCTGATGGCACCGAACGACTGAGAATAACCCTGCGCAAGATCAAGTCACCTCAAAATACTGTTGCCGTCGTCAAGGCCGATGGCAAGGAAGTGGCATTAATTCCCCTGGTGGATGGCGGTGGTAAATTTGATAACGAATCCACAAACACCGGGGAAATACCTGATCTCAAAGTCGGTCAAACCATAACTGTTGAAATAGACGGTAAGCTCGCACTTAGTGGCAAACTTCATACTGACTAGTCAGAAATCAATTGATTTTCCCCCGTAATCAAAAGGTCAGTGACCGGGCCGGTTTTATTGCCTGTGTCATACTGGCACTGGCCTGTTTATTTGCAGCAAGCTATCACACGAAACAATTGCTGCCCTTGTGGAATAACGGCGCAGGGGCGCAGGCAACGGTGGTTGATATCAAGCGGGGCGCCAGAGGAAGTAAATGGGCAATTTATAATTTTATCACCAGTGAAGGCCAGGCTATCACGTCCAGGGATATGTTCCAGATGTATTTGATACGACCTGATCTGAGGGATGAACTAACTGTTTTATATTCACCTGACAATCCACAAGTCGTGACGGCCGATTTTGGCTGGATGACCTGGCAGGGTACGTTCATTTTTTCAGGCGGGTTCCTGCTATTGGCAGGCCTTTCGTTGCTTATATTCAGACACCGGGCAACTTAATCACTGGCTGATTCGTACGTTTTTAATACCAGGTCTGGATTGCCCGGCACGGTTATATAACAATGTATAAATGCAGTCCGGGAAAAATTTAGTCGTTATTACGGATCTGGACGGGACCTTGCTGGATCATTATACCTACAGATTTACAGCTGCCCGCCCTGCACTGGATTTACTCGCAAAACTGGATATCCCGCTGATACTAAATAGCAGCAAGACTGCAGCGGAGCTGCTGTCAATCCGGGAGACATTAAATAACCATCACCCATTCATCATTGAAAACGGTGGTGGAATTTACCTGCCAAAAGGCGATGATTATGAGGTCATTGCTTTGGGCACACCTCGTGAAGATTTCCTGCCGGTCGTTTCCCGTCTGAAAAATGATTTGCAACTGAAATTCAGGGGATTTAGCGATATGACGGACGAGGAATTATCAGAATATACCGGCCTCTCACAGCGGGAAAGCCATAACGCCAGAAAACGTGACTTTACCGAACCCTTATTGTGGCAAGATAACGAGACCAGCTTGCGTACATTCTCTGTGGAGCTTGCAAAACATGGCCTTCAAGCCAGCCAGGGTGGACGCTTCATACATATCTCGGGTATAACGGACAAGGGTAAATCAGTGGCCTGGTTGCGTGATTATTATAAGCGGCTACTTAACAACAGTATTTATGTGATTGCACTGGGGGACAGCCCCAACGATATTGAAATGCTTAACAATGCAGATTTTGCAATAGTGATACGGTCACCTGTGCATGAACCACTGCTTATCGAAAAAGATAATCTGCTCGTCAGTGAACACTTTGGCCCGGAAGGCTGGAATGAAAGTGTCAACCTGTGTCTTGAAAAACTGAACATTATTTAATGAGAGAAAATCATGGGTGATTTTTATCAAAACGGCATTGTCACAACCCTGCATAACCTCTCCGATCGACCCGTTGATGAACTGGAGAAGGAACTCGTCAGGTATTCCAGGGTCAGGCCCATGACGCTGGTTTTGCCTTGCCTGTACTCGGAACTGGAGGGCCCTGCGCTTTCAAATATCGTGGATGAACTTTGCAAGGTCCCCTATCTCAATGAAATTGTAATCGGCCTGGATAGGGCAGATGAAGCTCAATATCGTCATGCCCTTGAATTTTTTTCCCGACTGCCCCAGGAACACAAGGTGTTATGGAATGACGGTGCGCGACTACGTGCGATTGACAATAACCTGAAACAACAGAGTCTCGCACCGAAAGAAATGGGCAAAGGGCGCAATGTCTGGTATTGCCTTGGATATGTCATGGCAGCCGGAAATTCATCCTCGGTAGCCCTGCACGATTGCGATATCCTGACCTACAAGCGGGATTTGCTTGCGCGCCTGATTTATCCAGTTGCCAACCCGAATTTCAACTATGAATTTTGCAAAGGCTATTATGCTCGCATTGCGAATGGCACTATCACCGGCAGGGTATGTCGATTGCTGGTTACCCCCTTGTTACGATCACTGAAAAAGATTTTTGGACCTGATGATTTCATGGACTACCTTGATAGTTATCGCTATCCACTCGCGGGTGAATTTTCATTCCGTACTGACGTAATCAACGATTTGCGTATTCCCAGCGATTGGGGTCTTGAGATTGGTATTCTCTCCGAGATGCAGCGAAACTACTCAACCAACCGCCTCTGCCAGGTTGATATAGCCGATGAATATGATCATAAACACCAGGAACTCTCCCCGGATAACGATGGCGGTGGATTGTCCAAGATGTCTATAGATATCAGCAAGGCCATATACCGGAAACTCGCCACCCAGGGTACTGTGTTTTCTGTTGAAACCTTTCGATCGATTAAGGCAACCTATTATCGAATTGCATTGGACCTCATCGAAACCTATCACAATGATGCCATCATGAACGGCCTTACACTGGACATTCATTCCGAAGAACAGGCAGTAGAATTATTTGCCCAGAATATCATGAAGGCCGGACTGCACTTCCTGGAAAACCCCATGGAAATCCCGTTTATTCCGAGCTGGACACGTGTGAACAGTGCCTTACCAGAATTACCACTGGAGATGGTTCAGGCCGTAAAAGATGATTTAACACATTACCGGGGGTAATTTTACAAATGACACCACCGGACAGTTATGATGAATTGCATGCTCGTGTTGTAAGTCATCTGAATCACATTTATAAAGACGTTGATACAGACAACCTGGCGCATCGCCTGCTTACTACCATGGGGCTGTCCGAGCGCACCAATATCCCGAAACCACACAGGAGCCACTGGAGTGAAGAAGATATCGCTATCATCACCTATGGTGATACATTTATCAGGAAAGATGAACAGCCGCTGGATACCCTTTATAAATTTATCTCGGAACACTTGCACGATATCGTTAATATTGTCCATATACTGCCTTTCTTTCCCTACAGCTCGGATGCGGGTTTCGCCGTCATGGAATACACACAGGTCAATGAAGCCCTGGGTGAATGGGAAGATATCGAGCATATAGCCTCTGAATTCAAACTGATGGCCGATCTGGTAATCAATCACTGTTCTGCCAGAAGCCGCTGGTTCACACAATTCAAGGAAGGTCTTGAACCGGGCAAGGATTATTTCATAAAAGTCAAACCAGACACTGATCTTTCAGCAGTAGTGCGTCCACGAACTAATCCACTATTGCGGGAAATACATACCCCTGAAGGGCCTGTATATGTATGGTGCACTTTCGGGCACGATCAACCTGACCTTAATTTTGCCAATCCGGAAGTTCTGGTCGAGTTTGTCCATATCATTCGTAAATACCTGGAACACGGTATAAAAATCTTCCGTCTTGATGCAATTGCGTTTCTGTGGAAGGAAATAGGCACAAGCTGCATAAATCTGCCGCAAACCCATGAGGTGGTGCGCCTGTTAAGAACAATCATTGAACATCACACGACAGATGCAATCATCATAACCGAGACAAACATTCCCAATCGGGAAAACCTGGAATATTTTGGCAATGCCAATGAAGCCCACGTGGTCTATAACTTCTCTCTACCGCCCTTGTTGCTTTATACCTTGCTGACTGGCAATTGCCATTACCTCAAGGAATGGATCATCAGCATGCCACACGCGATCATGGGCACGACGTACCTGAACTTCATAGCATCCCATGACGGCATTGGTCTGAGGCCGGCAGAAGGTTTGCTGGATGAAGAAGAAATTCTTGAGATGACGAGCACCATGGAAGATTTTGGCGGAAATATTTCCTGGCGGGCATTGTCTGATAACACCAACCATCCTTACGAAATCAACATCTCTCTTTACGATGCATTGCAGACGACCATTCCCTGTTGTGCCTGCGGAGTACGCGAGGATGAGTGGCATGAACAGCGATTTTTATGTGCACATGCCATTATGCTGGCGCTTCAGGGTATTCCTGCATTTTACATTCACAGCCTGTTTGGAACCCGGAATGATTATGAAAAGCTGAGGGACACCAGTAATAATCGCGCCATCAACCGCCATAACTGGAACATGGAAGAATTAATGGAATTGCTTGACAATGGCACACATCATGCCCGCATTTACCATGCACTGAGGAGACTCATTGTCATCAGGCGGGAACAGGCGGCGTTCCATCCCAATGCCACGCAGACAGTTTTACACCTGAGTGACCAGATCTTTGCCTTCTGGCGCGAGGACAACTCGACCAAGCAAAGTATCTTCGCATTAAATAATGTGTCTGATCAGCCGCAGGAAATCACAGTGGCAGACATCAATCTTATTCCCAAAGGAAAATGGCGGGACCTGATAGGACATATTGAGGTGGACTCAGAAGACAGTGTACTAACACTCCAGCCCTATCAATCTGTCTGGCTGACCAATATTTGGGAGTGTAAACCTAAAGCACCCTGATGATGGTTATAGTAGAATAATCCTGCTGCAC
>JBFFIE010000057.1:0-7024 GCA_041556555.1 Gammaproteobacteria bacterium
ATTTTAATGAGGCAATCGCGATCGCCAACCGGTCCCGCTTTGCCCTGACCGGCGGGCTTTATTCCCGTAATCCCGATCACATTGAACAGGCAGAACGGGAACTGCAGGTGGGGAATCTCTACATCAATCGTCGCATAACCGCCGCGCTGGTAGAGCGCCAGCCTTTCGGTGGCTTCAAACTGAGCGGTCTCGGCAGCAAGGCAGGCGGGCATGATTACCTGTTGCAGTTTGTCATCCTGCGAACGGTCACCGAAAACACCCTGCGCAAGGGCTATGCGCCGGGCGCGGATAATCAAGCCACGCTATCAACGTAACTCATTGTTTTAATATTATTTTCTCTCCCCTTGATCTCCGGCAAATTGACCTTATTTGAAGTCATGAGAGGTAATGTTTTCTGTACAGGAGGTGAATAAACATGAATCTGCAATCCTATGACCCATTGAGCTTTATTGAGCAGTTTCATAATGATGTGAACCGTTTGCTTGGCAACCGTTGGTCGTCTCAAGACAACGGTTCGAACATCCTGAGCGGTGCCTGGTCACCGGCGATAGATGTCCGGGAAGAGAAGGACCGTTACGTTGTGATTGCCGATGTCCCGGGTATCGATCCGAAGGACATCGAGATCACGATGGAAAACGGTGTACTTACAATCCAGGGTGAACGCAACTACGAGACCACGGATGAAGACAAGGAGAGCGGCTATCGCCGGGTCGAAAGGGCCTACGGTAAATTCTTCCGCAGGCTGGCACTTCCGGATGTTGCCGATGCGGAGAATATCTCTGCTGAAGGCAAGAACGGAGTCCTGGAGATTAGCATTCAGAAAAGCGAACAGGCCAAACCGCGCCGGATCGAAGTCAAAGCTTGATGACTTCGAACGAAGCTGCTGAAACGGGGCATTTGCCCCGTTTTTTATTGTCCGCCGGTTTATCATTCCGGGCCAAGGTCATTTACACTGACTTCACAATAACAGCCGGAGAAATTTCAAGGATTGCTTATGGGCCCTGAAGCGGTAATCAATTTCTGGTTTGAAGAAATCGATCCGAAACAATGGTGGAAAAAAGACCAGGCATTAGATGAACTGATTTGTTCCCGCTTTGGAAAGGTTCATGAACAAGCGTCACGCTGTGAATTGTATCCATGGCGTCAAACACCCAGGGGACGCCTGGCCGAGATCATCGTCCTTGATCAATTTTCGAGAAACATCTACCGGGACCAGCCGGGGGCCTTTGCCCACGATGCACTGGCGCTGGCCCTGGCACAGATTGCCGTCGAACAAGGTGCAGATAAGAATTTAAATACAGATGAAAAAAGTTTTCTCTACATGCCTTACATGCATAGCGAATCACTGGCCATTCATGAGATTGCGATGATGCTCTACAACCAGGCAGGATTGGAATACAACTACGACTTCGAAAAAAAACACAAGGCCATCATCGAACGCTTCGGCCGCTATCCCCACCGTAACGCCATCCTCGGCCGTGAATCCACGCCGGAAGAACGTAAATTCCTCAAGCAACCGGACTCGGGATTCTAACCGCTATACTGATCAGACATCTTCCATCACCGGAAATCAGCGAATGAGAATACCTGTAAAACCATTAAGTAAATATCCCTGGTTCCTGCGGCCGTTCTTCTGGAACCAGAAAAGAAAATATGGCGCGGTCCTGCAGCCCGGCCTGCTCTGGGGAAGGGTGCCCCGCCTGTTTGCGGCAGTCGCCCTGCTCTATGGCGTGCTGGACAGAAAAGGATCACCGTTAAGTCCCCTCTTGCGTTCTCTGGTTACGGTCAGGGTGTCACAGATCAACTGGTGCCGGTTCTGCATTGATATCAATTCCGCAACCCTGGCCAAACGCGCCGGCTCCATGGAAAAAGTGGAGAAGCTTGATCACTGGAAAGAAAGCAATGTGTTCGATGAGCAGGAGAAGGCAGTCCTCGAATACACGGACGCGGTCACCTACCTGGATCAAACGGTAACGGATGAACACATCTCAAGGTTAAAGGAATTCTTCGACGATGATGCCATCGTTGAACTGACCGGGCTTATCGCGTTCCAGAACCTGTCGAGCAAGTTCAACAGCGCCCTGGACGTCCCGTCCCAGGGATTCTGCAAACTCCCGGATAATCATTCCAATAATAATTCAGCGATGATCTCATCATGACCAGTTCAATACCGACAATTCCGATACTTAATTTATCACTGTCGTTTTTACCGGTGCTGATCGTGCTGGTTATATTATTTAAATGGTCATTGAATGCTGGCTACGCCTCATATGCCATCATCAGGATGTTGGCGCAGTTGCTGCTGGTCGGCTATTTCCTTGCTTTTATTTTTGAATCAGACAGTGCCTGGATCGTGTTACTCATTCTGGCGGTGATGGTATTTTTTTCAAGCTGGATTGCATTGGGAACTGCCGGGGGTCGGCGCCGGATTTTATTCAAACACGCGTTATTGTCTATCGCATTGGGTGGCGGATCTACATTATTTCTGGTTACCTCTGGAGTGTTGAGACTTGAACCGTGGTATCTGGCGCAGTATATGATTCCTCTGGCCGGCATGATCTTCGCCAATGCCATGAACTGTATCAGTCTGGCGGTGGAAAGACTGGCGGCTGAAACCGGCAGAAACGTCGCCTATTCCGAAGCCCGCCGGATCGCATTGCAGACATCACTGATCCCGACCATCAACTCGCTACTGGCGGTCGGTATCGTTGCCTTACCAGGCATGATGACGGGGCAGATCCTTTCCGGTGTCTCGCCCCTGATCGCGGCACGTTACCAAATCGTGGTGATGTGTATGATATTCGGTGCCTCGGGTATTTCCTGCATCATTTTTCTGATATTTAGCAGGCATGTCTTTAAAAAAGAAGCCGGGGTGATTTGATTTTAGACGGAATTGTTGCGCGATCATCCCCAGCTTTCCTCGCTGCGGTCAACTGGTCGAAGGCCATCGCTCAGGTTCACAAAGCAATGGCCTTCATCGCGCGCTACCGGAAGCCATTCGCGCAATACGCGCTGTGACTCCGCCGGACGGTTCGCTTCAGGACGGCCATCGTGAAGTAACACAATATCTCCTGACGCCGTTTGTTCCATGCGCCGCCGTATCCAAGCTTCCCTTCCCCACGGTCCCCAATCCATCGCGCTGTGGCTCCAGAGAACCGTGGTCAGCCCCAATTCTCCTGCAGTCTGCTGCATCCACTTGTTGAAATGGCCATGCGGCGGACGAAACCAGCGGCAAGGCTCGCCGGTGATATCAGCGATGGCCTTGGCGCCGTCCATGACGTCTTTGCGAGCCGCTTCACGGCGTGTCCTTCTGGGCCTGACATGGTTGAAACCGTGACTGCCCACGTCGTGGCCTGCCTGCCGCATGAGCAGGATCCACTCCGGTTGCTGCAAGGCTTGTTGACCCACCACAAAAAAGGCCGCCTTGACTCCATACTTGTCGAGCATATCGAGGAGCATCGGCGTCCAATGAATGTCCGGTCCGTCGTCGAAGGTGAGACAGATACCGCTTTCTCCTCCGAGCCGGCGTACCGTTGTTGATGTATCAAACCGGCTCATGGGTGATTGAAGTTGTCAACCAGGCGCTTGCGGGAAATCCAGAACTCATGGGGATGCATGGTCTTGGCGAGTTCCTTCGCGCCGCGGGGATAATAGGCGTAGAGAATGAGGGTGTAGTGACGGGCAAGCGCCCGCGTTTTGCGATTGAAAGGCAGGGGCCGCGCCTCGAATCCGAACTTGAGCCCATGGGGAGGAAACCAGGAGATAGCGTGGAAAGCGACCATCTCTTTCCAGCGCGGGTTTTCGGTGACCTCTCTGGCCAGGGCCTTGAACGCGGGAACGAAAAGACGCCGGAATTCAAAAGCCCCCTCGCCCGGTTGTTGACCTTTCTTGCGGTACTTTTCGATGTAGGCGCTGTCGAAATGCAATTCGCCGATCGCATCCCCCCGCTTGACCACGGTGCCGTCGGCCAGGGTACGCGGATCGTCCTCATGCATGGCCGGTTCGATCAGGAACAGTGGTCCCACCCGCACCAGGCCGTGCCACTTGCGGTAGATTGCGTCAATGACGGTAAAAAGGGCTCGCAAGGGTCGGGCCAGGAGTGGATTCAAGCTATCTTCTCCTGAATCGCATCTACGTCACCGGCACCGGTCAGGCCCTCGAGAATCAAAGCCACTCGCTCGGCGGCCCGAGGCTGGCCCAAGGCCGCGGCCCGGGCCTTGCGGATCGCCAGATCATCAGGATCGGCAAGCCAGGCGCGTAGCGTGGAGACAAGCGTCTCGGGCCTGATCAATCCTCCGACGTCGTACCGGGCCAGAAGATCGGTATTGAAGAGCTCTTGCCCGCCCAGGGAACAGATCGCCAGAAACGGCCGCCCGCAGGCCAGGCATTCAGTGACGGTTATACCGCCCGGTTTGCCGATGACGACGTCCGCCGCGCGCATCAGGGTCGGCATCTCGTCACTCCATTCATAAAGGCGGACCCGGTCGCCATAGCGGCGGCGAATCCCGTCGAATGACATTGCCACTTCCGAGTCCCCTGCCGCGGTCGCAATCAGTTGCCATTGATCATCGGCCTCGAGAAGGCGTTTGAGCGTGTCGCTGACGCCGATCCCGTAGCTGCCGCCGGTGACGAGCAGCACTGGACGGGATGGATCGAGGCCGAGGATCCGACGCGCCTCTTTGCAGGTCGGCAGCTGCTCAAAGCCCCCAGGCAGCGGGATGCCGGTGAGGAAAACCCTTGCGGGCTGAAAGCCGCGGCTGACAAGCGCCTCCTTCATCTCGGGCTGGGGAACGCAATAGTAGTCCACCTTCGAACGTACCCACAGATTGTGCAGACCATGATCGGTGGCGATTGCCACCGTGGGCACATCAAGGTACTTGCCCCTAGCGCGCAGGCCGAGTATGAGATTGGCCGGGAAGAGCTGAGTGATGGCAATGGCATCGGGTTTAAGCTTACCCAATCGTTGGCCCAGGCGGCGAATCAAAATCGAACGCAGCCAAAGCACCAGGCCCCAGCGCAAGAGATTCACGCCCGGCAGCGAACGGCGGGAGGACAGGCTAACCATCAGGGAGGTAAATACCGCCTCGTCGAGATTGCGGCGGAAGACCGGCAAGCGACCGGTAACCTCCGGAAAGTGTTCGGCGAGGGCCTCTTCGATTATCTCTGGTAACGGCGGCGGCAGGCGCCCGCCGCGAAAATAGCGCTTCCAGGTGTCCGCAGTGAGACGATAGAGACGCTGGTAGGCGTCGGGATCTCTTGAGACCAATGTCAGATAACCGCCTTTGAGCATCGCGGCGACCCGTGGTGCCATCAGCGACCAGAAATCGATCAGCTCGATCCTGCATCCGGGATCGTTGGCACGCAGGGCATCGGCCAGCGCCTGTGCCGCCCGGGAGTGCCCCGAACCCAGGTGCGAGTGCAATATTGCGAATCGATGCGGCTGGTCGTTCTTATTTGTTAACAAGGGATAGGAAAATCAATCTGCACCGGAGAAAGATTCTGGCCACGTTCCGCTGAATTTGCAAGCTTGGCTCGGTCAGGGTGTCACAGATCAACGTAACGCTTGTGGTATCCTCCTCACTTCGCTCGTCGGCGGCGGCACATCGCGAACGTTAGGCGCCAAGTAACAGTCTCAGGAGGAAGCTAAAGTGATGTACTTTAAAAACCTCAATCAGATAGTTGAGTCGCTCGAAACAGATGAATCGACAAATAACGATCCTATCAAAAGAGCTTTCGTTTTTGATGGGAAGCATTTAACTGCAAATGTCGGAATAGTTCGTGAGAGTGGAAACGCACTTCATACCCAGAAGCACCATGACGAGATACTCGTTATCATTGAGGGCAACGTTGACTTTAAAGTTGGTAACGAAGTAAAGAAAGTGAGTAAAGGAGATCTGGTATTCATTCCACAAAACACACTACACGGCCCGATACTCGAACAAGGGCAAAGTTTTGCAGCGCTTTCCGTGTTTGCTCCCTATTTTGACAAGTCTAAGGACAACATAGTGTGGGACAGAGATTAGGCAAAAAAAATTTCGCCTGACAAATCGTTAGGTTGCTGTCTCATGATGAAACCAAGAAACATAATCCTTACGGCAGTAATCCTCTCCCTTGGCTGCTCTGTGTCCTCCAACCTGCAAGCACGGGAACAATCCCCTGAGCAAGAAAAGGTGAAGAATGCAGGAGTTTCCTTTACCTACAGCACCCATGATTTTGCCGAGGTCAAGATAAGGAAGGTACAGAAACAAACCGCTCCGGAATGTGGCGACTGCATAGACGTAGGATTCTCGCCGGAACATGTCTGTTTCAACCTGAAAGATAATCGACCGCTTCCCGCCTTGGATCAGGGCCCGAGATATTTCTTTCCTGCGCACAGCTTCATCTGCGCCATCCCTCTCGATGATTCTACAGTCCAGGATTTCGGCGAAGCCTATCCAAGTCTGAATGGCGCTGCGGTGCGTCTCCGGAAGCTTCTCCGCGAGCGTCCTTACAAATTCAAGTCTCGAAGAGATGTTCCTGACATACCTGCTAATAATGCCAGTCCTTCCATTGTCAGCAGATTTCAATATCTGGACTTCCGCTCTGGCTCGGGGATATTGTTTCTCACACAGTACTCAAACGAGATGCAGCCTAACCCAGTCAACAATGAGGAACTCACTCTCGTTTTTCAGGGGATAACGAAGGACGGAAAGTACTATGTTGCGGGCCGGCTGGCGATTACCCATCCGTCCTTACCTAGAGGCATTGATTTCACAGACGATATAGAAAGAGACAGGCAGTGGAGTTATCTCAGAAACACAGAGAAGGAGCTTGAAGGATTCTCAGAAGAATCATTTCAGCCGTCGCTGACAAATTTGAAGGCTTTGCTATCGACTATTTACATTGAGTGATGAAATGACACCGCCACCTGACAAGGCGCTGCAGCGGAAGCCGCCGCCTTGCGGTGCCGTTGCTGTTTTCCATCGTTAAATGCTATGAAACTATTACCCATCCTACTGATTTTTATTTCTACTTTTGTCTGTGC
>JBFFIE010000058.1:0-6380 GCA_041556555.1 Gammaproteobacteria bacterium
GTCGTCGCCAGCAAACTTGGAGCGGTTAACATCCATTAAGGTCCGCCATTCTTTTTGCGTGACCTCGAATTTTCCCAGGAAAAAATCATCCACACACACTTCGTGAATAGGTTTCTCATAAAAAAAACCCGCCGAAGCGGGTTTTTTTACGTTACTCTGACTAAATTACCAAAAGGATTCAGTTACTGTAACCAGGTCTGGTTTAGTGTTCGGATTTACTTCCCCCAACCGCCGCTGTTGTCCACCATGTAATCCACGGCGGCTTTCACTTCTTCATCAGTGAGGTTTGTAAAACCACCGCGCGGTGGCATACCACGAATGCCGTTGAGTGCATTGGCGTAAACCGTTTCTTTGCCCTGGGCAATACGTTCTGCCCAATCGGTATTACTGCCCATCTTGGGTGCAGCATTCACACCGGACTTATGGCAGACAGCACAATAGGTATTATAAACCTGGCCGCCGTCAGCCCCAGCCGCATAAATGTTTGCAGAAAAGGCGCCCAGCAAGATCAAAGCCGGAAGATAGTTTTTATATTTCATGGTTCCTCCATTCAGGTAAATCTCATTAAATACACAGGCGCCAATCTTTGTACCTGCGTTCACATTCGCTTCACAGGATTTTGACACAAATTACACCTGCACGTTCATATCATAAGAGGAGATTCAATGGTTTTAAACTGATTATGAAAATATCACGTAACTTACTGATTTTATTTTACCTAAGTACCTTACTATTGCTAACGGGGTGCGGCACCATGTCCCAAAAACCGATTCAAACAGTGGATTCAGTCAACATTGAGCGATTCATGGGTGACTGGTACGTGATTGCCAGTATCCCGACATTCATTGAGAAAAATGCCTACAACGCGGTTGAATCCTATGAACTGTCTGAAGAAGGAACGGTGAAAACCACCTTTACATTCCGGGAAGGGGGATTCGACGGTGAAAAGAAAAGCTATCACCCGACCGGTTATATCAGGGACAAGGAAAGCAACAGTGTCTGGGGCATGCAGTTCATCTGGCCCATCAAGGCCGATTACCGGATTGTCTACCTGAATGATGACTACACCCAGACTGTCATCGGCAGACAGAAAAGGGACTATGCCTGGATCATGGCCCGAAGTCCCAGTATCCCGGGCGAGGATTATCGCAAATTGCTGATCCTGCTTGAGGGTGAAGGTTATGATATCAGCAAGTTCAGGAAGGTCCCGCAACAGGGGGAATAATTTTAAAGCACTGAAAGCGAGATCGTAAGTTGTAACAGGATGAAACCCACCGATAGCGTGATACCAAGGATGGGGACCCACAAAGGCACCGCAAAGTGTTTGGTAGCAGCTTGTTCGCGTAATTTAATGATGATGAGCGACAGGTTCATCAGGCTGAAGATAATAAGAATCAGATAGCTTGTTGCCCGGGCGAGGGTTTCCACGGGCAACCACAGAGACAATACCAGTATTAATGCACAACAAATCACCGTTGCATTGACAGGTGTATGGGTCCTGGCGTTGACTGCACCCAGGAATTCAGGAAGCCAGCCTTGCCGGCTTACTCCATACAGTATCCTCGAAGCCATAATGATTTGTATCAACGCGCCATTGATTACGGCAAACAAGCTGATGACTGTAATCAAAACCGGCTTCCTGCCCGTTGCTTCTTCATAGACAAGCGCCAGTGGAGCATCGGATTGACTCAGCTGCGCAGGATCAACAGCGAACACACAGACATAGGCCACCAGGCTGTAGAGGATAGTGGCAATCACTAATGCAGCGAGAATTGCAACAGGCATGTTTTTTTCAGAGTTCACCACTTCCTCGGAAATATTGACCATATCCTCGAAACCGATATATGCATAAAATGCCAGGAAGGCGCCAAGAAAGATCCCTTGCATCATTGCCAGATCCAGGGTGGGCAAGTTCTCAACGGTGGATTTTGCTTCAGTGACGGGGCTCCAGGCAACAGAGATAATAATTACCAGCCCGATTATTTCAATGATAGTAATCAGACTGGCTATGCCAACTGAAAACTTGATTCCCCAACAGGCTATAGCGCCAAGCAGGGAAATAAGGATGAACAGGATCAGACTGACCGGGATATCAATGAACACCCGGGTATAGCCGGAAAATCCAAGGGCAATGGCGCCGGATGATACACAACCAGCAAAGATAATTAACAAACCGATGAATAGTGAAAGCGGGGCTATTTTCAGCGCTTTCTGAATATAGACTGCTTCACCGGCGCTCTTGGGATACCGGGATGATAACTCGGCATAGGTAAAGGCACTGACAGCGGCTACCAATGAGGCGATAAAAAACGCCAGTGTAGAATAGTAACCCCCATAACCGGCCACCTTCCCAATCAAAACATAGATCCCCGCACCAAGAATGTTTCCAAGTCCGTAAAATATGATCAGGGGAAGGGAAATAACACGTTTGAGGTCAGCGGTTTTATGCATTTGAAGTAATATTCCGGTTCAATGTTAATTTCAGCATGTTTAAGTATCACTGGCAATTTTTGGCAATCACCGCATAGATCTGTAATTCATTTGTATTTTTGAGACAAAATTGGCCCGGTGAAATTGACGTATTACGCTCAAATAGGGATACTTGTATAATCTATTTCCCTGTTGTTCCATTCATCTTTTTTTGTTTTCTGATAGTTCCTGGTAGTAGTCGTTATTCATTAAATCATTCATTAGCCAAATATCATGTTGCTGAGTTTTATCTTTTTCCTGCTTGTATTTATGACAGTCGGCCTGTTATCCGCGAGAGTCAGAAAGAATACTCGTAGCGACTACTATCTTGCCGGGTTTACTGTCAAACCCTGGTTGGTAGGGCTCTCGGCCATGGCCACCAATCTCAGCGGCTATATGTTTATCGGTCTGATCGGGTTTACCTATGTAACCGGGCTTTCCTCAATCTGGCTCATGTTTGGCTGGATAGTGGGTGACTTTATTGTTTCATTTTTTATACACAAGCCGCTGCGTGAAGCCACTGAATCACGCCATCAACTCAGTTATGCCGGCGTTCTGGCCAATTGGTGGCCCGGGCAAAATTTTTATTATGTTCAGAAAATTGCTGCCTTACTGCTTATTTTCCTGTTGATGTCCTACGCCAGTGCCCAGATGCTGGCCGGCAGCAAGGCATTACTGGCATTGATCAATTGGCCACTTGAGGCTGGTGTGATCGTAAGTGCAATCATGATTGCCTTGTACTGCTGGGCAGGTGGCATACGCGCATCTGTGTGGACAGACGCCGCCCAGGCCCTTGTCATGGTAGTAGCCATGGCCCTTATGTTATGGATAGGCATAGACAACCAGGGCGGGGTTTCAAATACCATACAAAACTGGAATTCCGTGGATGGCTATCTTAACTGGTTCCCCGACGATACTGTTTTTCCCGGTGTTCCGGGTGCACTGCTGTTTGCGGTTGGTTGGTTATTTGGCGGTATCAGTATCATCGGTCAGCCGCATATCATGATACGGTTCATGATGCTCGACGATATCCATCACTTCATCAGGGCCAGGGTCTGGTATTACAGTTGGTATGCCATTTTTTACCTGATGGCGACCGGCGTTGGGATGCTTGCAAGATTGATTATGCCGGAGCAGGGGAGCTTTGATGCAGAACTGGCCTTGCCACTGATTGCCAGTGAATTATTGCCACCGGTTTTTGCCGGTGTTGTACTCGCCGGTCTGTTTGCTGCAACCATGTCCACTGCGGACTCACTGGTACTTAGCTGTTCATCCGCCATCACCCAGGACCTGAAAGACAGGGGTGTCCAGAGTATGAATTACATTAAGGGGACGACCATAATCGTGACAATTGTTGCCATGATATTCGCTCTTTCCGGCAGTGAGAGCGTATTTGATGTGGTCATGTTTTCCTGGTCCGGGCTGGGGTCCTGCTTTGCACCCCTGCTACTGATCTATGCACTGGGCAAACGGCCGGATCAATTGACCATTATTACGATGATGATTAGCGGACTTGCCATCGTGGTAATCTGGCGGGAACTACTCGGTTGGAACGACTATCTGTATGAGGCCATGCCTGGGATCATCGGCGGCATATTTGTTTATTATGCGATGACCTGGTTAAAAGGTTTAATTAAACATGTCCAGGAGTCTGTCGCTTGAAGTGTGATTGATTTTACTCCTTTTTACAGGCGCCGCCTTGTCTACAGAACTGGTTTTGACTTCAGTCTTTTTTACTGTGCTTTTAATCGCGGTACCACAGGGATCATTATCTATGGTAAATGCTCCATAAATCCCCTGGGCAATGAGTGACATGCCTCCAGTAAACACCGCCGCACCTACGGATAAGCCTTTTTTAAAGGCAGCGACACCATCAGGTTGAATGTGCGGGTTGGATAATGGCCCAACGATTCTGACCAGTTCTGCCAGGCTGCCCGCACCGACTCCAAATCCTTCCTTTCCTCTCGGTTTGACTCCAATATTAAGTGTTTCATCCTTTAGATTGACCAAGCCACTACCTACAACGTCCATTCGTTTAGTCGATAATGCAATACCCTTGTCAGTTGCTGCCTGGCCATCCTTGATTTCAAAATTCATAACTGCACAAATCAATTCCCTGCCAGGTTTATCTGGAGGCAGTGGAAGCAGTGTATTAACAGCATTCGATATAATCTCGGAGTCCAGGATTTTAAATTTATCAGATTTTATGGTTCCTTTCCCAACCTTGACAAAGACCTTGCCATTCATATTACCCATAATCTCGGCAATACTTTTACCGGTTCCATTTACACGAATATTCATGTCCGTGGGAGCGCCGCTTATGTCGTTATGCAGATTTGATAATCTCGAGGGTTGTAAACCATAAACATTTATCAGGCCGTTTACCCAGGTTTTACCAGGTCTGCTTGCATCAATATTCAACTTGCCGTCAATAGATCCGCCCGCAAGCGTTGCCTTGAGTTTCTTGCTGCTTAAGCGGCCATTTTTCAATGCCAGTTTAAGATGTACCTTATCAAAATTATCTCTCCTGGTTTTAATCCTGTAAGCATTGATATTCAGATCAGCGTCTATTTTATTAAGTGATGCAAAGGGCAGGGGACTTGATGAAAAAACCTTACCACCTATTAAATTTTTAGGGGATTTTTTAGCCATAAAAGGAGAAAGGTCCAGCAGACTGGAATCAAGACTGGCCGCAATATAAGGCTTTGTTTTCTTCAGATAGATTTCGACATTTCCTTTCAGATCACTTTTATCTAATTTCAGGTCAAGACCGGAAAACTTAATCACGTTTTTGCCATCAGTAACCCTGGCGGACAGGATAAGTGGTCCAACTCTTGGAAAGTTATTGTATTTAATAACCCTGGATAAGTCAGAAAGGCTATTTGCTTTAACTTTGAGCTTGAAATCCATGCCCTTAAGCTTGTTCGGATATTTGATTTTACCAGTCGCGTTTATATTCATATCTGCGAGCGTACCGCGAAGATCGTTTACAAGGAGAACACCTCCCTTTTCAGAGATATCGGCAGAAATCTGCAATGGACCATATTCAGGCAGGGGGTAATTTGTTAATCGCCTAAATTGTGATAACGAGTCGACACCAAGATCTACCTTGGCACTAAAGCCTTCGAGATCCAGAGGACGCTCGAATTTGCCAGTTAGCATAAAATCCGCGCTGCCGAATTCCCCTTTAAAATTCATGTGATATTGTTCGTTATTACTAAGCTGTAGCAGCGAACCCGTATTTCCGGCAATATCCAGAGGCAGTCCATTCACGCTGGCAATCAATGCAAAATCCATGGGATTGGATGCGCCGTTCGAAACCGCATTGAAGCGTTCTATCTTGATCGAATGCCGGATCTTGTCTTTTGAATTTTTATAGCTTAACTGGCCATTCCTGATACTGACTTCCTTGACATCAAAGGTTGCTGAAAGGGCAGTTTGTCTATTAGCTGTTGGTATGTTTTCTTCGTTGTTTTTCTGGGAAATTGCCTTTTTCTTGCTGGCGGTTTTCTTCTGGAACAGCCAGTTGTGGTTACCGGATTTGTCTGTTTCCAGGAAAATCTGCGGTGAATTTAGGTTGATTTTGTTGACGCTGACATGACGGGTCAGTAAGGGCAGCAGTGCAACCTGGACTTCGAGTTGGTCGACCTTGACCATATGTTTGGATGATGCCCAGGCAGGATTGCCAAAACTGGCGTCGCTGATAATGAGGGTGGGAATAAGCGATTGGGCCAGGTTTATCTCACCATTTATCTTGAAATCACGTCCGGTTTCTTCTTCAACTAACTGAATAATATTCTTTTTATAATGATTAAGATCAAGAGTCTGAACGGCCACAGTCAGCAGCACGGCGGCAAGTATGATGATGCCGGTAGAGACAAAGAAGAGTGCTTTTAATAGTTTATTCATGA
>JBFFIE010000059.1:0-5993 GCA_041556555.1 Gammaproteobacteria bacterium
ACCTGATAGGACATATTGAGGTGGACTCAGAAGACAGTGTACTAACACTCCAGCCCTATCAATCTGTCTGGCTGACCAATATTTGGGAGTGTAAACCTAAAGCACCCTGATGATGGTTATAGTAGAATAATCCTGCTGCACATATCTCCAAAAAGTAAAGTTAGCGACGGCCTGATCTCATATACGGGCCGCCAGTATAATTAAGCATCAAACGAGTTAGCCTTGATGATCCGCAATGTTCTCCTGATAACAATCTTGACGCTGCTGTGTGCCTGCACTTTCCTGCCGATGCTGAACAATAGTGCAGAAAATGGTGAAAATGGAAAAAACAGCACGAACTCTACAATAAGAATTGTTGTCAACGGTATTGATAATGATGTTGTCGAAAATATCCGAGACCATATCAGCATGTCCCGAAGTGCGTGTACAGTCCCTGTAGATCTATTAAGGCCTCGTATCAATAAGGCACGGACTGAGACAACAACTGCATTGCAGGCCCTTGGTTACTACGAAGCAAATATTGCATTAGAACTGCTTGAAACAGAGGACTGCCCTACCCTGAATATTAATGTTGAGCCCGGCAGGCGAATGTCAGTTGACGATGTGAAGATAGAGATCACAGGTGACGCAGGAAATGACCGGTTATTCATGGCGCGTCTGGAAAAAATACCTTTGAATAAAGGTGATCCTCTCAATCATGGTAACTACAGTAAAGCCAAATCACTTATTGAATCAGTCGCGACTGAACTGGGTTACCTTGAAGGCCGCTTTGAACACTCCGTTCTGACCATCGATATGGAGAATTACGCTGCAAGGATAAGTTTGATATATAACAGCGGTGAACGCTACAGACTGGGGGATATTAAGCTTACGCAAAATCCAAAGGAATTACGTGAATCTCTGGTGAATCGCCTGATAGAGGCGCCCCGTGGTGAATATTTCAATACCAGAGAAATCATCAAGATCCAGGAACGACTCAGCAGCAGTAACTATTTCAAGGATGTGGAAGTCAGGCCCCGACTCACGACCAATGAAGAGAAGACCATTCCGGTTGATGTCACGGTGACACC
Organism: Gammaproteobacteria bacterium; assembly: GCA_041556555.1. Lineage (GTDB taxonomy): Bacteria > Pseudomonadota > Gammaproteobacteria > Eutrophobiales > Eutrophobiaceae > SZUA-592. Next base: position 1,071 of record JBFFIE010000059.1, read on the forward strand.
TTCCGATCGGCACAAGGTTTCGGCATCATTTGGCTATGCAAGCGACGAAGGGTTTCGTGGACGGCTCGGTTACACGGATCGTCGCTGGAATGACCGTGGGCATCGACTGGGAGGCGAAATCAGACTATCACAAATCGAGCGTGGCCTGTCCGCCAACTATCAGATTCCTCGCAAGCATCCTTCAAACGAATGGTTGCAATTCACTGCCGGACTCAGACAGGAAGAGGTCGATACCTTTGATGCCATCAAGGGAAGAATATCAATCACGGAAAGCAAGCGCCGTCCTTGGGGTTTCCTGGAAAACCGCTTTATCTCACTTTCACGTGATGATTTCGAGATCGGTGGTGAAGATAACAGCGGAACATATTTGATACCGGGGCTGCGTTGGAACCGTCGTGTCACCGATAATGATCTCTATCCGCAGCGGGGATTGGATATCAGCATTGAGGCAAGAGGCGGTACAGAGGCCATCATCTCTGATACCAGTTTTGCCAGGACGCATCTGCATGTCCATTACCTAAAAGGCATTGGTTATGGCGTGAGGGTCGGCGTGCGCACAGATCTGGGTGCACTCTGGGTCGATGAATTTCGCGCGCTTCCGCCATCAGAACGTTTCTTTGCTGGAGGAGATAACAGTATCAGGGGTTATGGCTTCCAGGATCTCGGCCCCGTCAATGACCTTGGGCTGGTCATTGGTGGCAAGTACCTGGGCGTGGCCAGTCTGGAACTTGAGAAGCGATTGTTCGGTAAATGGGGCGTTGCTACCTTCGTTGATACCGGTAATGCTTTCGGCGGGCCCGGCTCTAACACTGGCGTCAAGATCGGGGCAGGCGTTGGAATCCGCTGGTTATCACCTGTCGGTCCTGTCCGTCTTGACATGGCACATCCGTTTGATGATGACACCGATACCGTGATCCGGTTTCACATTCGCATAGGAACGGATATTTGATGATTGCGCGTTTTATCAAGTTAATACTGCTGACCACTGTTATCAGTTTAGTCCTTGCCCTGTTTTCGGCAGGCATTCTTCTCTCCAGCGAAAGCGGTTCTCGCTGGTTGATCTATTCCGTGATTGATAAAACCGGTCTGCCGTTGACGATAGAGCGATCCGAGGGTCGGCTGCTCGACGATATCCGCCTGTTCGGGATCCGCTATCAGGACAAATCCGGACAAATAATCAAATTGGAGCAACTAGAGATGTCATGGAAACCGGTTACGTTGCTGCGGGCACACGTTGCCATCGACTCTCTCAAGATGACCGGACTCTCGATAACGACAGGCAAGTCCGGATCCGATAAGAAGATTAACGAACTGGATCTACCTGCGCTGCCGGTCTCACTAACAATAAAAAGACTGCATGTTGAAAAAGTCCAATTGCTCATTGAGGATGAGACGCATGCAATCAATCGTATCCAGGGCGATCTGAAAATCACGCGTAACAGACTACGTATCAATCTCGAAGAGGCAATCAGCGGTACTGATCGAGTATACGGTACAGCTACTCTGGCCAGAAAAGAAAGGATTGAGCTTGAACTGGAACTTCACTGGGCGGGCCTATTCAGGGAAAAGCCTGCTCAAGCCTATGTGAGAGTGAGTGGTACTCAGCAAGAACTACGGTTTAACTACGAATTTACTGGCGTACTCAATGCCAATGGAAACGGTAAACTCTACCTTTCTGCACAACCGATTGCGTTTAACGGGCAATCACAGATCACAGGTGAGCTGCCAGAACAAGTAGCTGCGTACGCAAGCCTGGCCTCACCACTCTCATTGACAATCAATGGCACGACAGAGGGCTTTACCGCGAGCGCCCGGACAACACTTGAGAGCACGGCCGGGGAGCCATTCGATCTGGACATCGAAAGCCGGGGTACTCTTGCAGCGGGACCAATGCAAACGCTTCAGGTCTCAACGCAGTGGCAAACGATACCGGTAACCCCGAATCCTCTGCTGACAATCAAGGCTGACACCGATATAACCATTAGCGAAGGACTGTTAACGATCAAGCACGTCATGACATCACCCTATGCAATGCAAATAACGGGTGATGTCGATTTCAACGATGAGGTTGCAGTGGATCTGCAGATGAGCTGGCAGGAGGTTCAGGTTCCGATCAAGTCTGGTGAACCATTGACCAGCGGTCCAGGTACATTGCAAGTCAAGGGAGCATTGATTGATCTTGATATCAGAATGCAATCACAATTATTGGCGCAGCCGGTTGGTGCCGCCGAAATCACCATTACAGCGAACTGGTCACCCCCCCTGCTCACATTCCATCAGATGACAGTGAACACCCTGGAAGGTGAATTCAATGGCAAGGGGAAATTGTCAGTGAACGAGGTAATTACAGGCCAGTTCGAACTGGCGGCACAAGATATCAATCTGGCAGCCATTAACACAGAACTGGTCAGCAGCCTTGATGCCAGGAGCATGATTCAATTCAGCTTGCATGAACAACAAGTAATTAGTGGACGTCTGGAAGTCCCCTCAGTATCAGGTGAGTGGCGCGGATACCCACTGAAGGGAAGTGCCTCTGCTTCACTCGAAGAACAAGTCATTAATATTGAGGACTTGCAACTGACCAGCGGTGGCAATTCGATTAACTTGCAGCTGAGCCTCAATGACACATTAAAAGGTACTGCTACTGTGAGCCTGAACGATATGTCCGTGCTGGCACCGGGGCTCTCGGGCATGTTCAACAGCCGTATGGTGATTGCTGGAACAGTCAGGGCGCCCTCTCTGAACAGCGAGATCCAGGGTGAGGACATTCAATATCAGGACTTACGTATCAAAAGGCTTGGCGGAACCACGAATCTGGACCTTGCCCCGGGCAAACACTCATTATTCGATCTCACAGCGAACCGGCTCCAGTATGCAGACAAACAATTGGATGAACTGATATTGAAGGGCCAGGGCCTGACTGAGTCACATTACCTTGCAATTACAGCTAGCGGTGAGGATCTCCAGTTGTCTGCAAGGCTTGATGGAGGATTAAACGATAACAGGGAATGGCAGGCGACATTGACTCAACTGGATATTGATACCCCGCTGTCCGGACCCTGGACCTTGACGGGCAGTGCCCCACTGAACTGGGATCAAACGGCGGAACGATTCAACGCTGGTAAAACTTGCCTGAGTAACAATGATGCTGTGCTCTGTCTGCAGGGATCGGCTGCCCAAAGGGAAGAATATGCTGTCTCAATGGACATCAACAAACTGCCGCTGAATCTCACGCAACCGTGGTTGCCAGAGACATTTGGCCTGGAAGGTACTGTTACAGGTAATGTCAATCTCAGCCGCACGGGTAAGCACTGGCAATCCCGCGCCTCCTTGAGTGGGTCGAATACGATCATCAGTATTGGCCATGAGAATGACAGGGAAGTGCTTAGCGTGCCCGAGGCCTCAATCATGTCGGAAGTGACAGAAGATAAAAGTACCTGGAACATACGTCTGGCCTCACCCGGGAATTTTAACGTTAATATGGATGGGATAATTCAGGCAGAGGAAGAACGCCTGATCACCTCGCACCTTGATCTCAATTTGTTGAGGATCGACTGGCTGGATGCTATAGACCCTGCACTAACAGGATCAAAAGGCCAGTTCAAGGCTGAGGCCCGGCTTGCAGGCAGTCTGGAACGGCCCCGGGTGGAAGGTGAATACCGGTTGCTGAATGGTCAACTGGTCATCCAGCCACTGGGGTTGCGACTTGATCAAATCAGCGGTGTATTACGGCCAGGCAAAGAACAGGAAACGATCCAGGTCGATGCAATGCTTGGTTCAAATGGCAAGATGCTGGAACTTAAAGGCACAGCAAGCCTGCTACCTGAAAAAGGATATCCTTATGACTTCAAGTTGAAGGGAGAGGATTTCCCTCTCGTTCGCACCGCAGAAGTAACACTGGATGCTTCACCTGATCTCAGTTTCTATGGCTCGAGCGATTTACACTACATTCGTGGCAGTGTACTGATACCGAAACTGAAGATGCTGATTGTCACCCTGCCGAAAGACACTGTCACGGTTTCACCGGATACCCGGATTATCCAACAGGATGGTTCAGGTGCCATGACGAATGAAAGTGAAGTCAGGGTCGAGTTTATCCGTGAACATATGGATATCGAGATCCTCTTTACCCTGGGTGAATCGGTACAGATCCAGGGTTTTGGTCTGGACACCAGGGTCGCCGGAGAAGTCAATGTAGTCAAGCCGGTTGGCATTTACCTGCCACGTGCCGAGGGCCTGTTGACACTCAGCGAAGGCAGTTACCGTGCCTACGGGCAAAATCTGATCATTGAGGATGGGCAGGTCCAGTTTGCCGGACCAATCGATAATCCCGGTATCAATGTTCGCGCCTATCGACCCAAGCTTGAAGTCAAACCCGGTGTGTGGGTCAAAGGTAATATCCGTCAGCCGCGCGTGACCCTGTATTCAGAACCCAGCTTACCTGATGCTGATATCCTGTCGTACTTGATAACAGGCCGGCCCATAGCAAGGGTATCATCCAATGAAGATGCCAACCTCTTATCCAAGGCTGCTCTTGCACTGGGTACAAGGGAGTCAGTCTTGCTGGCCAGCCAGATTCAGAATATGTTCGGACTTGATGAACTCACAGTTGATACTGGCGAAACACTGGAATCGTCTTCCATCATAGCCGGCAAGCAAATATCACCCCAGCTGAATTTGCGCTCAGCATACAACCCCTTTGATCAACTCTGGACATTTTTCCTGACCTATCAACTCACCAAACACTGGAGCATACAGACAGAGAGTGGCGACACGCAGGGAGGTGACATCATCTACTCGGTGGAATCAAATCGAATTACCGATCTGATAAAAAAAATCTGGAGCCCCGAGCAATGATCACCCGGGCCAGTTACCACGTTTCATGGCGCATTCCCTGATTAGTTTTGCACGCTGTTTCGGATC
>JBFFIE010000060.1:0-5935 GCA_041556555.1 Gammaproteobacteria bacterium
AATACTTTTAATTCCTCAATACGGAACGAACTGGGCAACACCGTCCTGGAAAGACCAATCGATGTCCGTATTTTCGGCAATGGTGATCAGCACATTTTCGGGCTTGATGCCGGGGTCTTTCGCGAGGTTTTCAACTACTTTTTTATAGAAGGCCTTCTTCTCATCATTGCGCCTGCCCTTGCGCATGATCAAAAACATCATCACCCGGTCTTCCTGCCGGTCCTGGTATTCCAGGCAATACGGTTCCACTTCATGAATAATTTGATAGCGGTCATCGTCGGGGAAACCCATAGTTTCAATCACCGCAGAGTTAACACCATCCGCAATCGCCTTGACGTATTCACGGGATTTGCCCTGTGGGATCGAGATATTCACGAGTGGCATCGATTATTCCTCTAATATATAAGCTAGTTCTGGATCTGCACCGTTTTCAAATAAGCAGCAAAGGATTCTTTTAATTCCGGATGCCGTAACCCGAACTCCACATTGGCCTGCAGGTAGCCGAGTTTGGAACCGCAATCAAAACGCTTGCCTTCAAACTCCCAGCTGTAAACATCTTCCTTGTCGAGCATGTTGGCGATCGCATCGGTTAGCTGTATTTCACCGCCCGCACCTTTCCCCGTTTTCTCCAGTTGATCCAGAATAGTTGCAGTAAAGACATAGCGTCCCACCACGGCCAGATTGGTCGGTGCCTCTTCCGGTTTGGGTTTTTCGACAATACCCGTCATCTTTTTTAAGCGCTCTGAAATATCTGTGGCACTGACGATACCGTAGCGATAAGTCTCTTCTTTCGGTACGGTCTCGACAGCTACCACGCTGCGTTGATGTTGATTAAACACCTCGATCATCTGTTTCAGACTGCCCTTGGCCGGATTGTCAATCAGGTCATCGGCCAGGATCACGGCAAAGGGTTCATTACACAGCGCCGCCCTGGCACAAAGTACGGCATGGCCCAGACCCAGGGCCTGTGCCTGGCGGATGTAAATACAGGTAACATCATCCGGTAGAATGTTCTGCACAATTTTAAGAGTTTCTGTCTTGCCTTTCTTTTCCAACTCGCTCTCAAGTTCATAGGCCTTGTCGAAATGATCCGGAATTGAGCGTTTGTTGCGGCCGGTCACAAAGATTAATTCCTTGATGCCGGCTTCCAGGGCTTCTTCCGCCGCGTACTGGATCAGTGGCTTATCTACAATGGGCAGCATTTCTTTCGGGTTGGCTTTGGTGACGGGTAGAAAACGGGTACCCAGACCGGCCACAGGAAATACAGCCTTTCTGATTAGTTGACTCATGGTTGATTGATATTCAGGGGAATGACATTTTCCTGAATTTGGGTGGCGGTAATCGTATCTTCATGATACGAAGGGACCAGATGTTCCAGAAGAATACGCATATGGTTGTCATTAAATTCTTGACATGCCTTATCCAACTCCTTGAGCTTGGCTGCCAACATGTCCCGATCAATGGTTGAATGCCGGGCATTCATGATCTTCGGGTGTTTGGTTTTTTCCCGGTCTTCCGTTTCATAAAACAACTCTTCATAGAGTTTTTCACCAGGTCTCAACCCGGTAAAACGAATCTGAATATCTTCGCCCGGTTCCTTCCCGGAGAGCTTGATCATCTGCTCCGCCAGGTAACTGATTTTGACCGGTCTGCCCATATCCAGAACAAAGATTTCACCACCCTGACCCATGGCACCGGCCTGCATGATCAATTGGCAGGCCTCTGGTATGGTCATGAAAAAACGGGTGATCTCGGGATGTGTTACCGTCACAGGTCCGCCATTTCGGATCTGTTCCCGAAATAGTGGAATTACACTGCCTTCGGAGTCCAGGACATTACCAAACCGGACTGTGACAAATGCTGTATGCAGCTTGCGATTCTTCCATTCACAAACCATTTCGGCAACGCGCTTGGTCGCACCCAGTATATTGGCCGGATTAACAGCCTTGTCCGTGGAAATCATGACCACTTTTTTACACTGATACTTTATGGCCGCATCGGCGAGGTACTTAGTCGCCAGGATATTGTTTCTGACCGCCTCACGCACCTGGCCCTGCAATATGGGTACGTGTTTATAGGCTGCCGCATGGAAAATGACATCCGGCTGGAATTGTTCCATCACATGAAAGACCTTGTCCCTTTCACACAAATCTCCAAGTATGCATTCCCTCTCTACATCGGGGAATCGATGGGCCAGCTGGCTCTCTACGCGATACAGATTGAATTCATTGCGCTCGAAAACAAACAGTTTTCTCGGATTGAGGCCGGCAATCTGCAATGAAAGCTCTGTGCCAATAGAGCCGCCACCACCGGTAACCAGTACTTTTCTGTTGGTAATACCCTGCTGGATGATCTTCCAGTCCAGTTCCACCTTCTCTCTGCCAAGCAGATCTTCGATGGAGACATCGCGCAGGTCACTTATTCTGACCTTGCCGGAAACCAAGTCATTGATAGGAGGTAATGTTCGTAACGTACATTCCGTTTGTTCACAAGAGACAAGGATCTTCTGCATCTCTTCATTGGAAGCAGATGGTACGGCGATAATGATGATATCGGCCTGTCTCCCGGCTGCAATCTCGGGAATATCTTTGACCTTTCCCAATACTTTCACACCGTGAATTGATGACCCTTGAATCTCTCCATCGTCATCAATAAATCCCACCGGAAGATATTGCCCGTCCCGACGCATGTCCCGGACCAGCATCTCACCGGCCTTGCCGGCACCGATGATTAATACGCGTTTACCTTCAGCCACCGATTTAAGGTTAAAAGAATGGTCTTTCCACATGCGATAGACGAGTCTTGGCCCGCCCAGCAGGAACATCAGAAAAATCGGGTACAGGATAGGGATAGATCGTGGTATGCCTTCCAGGCGCGACCCCATAAAAAGTACGAGGGTAATAGACAAAGCGCCAATGATGCTCGCGCGAATGATATTCCAGAGATCGGGCAGGCTTGCAAATCGCCAGAGGCCTTGATGTAGCTTGAAACGATGATAGACAAGTCCCTGGATCAACAAAACCAGTGGCAGGGTATATAAACTGAGCTGCCAGTTAAAATAAGGAAACTCGAAATTAAACCGCGCCCACCAGGCCAGTTGCCAGGCCAGTGCGGTCATGAAAAAATCGTGTGCGTAAATCGCTGATTTTTTATCCAGTTTCATTTTTTCTTCCATTTCCTGTACGACTGAATCTCATTTGAATGGAACCCCAAATCACCAGCATGATGATTGATAACACCAATAATATCACGACTGTCGCTTCAGGAGTGACATAGACAAGCCATGCTAATGGCCATAAAAAGACCACATTAATAAACAAGACGCTCAATGCCAGCTGGCCGTGACTCATCCCCATTTGCACCAGGTGCTGATAAGCGTGACTGCGGTGGGCGCTGTACCAGCGTTCCCTCCTGATGACACGCATGATCAAGGTAAAGCTGGCATCGTAGATAAACACAGCCAGCAGAATAATCCAGATGGCAATAGACAGTGTTCCTGTATTCTCACCAATCAAGGCAAGGGTTCCAAAAACAAAGCCAATCACGCAGCTGCCAACGTCGCCCATGAATATTCGGGCAGGTGGCAGATTCCAGTAGAGAAAGCCCGTCGTAGCCAAAACGAGGACAATACACAGAAGCGCATATCCGGTTTGAGCTTCCAGGTAAAATAATACGGAGGCAAACACTGCAGTAGAAATTGCCTCAATTGCGGCCAGTGCGTCTGTGCCATCCATAAAATTATAGAGATTGGTCAGCCATGCAATCGCAACAATCGCCGGGACCATACCGTATATTGAGAGCTGAAATTCCAATTCTCCGAGATGGAACACCGGCATTCCGCCTGCCCAGAAAACAGCCCAACCTGCAGCCAGCAGGTAAATAGCTGCCCGCCAGAAAGCAGGAATATCATAATGATCGTCCAGCCAGCCAATGAGGCCAACCAGCACCCCACCACCAGACAGCGCCAGCAAGTGGTTCGTAGTGATTAAATCAAGAGAGTGAATAATGAAACTGGAAAGAATAAAAATAATAGTAATGGAAACACCACCACCGCGTGGGGTGGGTTGTGAATGAGAACTACGCTCATTGGGGATATCCAATACCCTTTTTCGTAACGAATACCGCCGTATGATCGCCGTCATACCCAAAGAGACTAACAGGACTGCGATAAATACGATTGTGATCAGGATAAGATTTTGCAACGTTTGATTAATGGTTAATTAATATTATTAAAGACCTTGTACCAATTGAGGGTATTACGTAAGCCGTCCTCCAAGCTAAACGTGGGTTCCCAGGACAATTCCGCTTTTACCCTGGAGTTATCGATAACAAGGGATTCGGTCAGCCTGCGTATAACCGCCTGCTTTCCGGTTATAAGCCCCGCAAATTTTAACAGGGGGAGCGGACAGGGCAACAATAGCAGGCGTTTGTCCAGCAGTTTTCCAATGCGCCTGACCAGGTCAGGAAGGCTGATGTCATAATCACTGACCAGGAAAAGGCGGTTTGCCGCCATCGGATGATTGATACAGCGTTCAATTATCTGTGAGAGATTCTCAACATACATCAGGCTGCGGCAATTACGAACCGAAGCCAGCGGCAAGGGAATGCCCTTGTTGATCGTGGCAATCAGGCGCAGAAAATTGGCCTTGACCCATGGTCCGAAGACTAGGGGTGGGCGTAATATGACATATTCCATTTCAGAGTTACTACACACTCCCTTGAGTGCCTCTTCTGCTTCGTATTTGCTGATGGCATAAGCATCTTCAGGTTCCGGGGTATCTGTCTCCGTAAAGCGCTGGTATTGCCCGTTATCAAGTATGCCGGTCTTTTCTCCATTCACCTTGATGGTGCTGATGTAGATAAATCTTCGGATTCCTTTGCTTCCTGCCTCTTCTGCAAGACGCCGTGTAACTTCCGTATTGTTACGACGATATTCATTCAGTGCAGTCTCCCCATTCTGATCAAACTGATGGACCCTGGAAGCCAGATGGATGACCGTATCTATATCAGATAAGGCGTCACCAAAATGCTTGGCCGCTATCAGATCACAGGGCAGCCATTCGATGTCCGGTGACAATTCTGTTTTGGGCTGACGAGACAGTGCACGAACACGAAAATTTGCAGATTTCAAATGCGCCAAGAGGGAACGCCCGACGAAACCCGTAGCACCTGTTAGCAGAACACGCGGCATCTAGCTTGTCTATAAGAGTCAAGAAGTCTGATGATGGTAAGTATTCTTCAGCTTTTACTTATGCCGGCCAAAATCATCATCGAATCGGACAATATCATCTTCGCCGAGGTATGTTCCTGACTGCACCTCGATGACTTCAAGTGGAACATCTTCCGTATTTTCAAGCCGGTGTTTCATGCCCAACGGAATAAACGTGGATTCATTCACCCCAAGTTTAAACACCTCCTCTCCGCGTGTGACCGTGGCAATACCACTGACAACCACCCAATGCTCAGCGCGCTTGTGGTGCATTTGCAGGGAAAGTTTTTTACCCGGATTGACGATCAGGCGTTTCACCTGGAAATTAGGCCCCATATCAAGTCCCTCATAACTACCCCAGGGACGGAATACGCGACGGTGTGTTAATCGTTCTTCACGTTTCTGCTCATTCAGTGTCGCAATGATTTTCCTGACATCCTGCGCCTTCCTTTTGTCAGCTACCAGGACAGCATCAGCCGTCTCGATGACCACCATGTTTTTACACCCTACCGTGGCCAATAAACGGTGTTCTGATATCAAAATACTGTCTGTAGTATCTTCCGCGATGACATCGCCCGAAATTGCATTGTTGTTTTTATCTTTATCGTATTGTTGATGGACTGATGACCAGGAACCGATATCAGACCAGCCGGCATCCAGTGTCACCACAATAGCATCATCCGGGTTGGTGGCCGGTATTTTTTCCATGACGGCATAGTCAATCGA
>JBFFIE010000061.1:0-5770 GCA_041556555.1 Gammaproteobacteria bacterium
TGTAGACAGCCCGGACATGCTGAAACATGTGCCGGTTGATCTGATACAGCGCGGTCAGTTCCAGCCGCGCAAGACCATGAACCCCGAGGCCCTGGAAGAACTGGCTGACTCCATCCGTTCGCAGGGTATAGTCCAGCCAATCCTGATCCGTCCGCTCAAGGGTAGTGAGAAATTTGAAATTATCGCCGGAGAGCGCCGCTGGCGGGCTGCACAGATGGCGGGCCTGCATGATGTGCCGGTTGTCATCCGCGAAGTTACTGATCAAGAGGCTGCCTGTGTCGCCCTGATTGAGAACATCCAGCGTGAAGATCTGAATCCCTTGGAAGAGGCACGCACATTTTCCAGGCTGCTGAAGGAATTCGGCATGACCCATGAGTCAGTTGCCGAGGCCGTTGGCCGATCCCGTTCGTCGGTGTCCAACTTTTTACGTCTGCTGGAAATGAACCAGGAAGTGCAGGCCCTGCTGGCCAGCGGTGAAATCGAGATGGGTCATGCCCGCGCCATCGCCGGCCTGCCCCTGGAGCAGCAGCCGGAAATTGCCCGCCGAGTCGTGAAAAAAGGGCTATCGGTCCGGGAGACCGAGCAACTGGTCCGCAAGGCTGGAGAGACACGGAAAAAGAAATCATCCAGCACATCGAAACCCGACCCGAACATTCGCAAACTGCAGGAGCAACTCTCGGATAAACTGGGCGCAAAAGTACAAATCCGGCATCGCAGTGGCGGTAAGGGTAGCCTGGAGATACATTACAGCTCGCTGGACCATCTGGAAGGAATTTTGAAGCGATTTAAATAAACAATTCAAACAGTTAACTGTAGATAAGCCCATGGCACAGTTTTTGTGCGCTGCAACGTATTGATCCGGGGCTCCCACCTGATTATACTTGCTGCTCCGCGTTGGAGGGGGGGTACAAATGTGTCCTCAAGGCGTGGAAATTAGAGTGAACTGAAAAGAATTCCCTGGGTGGCCCAAGTTTGGATCTGGAACAGGATATAAGAAAAAACCGGGCCGCAGCTTACAGGATACTTGGGATACAGTTACTTCTTACGGCGTTCATATCCCTGCTTTTGGTGATTTTGTCGGAACAGGTGTCAGCCTATTCAGTATTACTCGGTGGTTTAGCCTACATATTACCGAGCGCATATTTTGTCAGGTTTGTTTTCAGATCCTCTGCACAGCAAACCCCGCAGATATTATTGCGCTGGTTTTTGATTGGTGAGACGGGAAAGCTGGTATTAACAGGTGTGATTTTTGCCTTGTGCTTCGCATTGATAAGACCAATTAATGTAATTGCTTTTTTTATGATGTTTGTATTAATGATAGTTGTTAATCAGGTAGCTCTCCACAAAAGCAGAAAAAAATTTTAAAGATATTTTGATTTAACGATAACCGGAATACAGCACGAAACTATGGCATCTGAACAAGACGCATTAACTGCTTCTGGATATATCAAACACCATTTGCAAAATCTCACCTATGGGAAACTTCCTGATGGTACCTGGGGTATTGCACACGGTGCAGAAGAAGCCAAACAAATGGGTTTCTGGGCCATCCATCTTGATACCATGTTTTTTTCAATTACCCTGGGCCTTTTGTTTATTATCACATTCCGAATGGCAGCCCGGAGCGCTACGGCCGGTGTGCCCGGCGCATGGCAGAATTTTGTAGAATGGGTCATCGATTTTATCGAGTCATTGGTTCAGGATGGTTTTTCAGGAAAGAACAAATTGATTGGTCCCCTTGCATTAACGCTTTTCGTATGGATCCTGCTTCAGAATCTAATGGACTTGGTTCCTGTGGACTGGGTACCTCACCTGGCGGCTATGATGGGTATACCCTATCTGAAGATTGTCCCGAGCACTGATCCCAATGCAACCTTCGGATTATCACTTTCAGTCTTTGCCCTGGTTCTTTTCTACAGTATCAAAGTCAAGGGTATTGGAGGTTTCGCTGGTGAACTTAGCCTGCAACCCTTCTCCCCGAATAACATAGTCCTCAAAATCCTGTTTATCCCGGTTAACTTCCTGCTTGAATTTGTGAATCTGGTTGCCAAGCCGGTATCACATTCATTGCGCCTGTTCGGTAATCTGTATGCAGGTGAGATGATATTTATCCTGATTGCAATTATGTACAGTGCACATATTTCACTGGGTATCTTCGGTGGTTTTCTGCAATTAGGTTGGGCGATATTTCATGTCTTGATAGTGTTGTTACAGGCATTTATTTTCGCAGTTCTGACAATTGTCTATCTTGATATGGCTCATCAACACCATTAATCAAATAATTTTTTCAATACCAAAACTCTTTAAGTAAGAGGAGATAAAAATGGAACAAGCATTATATTACATAGCAGGCGCCTTAATGATGGGTCTTGGCGCTCTGGGAGCCGCCGTCGGTATCGGCATTCTGGGTGGTCGATTCCTTGAAGGAGCAGCGCGTCAGCCTGAGTTAATACCGATGCTGCGTACGCAGTTTTTCATCGTGATGGGTCTCGTTGACGCGGTGCCAATGATTGCTGTTGGTATTGCGTTCTATGTCTTGTTCGCAGTCGTTTAATTATTTCCCTCCAATAATATTAATCATTCCGAGGTAGGGATATGAATATTAATCTGACATTAATCGGGCAGAGTATAGCCTTCATCTTTTTTGTATGGTTTTGTCTGAAGTTTATCTGGCCGCCGGTTTTCAATGCTCTGGAGCAACGTCGAAAAACGATTGCTGATGGACTGGCAGCTGGTGAGGAAGGTGTAAAAAAGCTAGAAGATGCTAAACAGCGCTATGATGAACTGGTAAATGAAGGCAAGGAAAAAGTTGCTGAAATTATAAGCCAGGGACAAAAACGTCACGATGAGATCGTTGAAGAAGCCAAGGAAAACGCGAAAGAGGAAGCTGAACGTATCATTGCTTCAGCGCATGCTGAAATTGAGCAAGAAAAACGACAGGCAAGGGATGCTCTACGCGAAAAAGTCGCTATTCTGGTGATTACCGGCGCGGAACAGATTCTTCAGCGTGAGGTTGATCAAAAGACTCACCAGGAAGTACTTGATAAGGTTTCTGCTTCACTCTAGAAAAAATTCATATGCAACAATTAATTACACAGGCTAGGCCATATGCTGTAGCTGCTTTTGAACATGCACAGGAAGAAGGAAAGCTGGCGGAATGGTCCGGTATGTTGCAAGTATTAAATCTGATTGTTTCTGATCCACAAATGGAACAGGTACTCGATAATCCCAAAGTAGCAAACAAAGTTTTATCAGATTTTATAATTGATGTCTGTGGAGACAGGCTTTCAGATTCAGGGAAAAACTTTGTAAAGCTGCTTATTGATGCCGGCAGGCTTTCCCTGGCGCCTTATATATACAAGCTGTTCGAGAAGAATCGCGCAAATGCGGAAGGGCTTGTTGAAGTGGAGGTTGTTTCAGCGTTTCCTGTTGATTCAGATGAGAAAGAAAAGCTAGCCGGCATTATGGGGAAACGCCTTGGCAAGAAAATAGAAATCAATACACGTGTCGATGAGTCTCTAATTGGAGGAGTCGTCATTCGTGCCGGAGATTCCGTAATTGATGCTTCGATAAAAGGCAGACTTAAACAGTTAAGTAACAGACTGACAGATTAAAGATCTAAAACAGTAATGGGACAAGAGGAATAACCATGTCTATCAGTGCAACAGAAATCAGTGATCTGATTAAAAAGAAAATCAAGGGCCTGGATCTTGAGACAGAATCCAGGACAGAAGGCACCGTTGTCAGCCTGTCTGACGGGATTGCCCACATTCATGGTCTGAGTGATGTCATGCAGGGTGAAATGATTGAGTTTCCCGGAAATACCTTCGGACTGGCCCTGAACCTTGAACGTGATTCAGTCGGTGCCGTGATCATGGGATCCTATGAGCACATATCCGAGGGTGATACGGTCAAGTGTACCAAGCGAATCCTGGAAGTCCCGATCGGGGAGGAATTGCTGGGCCGTGTGGTTGATTCTCTTGGAAACCCCATTGATGGTAAGGGTGCGATTGACTGCAAGGGATCATCACCCATTGAAAAAATTGCCCCGGGCGTAATTGCCCGTCAGTCCGTATCCCAGCCGGTACAGACAGGTCTAAAATCAATCGACTCCATGGTTCCCATTGGCCGTGGTCAGCGTGAGCTGATCATTGGCGACCGCCAGACTGGCAAAACAGCAGTAGCCGTAGATACCATCATCAACCAGAAAGGGACGGGCATTAAATGTATCTATGTGGCTATTGGCCAGAAGGCATCATCAATCAATACGGTTATTCGTAAACTGGAAGAACATGGTGCGATGGAACACACTATTGTCGTTGCCGCTACGGCCTCGGAATCTGCCGCAATGCAATACATTGCCCCATACGCCGGTTGTGCCATGGGCGAATTTTTCCGTGACCGGGGTGAAGATGCCCTGATTATTTATGATGATTTGACCAAGCAAGCCTGGGCCTATCGTCAGATTTCATTACTATTGAAACGTCCTCCGGGCCGTGAAGCATATCCGGGTGATGTGTTTTACTTGCACTCACGGCTGCTGGAACGGGCATCACGTGTTAACGCAGAATATATTGAGAAAATTACAAATGGCAAAATCAAGGGAAAAACCGGCTCTCTCACTGCACTGCCGATAATCGAAACGCAGGCCGGGGACGTATCCGCTTTTGTGCCTACAAATGTGATTTCCATTACAGATGGCCAGATATTCCTTGAAACTGACCTGTTCAATTCTGGTTTTAGACCCGCTATCAATGCCGGACTTTCAGTGTCGCGCGTCGGCGGCGCAGCACAGACCACAATTATCAAGAAGCTGGGTGGTGGTGTGCGTCTGGCCCTTGCCCAGTATCGTGAGCTTGCAGCTTTTGCCCAGTTTGCTTCAGACCTTGATGAATCCACGCGCAAACAGTTGAATCGTGGTCAGCGGGTGATGGAATTAATGAAACAGAAGCAATATTCACCGATGAGCATCTCCACGATGGCAGTTAGTTTGTTTGCAGCAGAGCACGGATTTCTCGATGACATTGAACTTGAAAAAATCGGAGATTTTGAGCATGCGCTGCATAACTTCATGCACAGTGAAAAGAAGGACCTCATGCAGAAGATCGATGACACCGGCGATTATGATGATGAAATCAAAGACGGCCTCATGAAAGGCATTGAGGAATTCAAGAAGAACCATAGTTGGTAATTAATTTACCGGTAAGCCACAGTAATAAATACCGAGAGAATATTAGATGGCAGGCACCAAGGAAATTCGCACCAAAATCGCCAGCGTTAAAAATACACAAAAGATTACCAAGGCGATGGAAATGGTTGCGGCCAGCAAGATGCGTAAGGCACAGGATCGCATGCGTGCTGCACGCCCTTATGCAGAAAAGATCCGTAACGTTATATCGCACCTTGCCCAGGCACATCCCGAATACCGTAATGCTTATCTGGAAGAGCGGGATAATGTCAGGCGTATCGGTTTGATCATTATCTCAACGGACCGTGGATTATGTGGCGGACTCAATTCCAACCTGTTCCGTGAAACTATAAAGCATATGAAGGAATGGGATGGCAAAGGCCTGGAAATGGATATGGTCATTATCGGCGCCAAGGCTGTTGGATTTTTCAACCGTATCGGTGGCAACGTACTTGGGCAGACAACGCATCTGGGCGATGAACCTGCTATTGAAGATCTTATTGGGGCAATCAAGATCATGCTGGATGCCTACAAGGAAGAAAAAATTGATCGACTGTATCTGGTTTCCAATAAATTTATAAA
>JBFFIE010000062.1:0-5150 GCA_041556555.1 Gammaproteobacteria bacterium
GCGACTTGGAAGCACCGGCTTGGGTAACGGGGTGGCCATTCCTCACGGTCGTTTGAAAGAAATCAATCAACCCATCGCCGCGTTTATCCAGCTTGATGATGCAATTGAATATGATGCCGTTGATCAGAAACCTGTCGACCTGATTTTCGGTCTTCTGGTTCCTGAAGATTCGACTGAAGAACACCTGCAGATTCTGGCAAAACTCGCCAGCCTGTTCAGTGATTCTGCCCTGGTCAATAGGTTGCGTGAGGGGGACTCACCTGAAAAACTTTATGAAACACTGAACAATTAGGCCCATGACCGAATTTCAAAACCATATCCTTGTTGAAGAGCTTTATAATATTCATCAGGATAGGCTGGGCCTGGAATGGGTGGCCGGACGACAGGGCGGCAAACGCCGAATCATCCCTGAAGAAATAAGAAAAAATCACGATGGTGCACCTGGTGATGATATTGATACTTCTTCCAATATCTCTGAAAGTGCTTCAAAGCCGGAGCATACTCGTTCCCTGGTCGGTTATCTCAACCTGATACATCCACACCAAATACAGGTCCTGGGAGAAATTGAGTTGCAATACCTCGAGGGCCTGAGAGAAATATCAAGGCAGGATGCGTTGCGTCAATTATTTTCACATGAACCAGCCTGCATCATCATTTCTGAAGGAATCAACGTACCCACTTTTCTGAAACGCAAGTGTAATGAAAAATATGTTCCACTGTTTACATCGACACTCAACAGCAACAAACTGACTGACTTATTACATTACTATCTGGCCAACCTGTTTGCCGACGTTATCACCATGCATGGTGTATTTATGGAGGTTAATGCCATTGGCCTGCTGCTGACCGGCCCAAGCGGGATTGGCAAAAGCGAACTGGCCCTGGAGTTGATAACACGCGGTCACCGGCTGGTTGCAGATGATGCCCCGCAGTTTTCTCGTATTGCACCTGACATTATCAATGGCACCTGCCCGGAAGCCCTGCAGGATTTTCTGGAGGTGCGCGGCCTGGGCATCATAAATGTGAGAAGACTGTTTGGTGACAGCGCCATAAAAATTAATAAATACCTTCGCTTGATCGTTAAGCTGGAGCCAATGAGCAAGGAGAAGTTACTTGAACTGGACAGGCTGGAGGGCAGTTACAAGGCCCGGCGCGTGCTTGAGCTGGATATCCCCGAGATAACGGTGCCCGTTGCACCGGGTCGTAACCTGGCCGTCTTGCTTGAATGTGCTGCCCGAAATCATATGTTAAGAGTCAGCGGGTATAACGCATCTCGTGAGTTTTCCGAACGACAGGAAGCGTTTATTCAACAAGGAGAAAAATGATCATGGCAGATGAGCGTCGACTGATTATTATCAGTGGCCTGTCTGGCGCCGGAAAAACAATTGCCCTGAACACCCTGGAAGATATCGGCTTATATTGTGTCGACAATCTGCCAATCAGCCTGTTGTCGAACCTGATATCCCAGATCATCGATGGAAAAATCATTGCAACACCTGATATTGCCGTAGGTATAGATGCGCGAAACCCCATTGATGAGATCAGGAAATTACCAGATATCATAAACGGTCTTAAAGAAGACGGTAACCTGAATGTCGAATTGGTATTTGTTGAAGCGATTGATGATGTTTTGACACGTAGGTTCAGTGAAACCCGCAGGAAACATCCTCTGTCATCAAAGAAAGTATCTTTGATAGAAGCCATAAAGAAAGAGAGGGAGGTCATGGAAGACTTGTGTGAGTATGCAGATATCAGAATTGATACCTCTCATACACTTTTACATGAATTACGTGACATCGTCAGAAAACGTATTGCCGGTCGTCCACAATCAACCATGTCTATACAATTTTCATCCTTTGGATATAAACATGGCATTCCCAAAGATGCTGACTATGTCTTTGATGTCAGATGTCTGCCTAATCCTTACTGGGAAAAGGAACTTCGCCAATTTTCTGGGAAGGATCAGGCGGTGATTGATTTCCTGACCGCACAACAACAGGTCAAGGATATGATTGAACAAATCAGGGATTTCCTGGAATGCTGGATCCCTTACTTTGAAGCGGAAAATCGCAGTTATCTATCTGTTGCCATAGGTTGTACCGGTGGGCGTCATCGATCTGTCTATATTATTGAAAAGCTCTCTGAATATTTCAGAAACCTCGACAAACAGGTCATTACAATACACCGTGATTGTTAGGTAAAACAAATGAGCGTGGGTCTATTGATAATCACTCATGATGGAATTGGTCCCGCCCTGCTGGGTACCGCGACCTTCATGCTCGGCAACTGCCCTCTGCAAGCAAAGCTACTGACAGCCACGCGCGACTGCGACCCTGATGAACTGATTGCAGAAGCCGATGAAGAGATTAAATCACTGGATGAGGGTGATGGTGTGCTGGTGTTGACCGATCTTTATGGATCCACACCCTCAAACATCGCCGGCAGGCTCTGCGAGCTAAACAAAGTGAGAACTGTCACTGGCCTCAATCTTTCAATGTTGATTCGGATACTGAATTATCCGGAGTTGGGTCTTGAAGAACTTGCGGACAAGGCATACAGCGGAGCACGCGATGGTATTAAAATAATAAAAAGCTAAAAACAATAAATCATGCCTGACAGGACAGTAACAATTATAAACAAACTTGGATTACACGCGCGGGCTGCCGCACGTTTCGTACAAATAGCGTCCGAATTTGAAAGTGACATCAATGTTATTCATGGAGAAAAAGAAGTGAATGGTAAGAGCATTATGGGCGTTATGATGCTTGCCGCCGGCAAGGGATCCGAGATCAGGATAGTTGCCAGTGGCGGAGATGAATCGCAGGCCCTGGAAAAGCTCGGTGAGCTCGTTGAAAACCGTTTCGGGGAAAACGAATGAGTGTCGCCCTTTATGGAATGGGAGTATCTCGGGGCATTGCCATTGGCAATGTGCATGTCATTCAAAAAGACCAGCACGATATACGGGAATACAAACTCAAAGAAAACGAGATCGATACTGAGGTCAAGCGACTCGAATCAGCTATTACCTGTGCGAGGGAACAACTACGTTCCATCCGTAAACACATACCACGCGCGACAGACACCGATATCGCCGCATTTATTGATACTCATTTATTAATGCTCGAGGATTCTGCGCTGACACATGAGCCGGCCCGTCTTATAAGAGAATTTAAATACAATGCTGAATGGGCACTCAAACAGCAACGTGATGCATTGGTCAGTGTTTTCGAGGAAATGAACGATCCTTACCTTAGAACCAGAAAAGACGATGTGGATTATGTTGTCAACCGCATTCAGCGATTCCTGACTGACAGGAGCCCAATGCCGCATGAAGAAACCGACAGCCGCAAACAACTTTCAGGTTATATTGTGTTGGCTAATGATCTCACACCAGCCGACACTGTGCTGATGCAACATAACGGTATAACAGGCTTCCTTACCGAATACGGAGGACCCACTTCGCATACTGCCATTCTTGCCCGAAGCCTCGGCATTCCAGCCATTGTTGGCGTACAACAGGCCCTGAAATACGTCAATGAAGATGACTATGTGATCCTGGACGGAACCCATGGTGTACTGATAGTTGATCCGGATAAACGTACCCTGTACCAGTACGAGAAACTGCAAAGGAAAGAGAAGCGTTATTACTCTGACCTGAAAAAGCTCAAGGGCAAACCGGCAATAACCCTGGACAAAACTGTCATCGATTTGCAGGCAAACATTGAATTACCTGCCGACTTTGACACGGTCAAGGAAGTCGGTGCCAATGGCGTAGGGCTTTACCGCACAGAATTCCTCTATATGAACCGCGACGAACCACCAGACGAGGAGGAGCATTATGATACCTATACCAAAGTCATTGACGTGCTTGATGGACTGCCTTTGACCATTCGTACGCTGGACCTGGGTGCCGACAAGCAAGTAGACGGCGGTCGGCAAAGTGGGCCGATTGCCGCTAACCCCGCCCTGGGTCTGCGTGCCGTCAGGCTCTGTCTGAAGGAGCCATCGCTGTTCCGCCCACAAATAAGGGCGATCCTAAGGGCCTCGGTACATGGCCCGGTGAGGGTCATGATACCCATGCTGTCAAACTTGCACGAAATGAACCAGGTGTTGCAGATTGTCGAAGAGACTAAGTCTGAACTTGCCGAAAAAGGGATTCCGTTTGACCACGAGATCCAGCTTGGAGGCATGATTGAAGTTCCCGCAGCGGCTGTTTGTGCTGATATGTTTGCCCGGCATCTGGATTTTCTCTCGATAGGTACCAATGACCTGATTCAGTACACCATGGCCATAGACCGGGTTAATGACGAGGTGAACTATTTATATGATCCACTGCACCCTGCTGTACTCAAACTGATTCACGGCACTATAAAGGCGGGCGAAAAGGCCGGTATTCCAGTGGCCTTGTGCGGTGAAATGGCTGGCGAAAGCCAGTACACCCGGCTGTTACTGGGCCTTGGCCTGCGGGAGTTCAGTGTTCATCCCTCCGTCTTGCTTGAAATTAAACAGATCATTACCCAAAGCCATATTGAAGAGCTGTCCCGACTGGCCAAAAAAGCCCTGAGCGCAGAAAACGGCATAGAAGTCGCAGAAATACTATCGACCCTGCAACCCACCCGGGCGTCTTAAAACTTAAACAGGTTTACATTAGTCTTGTAAGCGGTTCTCCGCATTACAAATGTCGCGAGAATCGCTATTATCTGATCATTACTCTCTTGTCCACTGTCACATTGATTAATGACCGAAGAAATACAACAGGAAAAAGATCCGGAAATTATCGATCGTCTTTATGAATCCCTTCATCAGGACGACGTTGGTGTCGCTCGTGAATCTCTGGAACAGTTACATCCCTCTGAAATAGCGGATGCACTTGAAGGCCTGCCGGCAAAAGAGCGGGAAATGTTATGGGAGCTTGTGCCTCCGGAGGTCGAGGGCGACGTCATCTCCGAATTACAGGGAAGCATAAGAACTGAACTCCTTGAACAAATGCAGCCCATCGAAGTTGTTGAGGTGACCAAGGGCCTTGATACCGATGATGTGGCCGACATTATTCAGGAACTACCGGATGATTTAAAAGACACTGTCCTGCTCACCATGGACGAGCAACGCCGTCAGCATCTTGCTTCGGTATTGTCGTTTCCGGAAGACAC
>JBFFIE010000063.1:0-5096 GCA_041556555.1 Gammaproteobacteria bacterium
CAAGTTTTTCTCGATTTTCCAGGACAGGAACAAGACGTCAAAAAAAGACGTTATGCTGCTGTTGGGAGAACTATCTACCCTGCTTCACGCCGGTCTGCCACTTGAAAACGCTCTCAAGACCCTGGAAGGTCTGAGTACATCGGTGGCACAGCGTAAAACCATTCATAAGCTGCGGGAACGGATCCAGGCTGGCTCCAGCTTGTCGGACGCAATGAGTCAGGAGGGAACGGTTTTCACACGTCTGCAAATCAACATGATTCGTGCTGGTGAAGCAGGCGGCAACCTAGGTATGGTAGTAGAGAGACTTGCAGCTTATCTTGAACGCATGGCCGACTTGCGCAGCTCGGTGTTAACGGCACTCATCTATCCGGTGCTACTGGTGATCCTTTCGCTTGTTTCATTATTCGTATTGATGACGTTTGTAGTACCTCAATTTATCCCCCTGTTTGAAGACGCCGGTCAAGCTTTACCCTGGCTTACACAAGCCGTATTTGGAGCAGCAAACCTGCTTAAGCAAACCTGGTGGATTGTTATCTGTCTTGTTGTTGTCATTGCCTGGATAGTGGATAAACAACTACAACAACCGGAAAACCGGAAGAAATTTGACGCCTGGTG
This sequence comes from Gammaproteobacteria bacterium, assembly GCA_041556555.1. Taxonomy (GTDB): domain Bacteria; phylum Pseudomonadota; class Gammaproteobacteria; order Eutrophobiales; family Eutrophobiaceae; genus SZUA-592. Next base: position 616 of record JBFFIE010000063.1, read on the forward strand.
TTTGAAATTACCCCTGGTTGGAAACCTGATCACCCATATGGAAACAGCACGTCTTGCGCGCACACTCGGCACATTAATCAGTAATGGCGTGCCACTTTTGCAAGCGATAAAACTGGTGGAAGATATCATTGGCAACGAAGCCTTGCGCGAGGTGATGGGTACAACACACACAGAACTGCAAAAAGGCCAGCGTCTCGCCAAACCATTAAAGGAATCAGGCCTTTTCCCAACGCTTTGTGTTCAACTGATCGAAGTGGGTGAAGAAAGTGGCAATCTGGAATCCATGTTAATCAAGGTGGCCAATATCTATGATACCAAATTGCAAACAACCGTGCGTCGCCTGTTAAATGTTCTTGAACCAGTGCTGATCCTGGGCCTGGGTGCCATGATTGGCATTATCATCATATCAATCCTGGTTGCGATGCTTGGTTTGAATGATCTGGTCATATAAATTCACATCCGGAAATATCGTTTTCACCAGCATTGCGGTCAAGTAAAATATAACGAATACGGCATACAAGGATAATAATATGTTAAGAAAGATAAATGGCTTCACTCTTGTGGAAATACTGGTTGTGCTGGCTATCCTGGCACTACTTGTAGGACTGGTAGGCCCACGAGTGATGAAACAGCTCGGCGGGGCAAAATCAGATACGGCGAGATTACAAATTGATGATTTCGGTGCAGCACTGGACCTGTTTTATCTAGACGTTGGCCGGTATCCGGATACCCAGGAAGGACTAGAGGCACTGGTGATCTCCCCTGCCAATACACCCAAGTGGGACGGTCCCTATCTCAAGAAAAAGAAAATCCCCATGGATCCCTGGGGAACAGAATATCAATACCAGTCACCGGGACAACATGGTGATTATGATCTTTATTCCTATGGCGCAGACAATTCACCCGGCGGTGATGGCGACAACAGCGATATCGTCAGTTGGGAATAATGTGATATCTCTCTGCTAAAGAATGAAAACGAAAAATGGATTTACATTAATTGAATTATTGGTGGTACTGGGCATCCTGGTACTTTCCCTGAGCATTGTTGCTCCGCTTCTGGGCAATACGATAAAAAACTACCAGATTAAATCTGCAACCCGGGAAATCGCTGCCGGGTTACGCGAAACACGTAGCAAAGCCGTAAATTCAGAGACGGAAAAAACACTGATCCTGGATATCAGGCAAAAACAATATTCAATAGATGCCACGACAAACAAACTGGATTTGCCTGATGACGTGGCAATTTCCCTAACTACGGCCCGTTCCGATTTAATTAATACTGAGACAGGGGCAATACGCTTCTTCCCGGATGGAAGTTCAACCGGTGCAAGAGTTGTATTGAATGACAAATCATCCGGGCACCTTATCGATGTTAACTGGTTAACTGGCCAGATTAGTATCGAGAGCTGGACACCAGAAGATAATAACAGCAATTAATATGTACCCGGCTGTCATAAATAACCGTGGTTTTTCACTCATAGAACTACTGGTCGCATTTACCATTACGGCGGCTGCCCTCGCTGTGATGTTTCAGATTTACGTCAAGGGCACCACTTCTGCAATACTCGGAGAGGAATTCGCCCAGGCAATTTCAATCGCTGAATCCAGACTGGCCATGGCCAGTGTTGAACAGTATACAAATAACCCGCCGTATACAGGGATTGCACTGAATAAATACCAGTGGACTGTATCCATGACAGATTTTGAGAGTCAAAGTACAAGTGATGATTTGAATGTAATCACCCTTAAAGAAGTGAATGTAAATGTTGCCTGGCGTTCACGTGGTAGAGACAGGCATATTAACCTGAAAACTATCAAGCCGGAATTCAAAGAATGAAAGCAAGCCCGGGTGGATTCACTCTTATAGAAGTATTGATAGGCATGACCTTGTTCAGCCTGGTTCTGGTATTGATATTCAGCGGCCTTCACAGCATTAGTCGCTCATGGCGGGCAGCCAATCTTCAGGCAGAAGATAATGATAATTACCGCCTGGTCATGTCATTTATCCGCCGCCAACTGTCACAGGCAAGACCAATCCTGTATCTTGATGGTGAAGATAATCCGGTAATTTTCGACGGTAACAACGACAACTTGCGACTTGTTACCCCCCTGCCCAGCCATCGTGGTGGTTACGGACTCTATCTGGTTTCGTTTTATATAAACGAAAATACCCTGGAGCTCTCCTATCAACCTCTATTCACTTTAAAAGATTGGCCAGGCATTGAGCATTATAAAAGCAACAGGACAGCGCTGATAAATAATGTCATTGATTTGAATTTCGAATATTTTGGCTATGCTGAAGACAGTAAAACTGCCAGGTGGCACGATAGCTGGAATTCAAGAAAACAACTGCCTATGTTGGTACGGGTAAAGTTGCTTAATGACGATATGGAAGAATGGCCTGAACAAATCATCCATATACCCACTAATATTGAACAAAACCAGCCACAATTAACATTGATAAGAAATACGTCCAGGCAATGAAATACGGGTATTTAATCTTAGAAAAAAACCAGTCAGGAGTGGCCCTGGTTACTGTGTTATGGTTTCTGGCTCTGCTGATGGTAATGACAGCTAGTTACAGTGTAACCATGCGTACTGAAACCCGCCTCACTGCAAACCATGTACATACAGCACAGGCCAAGGCATTGGCCGAGGCAGGAATCTGGATTGGTGTATCAGAGTTGCTGAGGCCTGAATCTGACTCCAATTGGCGAGCTGATGGATCAGTCCATCAGGTATTTTATTCTGAAGGGAGTATGAACATCAGCTTGCAGGATGAATCCGGCCTGATTGATCTCAATACGGCAAACGAGGATCTGATTCTGGCTTTACTGCAAGCCACAGGCCTGGATGATGACCAGGCATTACAATTACAGCACAGAATACTCGACTGGAGAGACCGGGATAAACTTGTACGTACTTATGGAGCAGAAGATAACGATTATGAGATGGCCGGTTATGAATATGGTGCGAAAGACGCGCCGTTTAACACGGTTGATGAACTGCGTGAATTAATGGGAATGACAGAACCGGTATTCCAGGCTATTCGTCACTCATTGACCGTCTACTCACATAAACCTGCCATAAATCCTGCCGTGGCCCCACCACATCTGCTCAAGATTCTCGCGGACCAGGAGACTGACGACGGCTCTCAATCCCAGGCCGGCGGAATTCCGGGCCTGCCGGGATCACTGGCAAACTTCAATAACCCGTTTCTGTCCAGCACCAGGGGCGTCATATATACTGTAAAAAGCCAGGGAGTCATCAATAACTCAAAGCAAACAATTGAGGCAGTTGTTCTGCTGAAAAAAAATGTGTCTCCGCCCTATTCATTCTTGTCATGGAGATAAGCAAAAATGTCTGTCACATTATGAATAAAAGTGTATTTAATCATTCATGAAAGATCTGATTCAAAGTCTGGAAAAATTTTATAAATGGTGGGTCAAAGGTATTTCATATCTTTTGCCCGCGAAACTGTATAAAAAACTCCAGCGCAAGCAACATTATCTGGTTGTCGAAGCAGACAACCAGAAACTGTATCTTAAATACTCCATTAATAATACTGATTACCCCGTCAGGGAATGGACACTCGATATTGATGACGAGCAATATACACATCAAATCAATTCAGAAATAAGACAGTCAATTCCTGGTAACACAACAACAATTCTCAGAGTTACGGATAAATCTGTACTTCAGAGAGATGTGGTTCTGCCTCTTGCCGCTAGCAATAATCTTAAGGAAATACTTGGATTTGAGATGGATAGACTAACTCCGTTTAAAGCGGAACAGGTATATTTTGACTGGGAAATTAAAAACAAGGATGCCCAGCAACAAAAAATTAACCTGAAATTATATGTAGTGCCAAGAAACAGCCTTGATCGGCTTATGAAAAAACTCAAGTCATTGGGAATAACTCCCAGAGTAATTACAGCCGGTGACAATATATTAAACCCTGGAATCAATTTTACTCCTGATAGTTATGGCCTAATACATGTAAAAAATTATTCAATAAAGAATATGGGGCTGCCAGCTATGGCAGTGATAATGTTTATAGCTATGTTATATGCGCCTATTATATATCAAAGCTACAAGCTTGATTCCCTGAAAGCTGAAGTGCAAAGCCTGAAGGAACAGGCCATGGACAATCAAGCGCTTGTATTAGAACGGGACAATATTATTAGTAGAGCGAGTTTTCTGGATGAACAACGTCATATGCGTAGCTCAATATTAGATTTAATCTATGAGCTAACAATTATTCTCCCGGACAACACCTGGATTAATCGCCTGATAACAGATGACGATGAGATTCAGATATATGGTGAATCCGCTGCTGCTGCTTCAATTATCGAGATGCTTGAGGAATCTGAATATTTTTCCAATGTCCAGTTCAAGGCGCCAGTTACCAAAAACAATAACACTGGCAGTGAACGATTTCATATATCAATGAATTTGACTACACAAGGATTGTTATGAGA
>JBFFIE010000064.1:0-4878 GCA_041556555.1 Gammaproteobacteria bacterium
AAAAACAGATTATGAATCAACCGATTGAACACGGAACAAGTGAGAATATCCAGAAAGCGGCATTGTTTATGGTGTTGTTAAACGCTTTCACAACGCCGATGATGCTGTCAGCAGCTAATGTCGCCCTGCCAGAAATTGCCAGGGATCTGAACATACATGCGGTGATGTTGAGCTGGATTCCAATGGCTTATCTCATGGCCAGTGCCATGTTTGTACTTGTGTTCGGTCGCTTGGCAGACATGTATGGACGTAAGCGTATCTTTATACTGGGCACAAGCAGTGTGATTGTGACTTCACTGCTGGCGGCTGCCGCACCCAATGGTGAATTATTGATCACGGCACGGTTCCTTCAAGGTGTCAGTGCGGCAATGTTGTATGCAACACAGATAGCCATTGTCTCGTCCGTCTTCCCGCCTAAACTGAGAGGTCGTGCCATTGGCCTGACCGTATCGATGATATATCTAGGCCTTACCTTTGGCCCTGCTGCCGGTGGTTACTTGATTGAGTTTTCAGGCTGGCGAGCCAGTTTCGTGCTTCATATTCCGTTGGCCATTATTGTCTTGCTTATTGCTATTTTCAAAGTAAAAGGGGAGTGGCAGTCCGATCAGCCGGGAAAATTCGATGTCAGGGGCTCTGTCATGTACGCATTAACTATCCTGAGTCTTTGTATCGGAGTTGCCGGTCTGCCAGAGACCTATGCCATTGTTATCCTGCTGGCAGGCATGGCGGGCATGTTCCTGTTTTTCTATTATGCGCATCGTACGACTGATCCCATCTTTGATGTGAGACTGTTTTTTACCAACAGGACATTCACACGTTCCAGTATAGCTTCTTTGATAATCTATACGGCGACGTTCGCTAACGTGGTTTTGATCGGGCTTTACTTGCAATATCTTCAGGACATGGGCCCGGCCAGGGCGGGGTTATTCATGATGATCCAGCCATTGACCATGGCCGTATTTTCACCGTTTGTCGGCCGCCTTTCTGACAGGATAGAGCCCAGGGTCATCGCGACCATTGGAATGTTATTTACTGCAATCGGTTTAGCCATGCTGGCCTTGTTGAATAGGTTTGATACCCTGCCGTATCTGGCGTCAGCATTGGTCATTACCGGCCTGGGGTTCAGCCTTTTTTCTTCACCCAATGCCAATGCAATTATGAGCGCAGTTGAAACACGATACTACGGAAGCGCCTCAGGTTCGATTGCCACCATGCGGGTGCTGGGGCAGATGAGCAGCATGATGCTGGTCGCCCTGGTATTTGCCCTGTTTATCGGCCAGGTAGAGATCGTGCCTGAAAACTTCGATTCTCTGGAGCAGTCGATACGGTTGTGTTTCTTTATTGCAGCCTTGTTATGTCTTCCCGGTCTGTATTTTTCCATGGCCCGGGGGAAGATTCACAGCTAGCCAGTCAATCCCGGTATTTAATATGTTACAAAAATAATCCAATGCACATCAGGCATCATCAATATTTACTGGTGCTATCAATCTTATTTGCCATATGGTGGATCCTGTTGGCAATTGCACCATATGACAGGGCAGACTGGGCACTCGAAAATGCCCTGGTTTTGGTGGCTGTCGTCCTGATCAGCATTTCGTGGAGGAAGGTTCCATTATCACGGATTTCCTACACTCTTATATTCATTTTCCTCTGTTTACATGAAGTCGGTGCTCATTTTACCTACACTCGAACCCCTTATGATCAATTTTTTCAATCTGCATTCGGTTTTAGCCTGAATGAATTACTGGGTTTTCAAAGAAATCACTTTGATCGTGTAGCGCATTTTTTCTACGGTTTGTTGCTTGCCTACCCGATACGTGAATTGTTCATAAGGGTAGTGCGTGTAAAGGGTTTCTGGGCCTACTTTCTACCACTAGATTTGACGATGTCTACCTCTGCCATGTTTGAGTTATTTGAATGGGGTGCGGCCGAATTATTTGGTGGGGATCTCGGTATTGCCTATCTGGGAACGCAAGGTGATATCTGGGATGCGCAGAAAGACATCGCATTGGCAAGCCTTGGCGCATTAATCGCAATGTTGATCACTGCTTTGATCAACAGCAGGCTACAGCGTGATTTTGCAAAAGAATGGAACGATAGTCTAAAAGTTATGGAAACTGATCCTCTGGGAGAGGATGAAATCTTAAGAATGCTCAAAGACAGGCATATTGATTAATAGTTTTAACCATAAATTCATTTTTCTTACCGTTACTCTGCTCGATCGGCTTATCAATTAAATGGGTTATTAAGGCTTAATGAGTATTACCCTCTTTAGGGTATATTTCAGGCAAAATTATATCAAGCAATTGCAAATTGCTTGACCTGCTTCTCAAAAGTTCATTCAATTCTTGCAACCGCTGCACAGCTCAACTACATATATATTTAATGAATATAAATCTTCCAGAAACTGTCTTTAATCAATGTGGGGAATTCGTGAGTGATAGAATCTGTTCCTCCATGTCACTCATGATGCAAAATGTTGAGGACACCCTCTATGATATGGCGAAGACTGAGAAATCCACAACCAAGGCATCCCAGTATTTTGATGCTGTACGAATCATACGCCTTAAAAAATATGAAATGCAGGTGCGGTTTAAAAACAGGTTCTTATCGATTTATCAATATCGGGTCAGAAGTTTCATAAAGAATCAGTACCTCGCAGACATCACCTTTTCAAAAGTCGGTCATCACTCATTCACCAAGGAAAAAAACACTCCGGAAGGCAAGGCCCTGGAAAATACAGTTGAAAAAGTTAATGTGGATTGTCAGTCGGCCCTGTTAAACCTGGACAAGAAAATTTGTAATTTACTGGATGACGTAGATGTTAGTTATCTTGGTAATCCTCTGAGGCCTGAACCAATCTTTGAAGCATTTTGGGAATCTTGCCGTGATATTGATTTCAAACCCGAAATACGTTTGTTGCTTGTTAATCTTTTTGAGAGGTATGTCGGTCTTGAATTAAAGTATGTTTATGAGGATCTGAATACCTACCTTGCAAACCAGGTCGATACTTCCGTTTATCCTGTCGCTTGATCAAGTCTAGTAGTCTGTATATTCATTAAAGATAGTTGTGCTGTTATCTTCATGAATCTGGATAACAGTAAAGGGGTCCTTTCTTTGCCCCATTTCCATTCCGGGCGTACCGACTGGCATACCTGGTACGGATAAACCACGAATTTCCGGCCTCGATAGTAAAATCCGTTCTATGTCATCTGCAGGTACATGTCCCTCGATGAAATAATCTTCAATGACTGCTGTATGACAGGAGCTATGGGCAGGAGATATACCGAGACGAGCTTTGACCGGATTTAAATTTTCAAGAACTACATCATTTACTCTAAATTCATGATCCTTGAGATGATTAATCCATTTTTTGCAACACTGGCAGGCCGGGTTCCGGTATACGGTGATTACCTTGTTATTTTCATAGATCACTTCATCTTTTTGCCAGGTATTATCGGCGCCATTGGCCGGTGTGAATATGATTAATGAAATCGAAAATAATAATATATGTTTCATTTTCATATAAGCAGTGGTTTATTAATAATGATCACAGATATGTCGTTGTTTGTCTGTAGTATTATCAGTCGGTAAGGTCATATTTTCCATCAATTGTTGCGCCATTTCGCCGCATTTTTTCATTTCCTTCACTACCTCTGATGCTGCTATCTCCTTGCTATAGGCAATCGCGGTTTTTTCGGCCTCTTCCTGATTACCCTTGTCACATAGAGATTTGATTTCTGCTTGCGTTTTTTCCCCCTTCCGGGCCAGTTCGTCTAATGCGGACTGGTCAATTTTTGCCATGCACTGCTGCATCATTTCCGCCTGTTGTATCATTTGCTGCATTTGTTCTTCACTCATGCCTGAATGAGCCAGAGTAGAAAAAACAAACAAAGGCAAAAGCTTTATAAAATATGTACACTTTTTATTCATCAAGCTTCATCTCCCGGGACACACATTGAAATTTATCCAATAACAGGCAACTAAACCGGTAAAATCACCAATAATTCATATTGTTGTACTAATTCACAATAAATTGCTCTCTTTCTATTACAGTTTGACTATAATTCATGAATTGTGTAATTCAAAGTGGATTTTGAGTAGCTTTATCTATGGACAATAATAACCAGAAGAGTGAACGATTTCATATCCGGCTCGGTGCTGCCAGAAAAACAAGTTTGTTTGGGCTGTCTATTACTTTCCTGGTATTAATGGGACTCATTATATATGGTGATATCCCTCTGGATGTGGATATCATAGCAGGTACGGTAATTGTAGTTTTCCTGGCCTTGCTCGTGGTTATATATCTGGTTATCAGGGATATTCTGAAGCGACTTCAGGAATCCTACAGCAAGATACAATTAATGTCGATCACGGACGAATTGACACAATTATATAACCGGAAGCACTTCTTCTATTTATCAGAGAAAGAACTGGCACGTACCTACCGGTATCGGCATGAACTCAGCTGTATAGTCCTTGATATTGATCAATTTCTCTCTATCAGGGACAGACATGGATATCGTGTTAGTGACAAGTTGATACAGGAGATTTCCGAATTACTGTCTGATAATTCCAGGGTCACCGATATTATTACACGGTATGATAATGACAGGTTTGTCTGTTTTCTGCCCGAAACAACCCTCGATTCTGCATTGGTTATCTCGAAGCGTTTGCGATCCCTGGTGGAAGGAATCAACCTTTCAAATGGCAATCAGGATAAACCAATAACTGTAACCGCAAGTATCGGGGTTACATCTTTCAAGCCGGTAGCAGAACATGGAGCCGGGGCAACCACTACAACCATAGATAATATTATTCTCCTCGCGTTGAAAGCGGTGAAATCCGCGAAAGAGCAGGGTGGAAATTTGGTTGAAA
>JBFFIE010000065.1:0-4727 GCA_041556555.1 Gammaproteobacteria bacterium
GACAGGTTCCGGATAGAATCATGCCAATGGAGGTATGGTAAAAATACGGTTTCTCGACAAGATCACTATTCGATAGCTGATTGTTAATTTGCAGCAGCGCATAGGTTCCGGTTTCGGGATAGAAGGTAAATGCAGTCAGGGGTCGTTCTTCATGATCACCATTCAATAACAACGGCTCATGTTCAAGGTCAAAATTACTCAGCCTCTCTTTCAATGCGGTAGTGCTGAGCACCTTGCCGCTTGCGATATCAACAGTGAATTCCCGGTTCTGGTAGTTTGCTGCCCAGCCATGGCGGACAAAATAACCGTTGTCATTTATCTTTGAGACATTCTTGATGGAACAGGTATATTCTGTATTACCAAGGGCGGCGGCTGGTACAGTGAGCATCAACAATGTGAAAATATGCAAACTAGCTGTTTTAACAAGAAATGACTCCATGACACTCTCCGTGATCCAGTATTTAAAGTTTATCACAAATATGTTCTGTTGTGAGTTCAAAATCCTGCTTTAACGTGGATGCTATCAGCTATAAAAAAATGACTGGAAAAAATCCAGGCCCTGGGCCATGGCAGGCAAATAGGAAGCGAGTCGGTTCTTGATAACAATTTATTCTTTAAACTGAGGCCTCGTCATCCATTAGTACATCTGCGCCGGTTTTCACTCTAATAGACTCCTGCCTGGCCTCCTGGCTTAGTTCACCATAAAGTCCGGCCTTGGATCCAACCCAGGTATCCATTAATTTCGCCGCTACCAGATCACCACATACATTAATCGCCGTGCGACTCATATCCAGTATCCGGTCTACTCCCATGATCAAGGCGATTCCCGCCGGTGGTATACCCACTGCAGCCAGCACCATGGAGAGTATGACGATCCCGACGCCGGGTGTAGATGGTGCGCCAATCGAGGCACCAACTGCCGTGATCACAATAAGTGACATTTCACTGATATTAATATCCACAGCAAAAACCTGGGCAAGGAAAATAGCAGCGACACCCTGATACAATGCAGTGCCATTCATGTTGATGGTGGCACCGAGCGGGATAATAAACTGTGAAATAGATGGCCTGACCATGAGTTTCTCTTCAGCCACCTTGATGGACATTGGCATCACAGCCGCGGAACTTGATGTAGAAAAGGCCAGCAGCAAGACATCGCTAACTGATTTTATAAACTTAACAGGGTGCTCTTTTGCAATGAGCATATACAGCAACAGATAAAGCATAAAGAGAATAACCAGGCCAAGTAACACCGTACCCACGTAGATCGCCATGCCAATTAAGGCATCAAAACCCAGTTTTGCCGTCAACTGGGCGATAAGACCGAAGACAGCCAGCGGTGCCAGTATCATCGCCCAGCGTACAACAGTCATGCATACTTCCTGCAGCGAACCCAGTAAATCAAGCATTGGTTTGGACTGTACAGGCGCCATCATGACCAGGGCAACGCCGACAATGATTGCGAATATCACGACCTCTAACATGTCGCTCTCAACCATAGAACTCAACGGGTTCGATGGTAACAAGGTGATGATCTTGTGCGGCAGATCATCAAGCACCAGTCTACCTGAGGCTGCGTCCTGGTTGACCTTAGCCTCCACCTTGATGTCCATAGAGCCTTGCAGGGCCTGGCCATCCATAAAGTTGCCAGGTTTAATTAGCAAGGCCACAGTCAATCCAATGACAATTGCCAATGCCGTAGTAGCAATAAAATACAATACGACACGAAGACCCATCTTTCTCAGTTGTTCCAGGTCTTCAGTCGCTGCGAGGCCGCGGATAATAGAAGCAAACACCAGGGGTATAACGATCATCTGTATCAACGCCAGGAATAGTCTGCCCGGGAACGCCAGCCAGTTACTTATAATTGCCGCCTTTGTCGGGCTCATCCAGCCAACGGAGGGTCCCATCATGATGCCGATAATAATACCCAGCAGCATCCCGATGATGACCTGGAGCCATAGCTTGCCCTTCACCAGGGACTGTAAACTGTCCGCCAGGTACTTGAGTGAACGGGGATAAAGATTTATACCACCGATGGTTGTGATTTTTTCAATCATGGAAATAAATCAAGGTATTTTTATAATGCTACATATGCCAGGCTGCAAATATATATAAAGAATACCATGACACTTTCCCATCCAATATTGGCAATTCCATGCTTCTCGCGGTGTAAAAGACCCATGAGGATGATGCCATTCATCAAAATTGTAATAGCTAACCAGAATTGTTCTATCTGAGAAATGCTGCCATATATAGGCCCTGCTTTAAATGCAATATCTGATACTGCAATAAACAAGGTATCAAATGCATTACCACCAATAATATCTCCAACAGCCAGTGTCAGGGATTTCAACCGTACCGCAGTAATGGCTATGACAAGTTCCGGCAAAGAGGTTGATACCGCCATAAACACGCCACCAATCAACCCTTCCGAAAGCCCTGTTTCCAATGTTATTGCAATACCGGTTTTTGACAGTATCCATCCCGCCAAGCCTACAATTACAGAATAAAAACCAAAGTGTAACCATCGTTCATAATCAAAACGCCTATTCCTCCGACGATTCTTATCAGATTCAATACGTGTTTCCCAGGTACGGCGAGGTAGCCACATGGGTGTTTTGTGTGTTCTGGCTACAAGCCGAATTCCTGCAAGGTAAGCGATAAATAAAATTATAGAGGCGGGATGAACGGACAGGATATACAATTCAGGAATTGCAAATGCAATCAAGTTAATGCCCAGAAGCGTTAACAGGAAAGCACACATCATCAGATTTTCCGCAGAAGCGGCAGCATGTTCAAGATTGGCTTTGCGATAAAACATGTCTGCTACTGCCAGAAAAAATGTTTGCGCGGCAATACCACCCAGAGCATTACTTACTGCCAACTCGGCATGACCATTACTGGCTGCTGTTATTGATGCAATAATTCCCGATAATGAAGTAGAGGCACCAACAAAGACTGCACCCATGATTGCTTCGCCCATGCCAGTCTGGTAAGCAAGGCTTCTGGCGACATGCGTCATCTTGACGCCGAATATACCAATAACAGTTGCAGCACTCAGGAAGATCAGTACCAGCAAATAGAACGGCATATTCTCGAAAGCATTCATGAATATATTTTTATTCTGCCATCAGGTCGACATTCACAATGTTTCTGGCAAAATTTTCATACTGGCCCCAGATGGATTGGGCCATGTCATCCGGAAAGAGGTGAAAGTCACCGGCCTCCAGCGCCCTGATAATACCTTCGCTCACAAGTGTCACGGGTTGTGCCATGTCTTTCAAACCGGCCTTGGCGATCATATCAGTATCGATTGGGCCGGGATGAACACTCAGCACAAACGTGCCCTGCTCTTTCAGTTTGTCGCGCAAACCTTGAGTCAAGGAGTAGGCAGCGGCCTTGGATGCCGAGTAGGTAGCAAAATCGGCAAAACACTTGATCGATGCAACTGAATTTAACTGCACAAACGCGCCACCACCATTTTTCTTCAGAACCGGGGCAAAGGCCTGGGCCATGCGCAACAAGCCAAACACGTTGACGTTGAATTCATTCTCCAATGCTTGAATGGCATTCTCTGATAATGGCGAGGCATTTTCGAGAATACCTGCGTTATTGACAACAAGTTCCACATCACCTGCAGATTCGGCTGCAGCTGTAATGGTGTCCGGTTTATTCATGTCGATCTGGAGGGGGATAATCCTGCCACCATGTTGCTCAACCAGGGGATCAATGGAATCGGGTTTTCGCGCGGCAGCATATACTTTTTTTACGCCATGCTTGATAAGGGATTCAACTATGGCCCTGCCGATGCCGCGGTTGGCTCCGGTCACTAATGCCACCTTGTTATTTACTGCAAATTTCATTCAACAAACCTCCTCGAAAAAATGGATGTATGGCAAGACTGTACTGGATTTTTTATTTCAAAAAAAATATATCGGTCATTTTTTGCATATATAAGTAACAGATTGATTACTTTTAGAAAATTATTTCCGCTTATTGCAGTCAATTATTAATTGCTGATGTTACAGACATCTCATAAAGCAGCTTATGAAATTTGGTAGTGTAAACATTTGTAAATACAAAAAGATTTTGTCTGATACTAAAATACTAATCGTATAGCCGGCAAAATAAATGTAGAAATACACCTTTTGGGGGATGATTTTTATCTATGTTTTGATGTAAATTTACGCACATCTCAAAGGACACTGCCTTATGGAAAAATACACAGAACTGTATCGATTAAAGGAATTTGTTATCACGGAGAGCATCGGTGAAAACGATCAACCTGTGTATCACATCAGGAACCGTGACGGAGAAATTGTCAGCAGAGAATATCATTCGCCCCATGAGCCTGTCGAATTAATGGAGTACATTCGGATCAGGACCTAACATCCATTTCTTTTGTTATAAGCAGTTCGCTCGTTTAAAAGCCTGTTTAATGCGGCAAACGTACCGACAACATATTCTTTCCTTTAAATTTTCTTTTAATAATAATTTTGGATTAAAAATACCGGGCATAATGAATCCGGCACGCCGTTTTATACAGACAGCGTATCTATTCTGTTAAATTGTGCGCGGTTAATTACCCTAAAATAAAGAGTTACTTAGCCTGCACTGTTAATATCCAACCACACAGTGTACTAAATGACAAATGTTGCCATCCCCGTGGAGATAAAATATAGCCTGAATAAACCTTAATAAGTCATAATATGCAGCAAAAAATA
>JBFFIE010000066.1:0-4627 GCA_041556555.1 Gammaproteobacteria bacterium
AAAACATTGATATGGAAATACTCAAGCAAAAGGTTGAGGCCGATAAAAAGCTGCTGGTTGCCGGAAATATGAACCTCACAGAGACAGAGGCCAAGGCATTCTGGCCCATTTATAATGAATATCAAACCGACTTGCAGAATATCAATAAAAGCAAACTTGATGTTATCCTGAGATACGCTGATGCCTACAATCAGGGTGCTGTGAGTGATGCAACTGCAAAAGGCCTGTTATCCGAATACCTGGATATAGAGCAATCCATAATAGAAATGAAAAAAGCCTATATGAACAGACTTAGCAGGGTCATTCCCGCGGCCAAGGCTGTCCGTTATATCCAGATTGAAAACAAGATTTCCGCTGTGGAAGATTTCGTCCTCGCAGACCAGATACCATTGGTTGACTGATATTATCCATTATCAAGACCATGTCTTTCTTATAGAAAAACCCGCCGAAGCGGGTTTTTTTATGAGCAGGCAATCTGAAAGACATTCGGGTCTTTTTGCTCTTTCATATCAATCAAAAAATTGGATTACATCAGGAGGGGTTACTTGTCGCTGTTTCCCCGGTAGGTTCCTGAGGAGTAATACCTTTAAGTTTGCGCCGGAACTCATCAGTAATGTCTTTTGCTTCATTTTTGTTTCTTATCACACGTGGGGTAATAAGAACCAGCAATTCTGTCCTCAGATTATTGTCAGTGGTCTGGCCAAACAGCTTGCCAATCACCGGGATTTTATAAAGTACCGGGATCCCGCTTTCAATATTATTTTGCGTATCCTGAATCAGGCCGCCAAGAACAATTGTCTGACCGGAGTTAATGGCAACGACGCTTTCAATCTCGCGTTGTTGTATGGTCGGGGCATCCAGAGATGAAGATGTAGTCTGCACAGCATTGCTGACTTGCTGATTGATTTCCATGGTGACCAGGCCGCTCTCATTTACACGGGGGGTAACCGTTAGGGTGACTCCGGTCTTGCGAAACTGGATTTCATTAACAGTAGGGGCATCAGGATCAATATTACTGACAGATTGCCGTGCAGGAACGGGTATTTCATCACCTACATTAATTCTTGCAGTCTGGTTATCAAGGACCATCAATGTGGGTGAGGAGAGAACATTCAATGTTGATTCCTCGGCCAAAGCATTCAGTGCCAGTCGCACATTGCTGGCACTGTCGATGATCGTATATGAAAACGAGGGAGCCAGCGGGCCGATGCCGGCTGCGCCCAGATCAAGCAAGCCCTGTCCTTGTTTATTGCTATCAACCCTGTTTTTGAAAAACCACTCAATTCCATAGTTCAGATCATCAGTTAGTGTCACTTCAATGATGCTGGCTTCCAGTAAAACCTGCAAAGGGACGGTATCCAGTTTTTTAATGGTTTCCTCTACCATGCCATAATCTCTTGGTGTCGCCATGACAACCAGGGCATTACGAACATCATCCGCAATGATTTGGATTGGATTCTCCGAGAGCATGGCCTGTGAGCCCGATACTGTTTTCGATGTGTATGATCGACGTGAATCCTGCGACAGCGGAGCTGATGGTTCCGGGGATTCTTCCAGTCCAATCCTGGCGGGTGTATTGCCTGGTGCAAGTTCTACAGGTTCGAGTTGAGTTGTGGCAGTTTTTTGCTGGCTGATAATCTGGCTTGATCCAAAGATATGGCCCAGTATTTCTGCAATCTCCACTGCCTTGGAATTCTGCAGCTTGTAGACATAAAGTCGCTGCCCGGCCTGATCACTTTCCCGGTCGAGTCGATAAACCCATATCTCGGCTTCTCTTAGTGCGCTGACAGTAGGACTGATAACAAGAACAGAATTTAATCGTTCAATACCCAGTACCTTGACAAGTCCACCCAGAGGTTTGCTGTCCGGACCATCGCTGAAACCTGAAAGAATGGCTTGCAGTTCTACGCGCAAGGTTTCGGGGTCGACATGCTCAAGCGGATACAAACCGACTGACATACCCCTTAACCAGTCAACATCAAAAATATCTATGGTTTCTTGTAAACTGGTCAGTTCACTGGTCGTGCCACTCACAATCAGCAGATTACGTTGACTGTCCACGCGAATACTGCTGCCTTCTGTCAAAAAAGGCTCCAGTATTTTTTGCATTTCTTCGGCTGCTATAAAAGTAAGTGGAATTATACGTACACCAAACCCACCTTCAGAACTCCTCGATGTAGGGGGAAGGCTGCTTCTGGCAGCAGTTGCCCTGGGGATAATCCGGTAAAAACCATCATCATTGATCATGGCGGCGCCATTCATGGAAAGAACAGTCTCGGTTATCGAAAGCAGCTCGTCTTTGGAAACGGGTGCCGTGGTTTCCAGAGTGACACTGCCCTTGATCTCTGGATCAATGGTGTAATTAAGCTTGAGTACCTCACCCATGACGGCCCTGGTAAATTCATTGATGTCAGCGTCCTGGAAATTGAGGGTGATATCACCCTCAGCATTATTGGTAATGCTTCTCTTCCGTGATGACCGGGGCTCGGCAGTAAACTCTCCAGTGCCAATCTCGATGATCCGCTGCCTCTGCTCGGCAGGCTTGGTGAGATCATTGGTAACTTCAGGTGTGTTTTCCGGTGGGATTTCTTCAACTGCCAGAACGGTATTCCTTGTTTCCGGGTTTTCAGTTTCAATCAATCTGTCATTTTTAGCCGTAGACAGTTGTGCACAACCGCTCACCAGCAATAACAGGGAAAAGATATAACACTTAACTACAACCCGTTCATCCATTGATTGACCGCCCCTACCTGTAATATTTAATTATTATTCTAATTTATTGATTTTGAACCAGGATTATATCAATTATATGACATTTTTAGTCGTTTTCCTCATCAAGTCCAACTTCAATGGCCTCATTGACTAATTCTGAATCTTTTCTATTACCCAATCCATCATGAATTGTCTGATTTTTCTGTTTATTTCCTGGCCTGTTAAATAATGATTGGACATTGTCTAATGATGGTTTTACTGATAATTCAAGCACTTTTTCCTGATCTCCCTTCCGCAAGGTTACCTTTAATGGATCAATTTGGGTCAGTGTCCATCCCGAATAGGTATCGCCCATGGACAGGCGTTCTGTATTTTTACCCGTTGCATCCCGTATCACTGCCAGCCGCGAATCAGGCGTAATAATGACACCCGAGAGATAATATTGCTCCGGTTTGGTATGCTTTTTAATAAAGGAAGTATTTTCTTTTTTCTTCTCTGGCTCTGCAAAGACGATTGGCTTGCGTTCCTCGTAAAACAGGGGTCTGTCTATTATCGCTGCATAATATTTTAATGGTGGAATGGTAATTCTTTTATTAACCAGATTGATATCATCATTAACAGCATTATCTGGTACAAAGTTGACATCCATATTGCGGCTTCCCGCAATCTCATAGATCATGATTGCCAGGAATATGCCTATTAATGAAACCATGGCAATTTTGTAACCGTTGTTTTGTATAAGGCTGTTCATGATGAATGTGTTGACGTGTATATGAAGCCAGTGACATCAAACCTGACATCAAGTGGCGATCTTTCTGATCCAGTTCGCTGTAAGAGTCTATTCAAAGGCCTGGACTGTATGAATAAATTATCAAGTATCAAAACCAGGTTACCAGTCTGAATCTGATAAAGAATTTTTTGAAGTGACTTAATATCACCCTGCATGTGAACTTTAACAGTTACTTTCGGGAACAGGCCTTCTTCGTCGTTTCTTAAGACCTGCGTACTTAATACATTACCTGTATTATCGGATATCAGTTGATTCAAAATCTCCTGAAGGTCAGCTGCAGCGAGGGACTCTGATTTGTTGCCCAGGAAACCAGAACGGTCTGCCCCTGATTCTTTTAAACTTTTCAGGTCATCACTGATATTTTCTATATGAGTTATTGACTTTGACAGCTTCGCTGCCTGAAATTGCAATTCCGAAAACCGCTCATCAAATTCTGACCGGGCGTGCAGGGCAGGGCTGATAATTGTCAGATATAAAAGAATTATAAATACGATAAGTATCAAAAAGGATAAAGTTGCATGCTGCCACTTTGCAAGTTCGAATCTCATAACAATCCTTGTGTAGTCAAATTCATTGATATATGAAATCGTTCACTGCCAGTGTTATTGTTTTTGGTAACTGGCGCCTTGAACTGGACATTGGAAAAATATTCAGATTCCTCGAGCATCTCGATAATAGAAGCAGCAGCAGCAGATTCACCATATATCTGAATTTCATCATCATCGGTTATCAGACGGTTAACCCAGGTGTTATCCGGGAGAATAATCGTCAACTCATAGATTAAATCCAGCATTGAACTTCGCATATGGCGTTGTTCATCCAGAAAGCGGGCTCTGCTTACAATATTGTCCCTTTCCGAAACAAGCTTTTGATTGTCCATGGCCTGTTCTCTCAGGTTTTGAACTTCAGATTCAAGATTATTGAGCCTGGCATTTTGATATATAACGGGCACATATAACATGGCTATAAACATAAGCACAGCCATAACCGGCAGGCCCATATCCTTTAATGAATAATTTTTTGCGTGTATTAAGCCATAACTATCAGGAGTAAAATTGATTCCAGGATTTAGTAAATTATCACCGGCTGTTATCATCCTGGGTTTTATACCCAACAACTTGAGTT
>JBFFIE010000067.1:0-4562 GCA_041556555.1 Gammaproteobacteria bacterium
AAGGGGACAAGAATGCCAAAAAAAATACAATTCATTCTTCCTCTGTTGATACTGTTTATCCTGCCGCAACAGGTGATTGCTGAGCTTTCGGCGGACCAGATCGATCGCCTGGGCAAGGACCTGACGCCACTGGGCGGGGAAAAGGCCGGTAACGCCGACGGCAGCATTCCGGCCTGGGACGGGGGTCTGACCCGGGCACCGTCAGGCTATGAACCCGGCAAGCATTATCCCGATCCGTTTCCCGATTCAGTGCAGTATACGATCACGTCCGCGAACATGTCCGAGTATGCAGACAAACTGACTGAAGGCCATAAGGCCTTGCTGCGTACCTACAGTGATACCTACAAGATGAATATCTATCCTACCCGCCGAACCGCCGCGGCGCCCCAACGTATATACGATGCAACAAAAAAAGTCGCGGCTACCGCGAGATTGACAGCGGATGGAAACGGAGTTGAGGGTGCGGTCGTGGGGGTCCCGTTTCCGATACCGTCGAACGGCCTTGAAGTGATCTGGAATCACCTGTTGCGCTGGCGGGGTGTTGACCTGAAGCGGCACATCGGCCAGGCGGCACCAACCCGCGGCGGGGATTATACACTGGTTGAATTTAATGATGAGATCAGCATCAAGTACAGTTACGCCGGCATGACCGAGAAGGCACTTAACAATATTATTCTTTATTTCAAACAGGAAGTCGTTTCCCCAGCACGTCTGGCCGGCGGCATCCTGCTGGTGCATGAAACCCTGAACCAGAACAAGGAGGATCGTAGCGCCTGGTTATATAACCCCGGTCAGCGCCGGGTCAGGCGGGCACCCAACGTGGCATTTGACAACCCCGGTACCGCTTCTGACGGTATGCGCACCAATGACCAGTTTGATATGTATAACGGCAGCCCCGAAAGATATGACTGGCAACTTGTGGGCAAGAAAGAGATTTATGTGCCCTATAACAATTACCAGTTGCAAAACCCTGCCCTGAAATTCAGTGACATACTTACGCCGTTACATATTAACCAGGATTACTCGCGTTATGAATTACACCGTGTCTGGGTAGTCGATGCCGTGTTGAAGCCAGGTGCCCGCCACATCTACAAGCGGCGAACGTTTTACATTGATGAAGACTCCTGGCAAGTACTGGCCGTTGATCAATATGACAACCGCGATCAACTGTGGCGTGTGTCCGAGGGCTTCGCTATAAATCATTATGATGTCCCCAACCTCTGGACCGCGCTGGAAGTGCACACGGATCTCCAGGCAGGGCGTTATCTGGCAATCGGTTTAACTAATGAATTTGAACCGTATAACTTCAGGATCAAGCTTTCCGACACTGACTTTACCCCGGCTGCCTTGCGCAGGCAGGGGATTCGCTAGACTGTTTTTAACAAAATTGATACTCAGCGCCTGGATTGAACATCCGGGCGTTTTTATTGGTAAGGATCAATAATTACGCCGGGCTGCTGATGAAAACTGCTTGCACCATATCGTGTGTATTCACTGCAATATTATCTTTTGCAACTACCTGGGTAACTGCCCATGACGCACCTGGTAACAGCCACAACGCTTCCGAGGAATTCCCGTTAATAGAAGAATCACTCCTGATTGATATTGATCATACCGATGGCCTCGTCGTTGCAGTTGGGGATCGGGGTCACGTCTTATGGACTAAAGATTACAGGACCTGGCACCAGGCCGAGGTACCGGTTACATCCACACTCACCGCAATAGACATGGTTAACCGGAAGCTGGGCTGGGCTGTGGGGCATGATGCAGCAATACTGGCAACAGCTGATGCGGGACGTACCTGGCAAATTCAGCATTACGCACCGGAAAATGAGACACCCCTGCTGGATGTATGGTTTGACGATAAAAACCGGGGCATTGCCATCGGTGCCTATGGACTTTACCTGGTGACCGAGGATGGAGGGCAACACTGGCAGCAGGTTGAAATGCAGATTAATGAAGCTGTAGGACCTGTTGATGAACAGGAACAGTCAGAAGAACTGATTGAACTCTATGATCTTCATCTGAATGCTATTACCGAATCACCTGATGGCACACTTTATATAGTGGCAGAAGCAGGGAAAGTCTATCGTTCAAAAGACCGCGGTAAAACCTGGGATGAGCTGCCATCACCTTATATCGGATCTCTTTTTGGAGTCCTGGCGCTTGAGAACAATATTGTACTGGTCTACGGTTTGCGCGGTCACCTCTATCGTTCGGACGATGCTGGAAAGTCCTGGCAACGAATCAATTCACATACTGGCAATACCATTACCAACGGTGTTCGTCTGCACAACAACAACATCATACTGACCGGGATGGGTGGCACATTATTAATGAGTTATGACTCTGGTCATAACTTCAAACTTGTTATGACCCGGGAGCGTAACAGTTTTGCTGCGGCGGTAGAGACGGATGATGAACAACTCATAACGGTCGGCAACAAGGGTATTCGCAACCTGTCACTTCAAAATCTGGAACTAATCGATGAGTGAGTCAAAATATATTACCGCCATCGAATCATTCATGTTTTCACATCGGAAACCGGTGCTGATTGTGTTTGGCATTATCACCGTGCTGATGTTGATTTCAATGACACAACTCAGGATAGACGCCAGTTTCAAGAAAACCCTACCGCTTGAACATGAATACATGAAAACCTTCATCAAGCATCAGGTCGAATTTGGCGGTGCCAACCGTATCCTGGTTGCCCTGATAGCACAAGATGGAAATATGTTCACCCCGGAATTTTTCAAGACGCTCAAGGATGTGACTGATGAAGTCTTTTTTATACCCGGTGTAGACCGGGCCCAGGTCAAGTCACTGTTCACGCCCAATGTCCGTTTTACCGAGGTTGTGGAGGATGGTATCTCCGGCGGAAATGTTATTCCGGATGACTTCGATTATTCTAGGGAAGATCTCCAGAAAGTAAAACAAAACATCATCAAGGCCGGTATTGTCGGCAGGCTTGTCGCCAATGATTTTTCCGGGGCCCTGGTTAGCGCCCAGCTTCTGGATATCAATCCAAATACCGGCGAACGGCTTGATTATGTCGAGGTATCGCGTCAACTTGAGGAAAAAATTCGGCAGAAATATTCGAGTGAGCAAACCGATGTCAAAATAAATTACCATATCATTGGTTTTGCCAAGGTGATTGGCGATATCACAAGCGGCGCTAAACGCGTCATCCTGTTTTTCTTTATCACCCTGCTGATCACGTCATGCCTTGTGATTTATTACGCCCAGTCTGTCAAGTTCGCTATAGTGCCGCTGGGCTGCTCCCTGGTTGCAGTAATCTGGCAACTTGGATTATTACCGTTATTCGGTTTCGGTATTGATCCGATGTCCATACTGGTCCCATTTCTGGTATTTGCAATCGGTGTCAGCCATGGCATGCAAATGCTTAGCGCTGTCCGGATTGGCATATGGAAACGACTCGGTTGCGAATCGGCCTGCCGTTCCAGTTTCCGCAAGTTGCTTGTCCCAGGAGTCATTGCCTTACTGAGTGATACGGTTGGATTCATTACTATACTGTTGATTGATGTTGAAATCATCCAGGAAATGGCGGTTACGGCAAGTCTTGGTGTTGCTGTCATTATCCTCACTAACCTTGTTTTATTGCCATTATTGCTTTCTTTTCTGGAAATGGATCCTGGTTATCCAGATAGGTTACATCGACGTGCCACCCGCTTGTTGCCATTGTGGCACCGGTTATCCAGAGTGACCTATCGCAAGAATGCCATAACAGTCGTTGGTATATCGGTGTTTCTGCTTGTATTTGGACTGTGGGAGGGGACTGATGTAAAGATTGGTGATCAACACCGCGGTATCCCTGAATTACACGAGGATTCTCGTTATAACCGGGATTCCGAGGAGATTGCCAGACGATTTTCTATCGGTGTGGATGTCCTGTCTATAATCGTCGAGACCGTACCCGATGGATGCATCAACTATGAGGTCATGAAAACTATCGATGAATTTGAATGGGCCATGGCCAATACACCGGGTGTGCAATCGGTAATTGCCCTGCCTGGTATTGCCAAGATTATTAATGCCGGCTGGAATGAAGGCAATATCAAATGGCGTGTGTTGCCGCGTAACCAGTCTGTGCTGACTCAGTCGGTTTCCTATGTACCGACATCTTCAGGCCTTCTGAACAGTGACTGTAGTGTTATGCCGGTTCTTATATTTACCCGGGATCACAAGGCAGAAACCATCAGGACCATCATCAATCAGGTCAAGGCATTTGCCAAAGAAAATAACTCCGAAACCATCCAGTTCAAACTGGCAGCAGGTAACGTGGGTGTTATGGCGGCGACGAATGAAGAAGTAGAGACAGCACAGTTTCCGATTTTAATGTATGTGTACGCCGTTATTATTGCTCTCTGCATAGTTACTTTTCGATCTATTGCCGGCACACTGTGTATTGTCATACCGCTGGCGCTGGTTTCGCTGCTGTCATATGCGCTTATGAGCATCCTTGAAATCGGTTTGAAAGTGAATACCCTGCCAGTTGTTGCCCTGGGTGCCGGCATCGGTGTGGATTACGGCATCTATATCTA
>JBFFIE010000068.1:0-4384 GCA_041556555.1 Gammaproteobacteria bacterium
GGCTGGGAGTTAACCCATATTCTGAATACCCACCACCACTGGGACCATGCCGGTGGTAATCTGGAACTCAAGGAACAGACCGGTTGTATAATTGTCGGTCCCCGGGCCGAGGCCGGAAAAATTCCGGGAATTGATATCGAAGTTGGCGAGGGAGAGACTTTTCAATTTGGCAATTACCTGGCCCGTATATTTGATACACCGGGACATACCTCTGGACACATTATCTATTATTTTGAATCCGAGCATTGTGCTTTTGTTGGAGATACCCTGTTTGCGATGGGTTGCGGCCGCTTATTTGAAGGAACGCCAGAACAAATGTGGCATTCCTTACAAAAGATCATGGCCTTGCCGGATGATACGAAACTTTACTGTGCCCATGAGTACACACAGACCAATGGCAAGTTCGCCTTAACAGTTGATCCGGATAACAAGGACCTGATCGAGCGAATGTCCGAGGTAAATGCCTTGAGAAAGAAGGGAACTCCAACCATACCGACGGATCTCGCGCTTGAAAAAAAGACCAATCCCTTTCTCAGGCCGGGGGATGAGAACATACGCATGCATCTTCATATGCAGAATAATTCAACAACAGAAGTCTTCGCCAGGATTAGGGAAATGAAAGATAACTTCCGGTCCTGACTTCCAGGAAAACTTGAACCATGTTCCACTCTCACCGCGGTATTTTTCTCCTGGTGTCTGTGTTTATTACAGGCATGTCAATACTTATCATAGAGATTCTGGCAATACGCATCCTGGCACCATATTTCGGGAATTCGATTTTTACCTTTTCCAGCGTCATCGGGATCATTCTGGCGGCATTGAGTATTGGCTATTACGTCGGTGGCAGGTTCTCTGATCGATGGCCCAGCTTCAGGCTATTCTATGGCCTGATACTTCTCGGCGGCATTACTGTATTGCTTATTCAATTGCTTAATCTCCATCTTTTGCCGGTACTTGGCTACAAGCTCTCGATGATTAACGGCCCACTGGTAACTTCTGTTTTATTATTCCTGGTTCCGGCATTCCTGCTGGGTATGCTTTCACCCTATGCGATCAATCTCCTGCATATCGATAATTCAACTTTGGGTATCGGCCGGGTCTCGGGTCTGGTTTTTTTCTGGTCAACGCTTGGAAGTATCATCGGCAGTCTTGGTGCAGGGTTCCTGCTAATCCCATACTGGGGTGTCAGCCAGATTGTGATCGGTACCGGTGTGCTATTGTCTGCACTGGGATGTCTTGGATTGATACTTCTACGCCCCCACAAAAAACCAGTGGCTGCCTTACTTGCCCTGTTGGCAGTTACGTTACTTGTTTTAATTCATTACCTCATACCGCAACCTGATCCGGATATTGTTTATCAGAATGATGGGCTTTATGAGCAACTCACGGTACAGGACATCCAGCTGAATAACAGGGCGACGAGGATCCTGCTACAGGACAGGAACGTCAATAGTGGCATGTATCTCGATAATGGCCGCATGGCCTTCGATTACACCAGGTATTTTGATTTGTACCGGCTCTTCACACCCGGACTGGTTCGGGCGCTGGCTATCGGTGGTGGTGCCTACTCGGTACCCAAGGCCATACTCAGGGACCATCCCTCTGCTTATGTGGACGTCGCCGAAATAGAGCCCGATTTACTTAACATTGCCCATAATTATTTTGGGCTTCCGCACAGTGAAAGGCTGGATAATCACATCATGGATGGCCGACGTTATCTTTATGAAACCAGGCATAGATATGATCTGATTTTTATGGATGTATATCGTTCTTTCGCTGCCGTTCCCATGCAGTTTGCCACCCGGGAATTTTTTGAACTGGCACGTAACAAGCTGGATGATGACGGCGTTTTTATCGCCAACTATTTCAGCAGCCTGGCAGAAGAAACCCGCCCCGTGATTCTCTCGGTTTACAAAACCATGGAAACTGTTTTTCCGATCCTTTACGTCTTTGCTACGATAGATCCGGATAGTGAAGTACTGCAGAACTTTATCTATGTAGGATTAAAGAAACCTGTCCCGATAAATGCCGAAGGAATAGCAAGAGCGGGATTTGTTTATCCCGAACTGGAAACCATACCCGAAAAGCTCTATCGACCCGATCCTGCATTGATAGATGCTGCAGCTTTATTTACGGATGATTATGCACCGGTTGAATACCTGGCAGGAAATGTGATTCGACGTTATGTCAGATTACAAAAGCCTGATTAGAAATCACCCCGGATTACCAGCGAGAACCGGTCCTCGTCAAAATTATCTCGCCCCAGTCGCCGGTCCCACTCCAGGGAGGCGCTGAGTCCGTCAGTGCCGAAGTAACGAACCCCGCCCCCAACCAGATAGCTGTCTTCATCGTTAGAGGGCTGAGGGCCTGACAAAACGATTATTTCAGTAGAATCAAACAGACGTTCATAACTGCCTCGGGCAAACGGTTCAAAGTTTCCCATGCCATAGCCAATTTCACCACCGATGTGCCATTGTTTAATTTCGGTTTCAAATCCAGCATTATTTACATCAGCAACCAGAGGGGAACTACTGGATTCAATAAATGCATCCTGGTCATTCTTGGCATAGAAAAAACCACCACGCCCTCCCAGAAACCAATTACCGACAGTAGTAATAGCATTGAGATTAACAGTAGCAAAATATCGCTCAGATGACGGTGAACTACTGAAAACCACCCCGCCTGGTACAAGGGATACTCCTACCCGTGTTTGATCCGAATCAATCTCGGAATAACCGAATGAACCATCAATGCTGAAATTATCGTTGAATATCAGACCAAAATAAGGGGCTACTGTATATCCATCGGACTCAATCGCGCCAAAATTGAATGTGGTAACCACATCCGAATTTTCATAGCCCACCGCGACACCTAACAAGAGGTATTCGGTTGGAGCAATGTCGATACCAATCAACCCGATTGTGGTATCACCATTAAGGGCAGTCGATACAAAATCATCCTCATAATCGGTATAACCACCACTGGCCCAGACACCTACATTAATAACGCCATCACCGGCATTTATCCCGGACATATCGAGCAAGTCATTGGCTGCAAGTTCACGTCTTCCTTGCACACCGCGAATGGTATTCTGTATATGGTTACCGATGGTTGACGCCGTGGCATCCACCTGGGTTTCCGTCAGAACCGGTTCAGCAACATTAGTGCCAGCGATATCTACGGTGACAGGAATTTCAATCAGGGTAAATGCTGAGACATTGTGACTGAAAAGCAACGAAGCAAACACAAGCAGGGATTGCAATAGCTTTGAATATGAGTCTTTCACTTTCATCCGCCTTGCCCCATGGATTTGACATGATTGACTTGAATAATAATTGACTATTCATGAATTTGCAGCTTTTTCGATGAAATTAGCTGAAAAAAAAATCAAGGTAACTAAAGCTTCCTCGACAGAATTTACTTTAACGACAGGACATCAAGGACGTGGTCAACTATATAAATACCCTGGAGTAGCGGAACTCAGGGGATGACGGTGGAGATGGTCAAACTGACGGGGTTTTCCAGCTGATTTACCGCCAGCTGTTTTACTTCTCCCACCAGGTCTCCTGACTGGGGGGCTGCCGCACCGCTTTTACTGATACGCGCGAGGATATCGACCGTGGTAAAAGACGACAGCTTCATAGCTGGTGACATGGCCATGGAGTCATCCAGTGTCACAACAACCGGCAGATCCCCGGCCTTTTTCCTGACGATGGCCAGGGGCATTGCCGGACCCTCGCTGGCCCGCGCATAAATAAATAATGTGTCCTGCGCTGAAATCAGGGGGACCAGCGACGGCGTGACAGCTACCCTGACTGAAATAGCCGTGGGTGTTTGTTCGCCGGTTTCATCGACAGTTATCTGATCCTGTCCTGTCTTCATTTTTTCCCGAACCCGGGCGATCAAACCTTCGATACTTTGTGCAGCTTCCGGTTCATCTGTCATCGTCGGTAACAGTTGCTCCCAGGTCGTTAACGCCAATTGGTAATCACCGCGCTGTTCCGCGGCAAGCCCGGCCAGCCATTTACCCGCCTTGTTATCAGGGTCAATCGTCAGTAATTGTTCGATGAGTTGCTCGGCCCGGGAATTGAATTGTCCGCCATTGCTGAGTACAAGGGACTGAATGTAAATCAACAAGGTCTCGGGTTCATTACCCGTTAAACTGTAAAGCTTCTCAGCCGCCTGAAGCGCCTTGTCACCCTCACCGAGCACCAGATAGGTACGGGTTAACATCAACCATCCCTGTGCATCATCCGGTTGCCTTGATAAACGCGACTCGAGCTGCGTAATCATCTCATCGATTGGCGGCAGGGCGGTGTCCGGTGGTGCCTCCGCGGGTGTCGATTGCACAATCAGGCGTGGCTCTCCCAGGTTCAGGTACAAA
>JBFFIE010000069.1:0-4384 GCA_041556555.1 Gammaproteobacteria bacterium
CGCTGCGCGTAACAGGTCCAGACGCGTGGCATCACCGTAATAGATCTTGTTGCCGAACTTACGCACAAAATCCACCTGCTTTGGATCATTATCGAGTGCGGTAAAGTGGATATCGCGCATGTGCAGGATGCGGGAGATGATCTGGCCAAACCGGCCAAAGCCGATGATCACGACCGGGTTACCGGGTTCATCGATCCGGTCGTACTCCGGCTCCACGTGTTTCTCGGCCCACAATCTGGAAAGCTTGTCATTCACCATCAGCAACAGGGGCGAGATCAGCATGGACAAGGTGATGATCACAACCAGCTGTTGGTTGGTGTGTACATCGAAGATATTTGCGTTGCCGGCCGCAGCGAACAGGACAAAGGCAAACTCGCCACCGGCGGGCAACGTTAAAGCAAGGTTGCGTGCATCTTTCGTTGAGTGACCGGTAAAGCGGCTGATAGCAAACATGATGCAAAACTTGGTTGTGATCAACAACAATGCCAAGCCGAACAATTCCAGCGGCATTTCTTTTACCAGCCCGAGGTTCACCGACATTCCGACCGCGATGAAAAACAGACCCAGTAACAGCCCCTTGAATGGTTCGATTTCGGCCTCGATCTGGTGGCGGAACTCGGAGTCAGCGAGCAACATCCCGGCGAGAAAGGCACCCAGTGACATCGACAGGCCGGCATGCTCCATCAACGAGGCGGTACCAATGACAACAAACAAGGCGGCGGCGGTGAAAATCTCGCGGTTGCCGAATAATGCCACGCCGCGGAACAGGTAACGCAGGATTGTCCGACCTGCGACGAGGAGGATGGCGATGATCGCCAATGCCTGGAAAATATCCAGCAATGCCTCGCTGCCGCTGACCTCGCCCAGGGTAGTGCCCAGCAGGGGGATGATCGCCAGCAGCGGTATCACGGCGATATCCTGGAACAGCAGGATAGCGAAGGCATCACGTCCGTGACGCGTCGGCAGTTCCCCGCGTTCTGCCAGGGTTTGCAGGATGAAGGCGGTGGAGGAAAGCGCTGCGCTCACACCGACGACAAAGCAGGCAGTCCAGTCCTGGATAAATAAACGGGTCAGCAGGGCAATGGCAATGGTGGAGAAGATGACTTGGGCACTGCCGAGGCCAAATACGGAACGGCGTAACACCCACAAACGTGAGGGTTGCAGCTCGAGACCGATAATAAAGAGTAACAACACCACGCCGAATTCCGAGAAATGCAGGATAGTGTCAACGTCAGTGACGAGGCGCAGGACCCAGGGACCAATCAGGATACCGGCGGTCAGGTATCCAAGCACGGTACCAAAGCCGTACTTCTTGAATATTGGTACGACCAGCACGGCGGCGGCAAGAAAGATCAGAAATTGTTCCAGCATATACGCAGTATAAATGCGCTCATGCACATCAGCCAGAACCTGTGTTTCGATTTTAATAAAAATTAATGCGGACCATCGACAGCCATGTGAAGATACTGCACGGGAAGATCTCTGACATCCTGCCGGATGAGGAGATCATTCATTCCATCTACGGGGTCGGATATAAATATG
This sequence comes from Gammaproteobacteria bacterium, assembly GCA_041556555.1. Classification (GTDB taxonomy): domain Bacteria; phylum Pseudomonadota; class Gammaproteobacteria; order Eutrophobiales; family Eutrophobiaceae; genus SZUA-592. Next base: position 1,543 of record JBFFIE010000069.1, read on the forward strand.
AACCCTGAATATCTACTGTTTGCGTCGGCGTTGAAAAATCCGTGGGTTTCTGCGAATGAATTCATGAATCCAGCGTTCAAGGAATGAATTAATACCTTTCTCACGCAGGTACCACCAGCCCAGTATGGAAATAACCAGTGCCCCTATGCTGTTCACGATTAAGTCCCACATGGTGTCCTGCAGTCCGCTTTTTTGCATGTTGGTTCCGAACACCACATCCATGAAATATTCAAAGATTTCCCAGAACACGCCAAATGATATAGCAAAGGCAAAAGCGAACAGGGCCACGAAGCTGGCATTAAGGTCAAGGTCAAGCTCTTCTTTTTCATTCAGCACATAGACCAGAAGGAAGCCGAGGATGCCGAGCAGGAAACCGGAGCTGGTATGGAGGACGAGATCCCACCACCAGAAACGCACATAGTAGCCACGTACTTCACCAAGAAATAACGAGGCAAAAATAAAAATGACGGCGAGCAAATCAAATATGGGGGGTATTTTTACCTTGAAACGGCTGCCCAGAAAAATCGGGAGAAACGTAATAGTGAATATACCCAGCGTCACCACTGCAGCTTCGAGATGCCCGCCAACAAAGGAGAGCACGGCACCTATCAGCAGGGCCAGTTTCAGGATAATTGTGATCGCCTGGATCTGCCAATGGCCACTGTAATCATCAAGATTCATTGCATTGATTACCTCGTGGTTTTTTGTCTCCGCCCTGTTTGATTTATAATCCCCGGTAAGAATCAATAAACAAAAATTCTAATCCATTTACCCAATAACTGAAAAACCTGGGGATACCTTTTGACATTTTCCGAACTGTTCGAATTCATTCAAAGTAACGAGGCCCTGTTGTGGACGCTGGGTCTTGTTTCCCTGGTTACCTTTTTCGCATCCCTCTTAATCATACCCTGGCTGGTCGTGCGTATACCTGTGGATTATTTTGCCAGAAGGAAACGACATTTCCTTCCGGTAGCGGATCATCACCTTATTATTCGCTGGTTCCTGTTCATGATAAAGAACCTGGCCGGCGTCGTGTTTATTATCCTCGGCATCGGGATGCTGGTACTGCCGGGGCAGGGCCTGTTGACCATTCTGCTCGGTATCATCTTTCTTAATTTCCCGGGCAAGTACCGGCTGGAGCGCTGGTTCATCCGCCTGGGACCTGTACACCGTGCCGTTGACTGGTTGCGGCGACGGGCAGGCCGAAAACCGCTGATATTCGAACAGGAGACCTGAGCGGGTGACAATCTGTATGATCTGGTAGCATAAGCTTACTGAAATTCAGACACAAAATTAATAAACGTGCTTTCAAAACACTTTATTCTAATTTTTTCAGTCTGTTTATGGCTGTTTTATTGCTTCAGCGCTTATGCCGGAGAGACATCCGATGGTATTTCTTCTGACTTAACGCCGGATAATCCTGAAACGTTTACCACCTGGGAGTCTTTAAAACCATCGGCCACAGATTTTGACTGGGTGCAACTCACCTCCGGTGAATGGCTCAAGGGTGAGATAGACGACCTGTACAACGATCAGCTCAGTATTGATAGTGAAGAGCTTGATTTATTAGTGATCGACTGGGAAGACGTCAAGTATCTTAAAACACATATCCCGTTCACGGCGCTTGTTGAAGGCCACGGGACTGTTTATGGCTATTTTGAAATAACATCAGACAAGCTTATTGTTACCAATGGCGATCAGGTCAGGGAATTCAATCGCGGACTTGTGATCTCATTTATCAGCGGCGGGGAAGAAGCGAAAGATTTCTGGTCAGCCAAGTTAACATTTGGCCTTAACTTCAGATCGGGGAACACGGATCAGGTTGAATATAACGCCAAGGCTAATATTAAAAGGGAGACCTCGCTTACCAGGTTCATCATGGATTATATCGGGAATATCTCTGTGACCTCGAATGAACAAACCGCCAACAGTCACCGTCTTGATCTTTCACATGATATATTCAGAACACGCCGTTTTTTTATTCGACCAGTCTTTGCCGAGTATTTTCGTGATCCCTTTCAAAATATCGAATATAAAGTAACCGCTGGTGCGGGTCTTGGTTACACCCTTATTGATACCAGCAAGATGGAATGGCTAATTGTTGCCGGACCAGGTTACCAGGTAACCCAGTTTAACAGTGTCCAGGCGGGGGATGATGACAAAGAAACGACCCCGGCCATGGTCTTTGGATCGAATTACGATGTCGAACTGACAAAATGGATTGATTACATCTTCGATTATAGATTAATCTGGGTAAACCAGAAATCAGGCGGTTATACACATCATCTTATTAATACAATTGAAATCGAACTCACCAACCGCTTTGATTTGGATGTGTCGTTCATTTGGGATCGTATCAACAACCCCACCCGCGAAGACGATGGTACCATCCCTGAAAAAGACGACTATCGATTATTAATCGGTATTACCTTTGATTTTTAATTCATATGCGCAGACGTTTTTATTTTGCTTATGGCTCCAACCTGCATCCCAACTGGCTGCGTTCACGCGTACCGTCTGCAAAAATAGTCACAAAACTGAATATTCCGAGTTGGAAACTACACTTTCACAAAGCGGGCACGGATGACTCGGCCAAGTGCAATATCATTCCAACCAACTCGGCGGAAGACATCGTCCACGGTGTGATCTACGAGTTTAATGCCATGGAGCAGGACAAACTCGACGAGGCGGAATTCGGATACCATGCGCGATCAATACAGCTTGGTCAGCACAGAGACGTACTCATTTATATTGCCCGAAATGAAACCATCATTGATCAGTTACTGCCATACAGCTGGTACCGGGACATCGTCATAGCCGGTGCCGAATATCATCGTTTCCC
>JBFFIE010000070.1:0-4094 GCA_041556555.1 Gammaproteobacteria bacterium
CATCTTCCGTCAACGCCAGCCAGGAATGTAATGAAATTAATTTCAGCTTTTGTCTGAATGGCGTTGGCCCGGCCGTTACTAATCCGGACGTCCTCCGGATCACGGCGAGCAACGTGGCCAAGCAGAACAAAACGGAAGCCGGCAAGCAGGACGAGAAGTCATTTTCATTTAACGGCGATCACCATATCTCGGGCCGTTCAGCCGGCGATTTACCTGGTGGCTGGGGTATCTGGGGCAGCTATACTCGCACCTCATTCGAAGCCGATTTACCCATAAATTCCGTGGTGCAGCCCGTAGCCTCTTATGATGGCGATCAGGATATCGCTCTGTTTGGTGCCGATCGTCTCTTCGGTGATCGATTTCTGGTCGGCCTGGCCTTCGGCTATGAAAGGACCGATACAGATACCGCCTACAACGGCGGTAATAATGAGGCCGATGGCTATACCGTGGCACCCTATGTGGCTTATTTGATCAACGATGTATTCAGCGTGGATGTCACGGCGGGTTATTCTGATCTGAAATACGAGACTGTACGCATTGATAACGTCAGCGGCGGACGCATCACAGGTGAGTTTGATTCCTCGCGCTGGTTCACGGCAGCCAACCTGAATGCCATCCAGACCTATGGGCAATGGGTTTTCGGCGGCCAGGTCGGATTCCTCTACACCGATGAAAAACAGGACGCCTATGACGAAGTCGGGCCTAATACTGCTCGATCAATCAGTAAACGCAAGCTGGATTTGAAGCAATTTCTGATCGGCACCGATGTTGCCTATAGCATGAATGGTCTTGAACCTTTCGTGTCTGCATATTATTTCAATGACATCAGCCGGAATGATGGTGAGGATTCCGGCGGCCTGCCGTCCAATATTGGAGCAACCCAACCCGACGATGATGACGAGTTCCAGGTCGGTGTCGGGGTAAGATATTTTTACAAGGACAACATCAGCGGTTACCTGGAATACGACAAGGTCCTCAACCGGAACAAGTTCGATGCGGACATATTCATGTTCGTGATTAGACTTGATTTATAACCGCTTGGCGTAATTTGCTACTATTGAAAGCAATTAGAAAGCAATTTATTACACTGCAATCAATCAACCAAATATTCAATAATCGTAATGTAATATTCCCGAATTTCTCCCGCTACTCTTAAAGAAACCATTTCGTCCAGAGATTTCCCTATCAAAGCTTTTGCCATTGGTGAATCCACACTGATGTGTGATTTATCGGGATCGATTTCATCGGCGCCGACGATACGGTGTACATATACATTCCCCCGTTCATCTTCTAATGTTACCGTTGCACCGAAAAACACCTTGTTTTTATCTCCCACCTGGTCAACGATTTTTAAAACCGGCATTCGTTTCTGGAGGTAGGTAATGCGGCTGTCTATCTCGCGTAGCTGTTTTTTCCGGTAAATGTATTCCGCATTTTCCGATCGATCGCCCTCTGCAGCAGCGGCCGCCAGTGCTTTTGTGACTTCAGCTCGTTTTTCCCAGAGCATCGTCATTTCCCTTTCCAGGGACTGGTATCCCCGACGAGTGATATAAGGTGATGATTTCGGGGATGGTGGCCGCCAACGTACCATAAGCTTTTTACGAAATTTGTATTACAGATTATTATACGCTGGCTGGCGTTGATAAATACCGTGGCCATGTCATAGAGGGCCGGCTGGAGAAATATTGGCGATCAATATTGCCTGCTTGTCTCAATCTCTTTCAAGGTTTCCTGATATAAGTCGTTATTTTCTTCCAGGGCAATGGCACGCTCGGCTGCCGCTATTGCAGCTTGCGTTTGACCCAATTTACCCAATACATGGGCAAGATTGTTCCAGGCCGGTGCAAAATCAGGGTTAATATTTGTAGCTTCAAGAAATGCCGTAACTGCTGATTCATAGTCACCTGTTGCATACAGGGCATTGCCCAGACCCATCCGGGCCGGGATGTTATCCTGCCAACGATTGGCAATGACCCTGAAGGCAGTCGCTGCCTCCTGATACCTACGGGCTTGCTCGAGACCGTTTGCTGCCTTTAGGCTGGCATTTAATCCGGATTCAGGTGGCAGATCATCTGGTTGAGTCACAGTGATTGCCCAGTAATCCGCCCGCTTCCACGTATTTTCAAACGTTTCAAGGGATACAACATGTTGCTCTTCAGTACCTGAATGAAGCAGAAGTTCACCTGTTGATAAATCATAGGCATACGCGACAGCGTAATGCCATCGTGGAAGGAAAGTGAGACCAAGGTTTTGAAACACCAGGACAGGGTAGCCGTCAGCCAGGTGCGATAGCAATTCATTAAGTGAATCAACCTGTATCGCAAGGACGCCATGACGCCTGGCGCCTGTCAGAATATCAGGCGGTAAAGTCCCTTTACGTGCCGGAGTGTAGATTTGTTCAGCAATAACAGACTGGCTGACATTCTCACCAGACCATGACAACATCATAGCCAAGGATGCTGGACCACAGTAATAGGCTTCCTGCGGATAGAATGGAACGCCTATAACTGTGGCCCGGGTTGGGATATCTATGGGATTCTGGCTGATATTACGATACTGTGGTGCTGAACAGGCGGTCAGCAACAGTAACACTAAGGATGCAAGATATCCTGAAAGTCTTATCAAAGTTACAGATGCTTTCTACCTTATGGCACATCTCGTGAAATCAAATACATCAGTAAGGCAGAAAATGTCTGTCAAAAGCAATATGACAAAAACCAGAACAAAGGCACCAATTACGGCTCCAACTGCTCCTTCGCCAGCAGGTATTTGATCCAGTTCACCGGCAAGTTGTCTTACTTCTGCATCAGACAGTGCCATTACCCTTTCCTTGGCTTCATCAGGATCTACCCCGAGCTCCTGCATTTCCTTCCTGACATCATCCCTATCGATAAACTCAACCACACGCTCACGATCTGCCTGTATTACTTCCTGGTTAATGACCTGATCAGTACCAATCATCATTGCGTTTGCTGAAGTAAAGGGCAATGTACTTAACATGAATGTGATAAGCACAGGGAAACTCAAATACTTGTTTAGTTTTCTTAAACTGTTCATATGAATCTCCTTCTTACTAAAAAAGTAAAATTAGAAATATAAGGAAAGCTATAATATATGAAAGGCCTGGAATGGCTTGAAGTTATCAATAATAAAAAAGAGTTATTCAGATTGATGAATCCGCAGAATGGGATGTTAATTAACTCTCTCACTCGAATCAACATAATGGTATATGAAAATACTAATAATAAATACTGGATAGGCCTTATTATGTGATTTCAAACACGGAATTAAATCTGTAATTAAGATTACTAAACATAGAATTAAATTAACACGTTACCTGATACCAATTGGATCGTCCGGATCGATGCCTTCCTTGAATGGGATGCGTCGATCAATGTGGGTAACCTGATACACCTTGCCAATCCAGTTATTAATGACTGCCTCGGCACTGTCATGCCAGGTATTATCCAGTGTCGGGATAATCAAGTCTTCCGGAAACTCTTCCGGTTTTTGCTTCCTGTTGCGTTTAACAATATGCCGGTCCCTGTATTCCTCGAGAATGGCCGAGGAACGCAGGCTGAGATAGTTTTCCGGCAAGGGCGGGTATTCGTCGATCTCTCCATCGATATAGCGTCCTACTTCCCGCTTGTATTCCTTCAACAGGCTGATGGAATCATATTCCGGATGACCCTGGAAAAACACCAGCCGGAAGCCATCTTCACTGGTCGCCAGGTGCACGCCGGCCTCCTCGCTCTGTGCCAGTATCCGGAGACCGGCCCGGTCAAACTGGTGGCGAAAGACCTCGTTGAAGCGAGAATGTGGTACATCAAACCTCGTGTTGACGCCGGTCATCAGCGGATGATGCTGGTTCACGACCTTGTGGGGATAGACACCCCAACGTTTACCACCGGGTAACAGAGTCCTTTTCTGCCCATATCGAAACTCCATCACGGCATGAGTTGCCAGGCAGGAACACAGGGTAGACGTGACATTATCAAAGGCCCAGTTGATGATCTCAATTAACGGATCCCAGAACGCTTGCGCCGACAGTTGTGTGCCAGTGACATTGGCACCGGTGATAATCAGGGCATCCA
>JBFFIE010000071.1:0-3965 GCA_041556555.1 Gammaproteobacteria bacterium
ATAATTTCCCAATGCATTAATCGGCATTGCACACGCTGTCACTAGAAGAATGAATTTTGTTTTGCCATGTGCTGCCAGGAAATGATGCATCACATTAAGTGCTAACATGGCAATAAAAGTTAATGCCATCGTGTGTGCGTAACCAGCGCCTGTATCGACAATTTGATGACTGATGCCAATGGCGCCGAGCACAACATCAGCATAAAACACGAGGGAAACACCAGGGATGGCAAGCAATGATGCCAGCAAGAATCCTTGCTGAACGATATCACGGATAATATTAAACTGGCCCGCTCCACGGGCATGGGCGATTAACGGTGATATTGCCGCAAGTATTCCGGCATATAGATAAAAGATCAGTGAATAATAATCACTGACAATGGCGCCGGCTGCCAGTTCGGTAACACCCAGCCAGCCAATCATGATGACATCGGTAATGGATATACTCATGTTTACCAATGAAGCCATGATGAGCGGTAAGGCAATATGTGTCAGACTGGCCGCAGCCTGGGTATAATCCCGCTGCCACGTCAGTATATTTTCTTTAATTCCGGTTAAGTGCACTTTCTTCTCCTTATTGAATTGGCACACGTTAGAATCAGTGACTAATTTTTCTAACTGCCCCAATGACGCAGCAACCGGTTAAATGGTTCCAGACGGCTTTTGACGTATCACATTCAAGAGGGATCGATAGGTAAATTTGGAACCAAATCGTGCCCTTTTACGTCTTTCCATAAATATTGGGTAAGGCATGAGGAATGATTATTCATAAATCATAGACTTGGGTACGGATCCCGCTCTGAATACGGGTTTTTATGTTGCGATTGAACAGGTGTAATATCACTGTTATGACCCATGACGCCGCTCAATGCCGTTTTTTTGAAGAGGAAATATCGCGCCTGATGAACAGCATGTATGGCACTGCATTGCAGCTGACCCGAAATGAATCAGATGCAGAGGATTTGGTGGCCGAGACTGTTGCAAGGGCATGGGAAAAACTGGGTGATCTACAGGATAGAAAACGCTTCAAGGGCTGGATAATGCGTATTCTCAGCAATCTGTATATTGACAACCTGCGGCGCACAAGACCTGAAATATCACTGGTCGAGGAAGATCTGCCTGATAACGATGGTGAAGAGGTCTCCTTATATGCACAGCTGCACCAGCCTTTCCTTATGTGGTGGGGTGCCCCGGAAAAAACCTTTGTTAATGATTTATTACGTGAGGACCTGGAACATGCACTGGATTCATTACCTGACAATTACCGCATTGTGGTGGTGATGATCGAAGTGCTGGGTCATCGATACACTGAAGCCGCCGAGTTGCTTGGCGTACCGGTAGGCACTGTGCGATCCCGTCTGAACCGGGGCCGCCGCCTGTTACAAAGTGCCTTGTGGACCCAGGCACAGGAGGCCGGCCTGATACCAGATTCAAACAAGTCAGAGAGAGTAAAGCAATGACATCTAAATTAACTTGCGAAGATGTGCTGGAGCATCTCTTTAGCTACCTGGATCAAGAAGTGGATGAGGAAATGCACACAGACATTGAACATCATCTTCAGCAATGCCGTGAGTGCTACAGCCGTGCAGACTTTGAACAACGGCTCAAGCAACGCATTGCCGACACCGGTGAGGCCGAAGCACCTGAAAAACTGCGCCGGCGCATTAAAACGATAATCGATCGTTTTTAAAGCGGTGCAAGAGTAAACCATGGTTTCCATCCTGGGATACTCCAAGGTGCAGATCCTTGATGCCGTCAGGAAAATGTACACGGAAGTGGCCACTGCACCAGCATCACCTTTTCACTTCCCGGTCGGAAAAGACGCCTGCAAGAAACTGGGTTACCCGGAAGACTTGCTCGAGGACTTGCCCGTGGCTGCCCAGGAATCATTTGCCGGTGTTGGTTACCCGTTTCGCGCAGGGATCATTAAAGCGGGAGACACGGTCCTGGATATTGGTGCAGGCTCAGGAACGGATGTGTTAATCGCGGGCAGATTGGTAGGTGACCAGGGCAAAGTATTTGCTCTGGATATGACTCAGGCGATGCTCGACAAGCTGCATCGTACCATCAGTGAATCCGGCATTAAGAATATCGAAATCCTCGAAGGCCAGGCCGAACAAATTCCATTGCCTGATAACAGTGTTGACGTCATTACCAGCAACGGCGTACTTAATCTTGTGCCGGACAAACGCAAAGCGGTAGCCGAGATCTTTCGCGTATTACGCCCCGGAGGGCAGGTACAAATTGCTGATATCGTCATCTCGCTCCCGGTCACGCCGGATTGTGAAGGCGATCCCAAATTGTGGGCCGAGTGTGTGGTTGGCGCTACTGTGGATGAGGTATACCTGAACCTATTTCGCGATGCTGGGTTTGAAGATATAAAAGTACTGAGGGATTATGATTATTTTGCCTATAGTCCGAGCATCGAGACACAGGAAGTAGCACAACGCTTTGGTGCGCATGCTGTAGAACTTACCATGAGGCGCGGCGCTGAAGCACCTTCCCTGATAATGCAGATCGCCAGACGCTTTAGCCCGAGACGGCTGATAGCAGCTGTACAGCGTCGCGGACTCTGGGGCCTTATCGCCCTGGTACTGGCGTTACTCGCCTGTTACGGCACTCTGGCCCTGGTTGCCTTATTGTCAATGCTTGGTATTACATTAGCCGTCCGGGAAGATGCCTGGGCAGGAACAATTATGTTGTTCGTCGTGTTAACGGCCGGTGTTGTTGCCTCAGGGATCAAGAAACATCATGGATTAGTGCCACTGGTATTGGCAGTGACCGGAGCTATATTGATCTCATATGTGATGTTTGGTACCTATAATCTTATCCTTGAAATTTGCGGCTTTGTGCTACTTGGCATCGCTACAATCTGGGATTACAAGCTGAGGCAGGCAGTGACCAGCACAAAATGAAAGATTTCCGGAACGAATGCCAGTGCCGGTAGTCACTCATTACTAACAGACATAATTTATAAGGAGTCATTGATGATACCCCGTGGTTTGAACGCACTTTATATTCTCCCCCTGTTGCTTGTCGCCCAGGCCGTGTCGGCCGATGTGGCGGACAACCTGAAGAAACTCACCCTGCCCGACGGCTTTGCGATCGAGATCTATGCCGATAATGTGCCCGATGCGCGTTCCATGGCGCTCGGCCAGTCCACAGGGACGGTATTCGTCGGCAACCGCGGCGGGGACAAGGTCTATGCCGTGATCGACAAGGACAAAGATCGCAAGGCGGATAAGGTAGTGACGATCCTGGACGGCCTGAAATCACCAAACGGACTCGCCCTGCACCAGGGCATGTTGTATGTCGCGGAACAACACCGCATCGTGCGGTATCCTGCGCCCGGGTTCAGCCTGGACCTGCCCTTCAATGAAATGGGTGAAGTCATTTACGACCAGTTGCCGGACAAGGCCCATCATGGCTGGCGCTACATCGAGTTCGGCCCGGATGAAAAGCTGTATGTCACGGTGGGTGTGGCCTGCAACATCTGTGATGCGAAAGAACCGGAAGGCACCATCCTGCGCATGAACCCCGATGGCAGTGATGTCGAGATCTTTGCCCGCGGCCAGCGCAATTCCGTGGGCCTGGGCTTTCATCCGACGACCGGCGTCTTGCATTTTACCGATAACAATACCGACTTGATGGGAGATGACATCCCGCCGGGTGAATTGAACGCCGCACCGAAGCCGGGGATGCATTTCGGTTTCCCCTACTATGCCGGGGGTGATATCCAGCACCGGAAATGGAAAGACAAGACCCCGCCTCAAGAGGTAACGTTCCCCGTGGTTGAATTCGCTGCACATGCGGCCCCACTGGGCGTCGAGTTTTATACCGGTGATATGTTGCCGGCTGCTTATAAAAACACGGCGTTTGTCGCCCAGCACGGTTCCTGGAACCGCAGCACGCCGATCGGTTACCGCCTGATGCATGTTGATTTTAATGACAAGGGCGAGGTGACA
>JBFFIE010000072.1:0-3852 GCA_041556555.1 Gammaproteobacteria bacterium
GCCCTGGGCATATTGATAGCCGTGGCCAAGGACCACCTGCGTGACGCCCTGGATTACACCCTGATGATCCCTGCCCGGGAAGCCGGTATCCGGCGGTTTTGCCTCTGGGCCCTGGGCATGGCGGTATTGTCGCTCAACAAGTTGAACCGCCACCGCAACTTTAGTGAGGGCCGACAGGTCAAAATTAGCCGACGCAGCGTCAAGGGCACGGTCCTGGTGACCAGCCTGTTTGCACGGCATGAGGGCATTTTGCGACTGTTGTTTAGAGTCTGGACACGAAATTTGCCCAGTACTAATATTCGTGAGAAACTATCGGGTGTTGGTTGCACTGCAATATGAGCGGTAAAACCATATAAGATTCATAACCATAACACGGGTTTTTAGCCGAGCAGTTTAAACAGTCCGGATCCGGTTTATGACGGGCAGATGACAATTCAAAATTGTGTCACACGCCCGGATCCTGTGACTCTTTTTAGTTACTCGTAACTAGGGAAAGTTGTTTATGTTGCAGCAACCAAAATATCTGGGTAACAGTACTCATGCCAGCACGGCGGAAAAAGTCCGCCGACTCATGCCACTTTCCCTCGCGGAGGGTATTCAAGAAGCCAAAGATGAACTCTACCGTCACCAGCATGCAGACGGTCACTGGATTTACGAACTCGAGGCCGACTGCACCATCCCCGCCGAATACATATTAATGAATCACTTCACGGGCGAGATCAACGATAGCCTGGAGAAGAGGATTGCAAATTACCTGAGAAATCAGCAAAACGAAGACGGTGGCTGGTCACTGTATACCGACGGCGCATTTGATATCAGCTGTTCCGTAAAAACCTATTACGCCCTGAAACTGGTGGGTGATGATCCCAATGCCGATCACATGGTGCGCGCGCGTAATGCGATCCTGGCCCATGGTGGTGCGGCCCACAGTAACGTATTCACCCGTATTGCGCTCGCCCTGTTTGGCCAGGTGCCGTGGCGTGCCGTGCCCTTTATCCCGGCGGAAGTCATACTGCTGCCTGCCTGGTTCCCGTTTCACATCAGCAAGGTCAGTTACTGGTCACGTACGGTGATGGTGCCGCTGTTTATTCTTTGTACTTTGAAACCGACAGCAGTAAATCCACGCGGTATTGATATTCGCGAGATATTCACGATTCCCCCGGAAGACGAGCAGAATTATTTTCGCATCACCACATTCCTGAGCCGCGCCTTCCTCTGGCTGGATCATGCCGGCCGCACGATCGAGCGGTTGGTGCCCCGCTTCATCCGTAATTTTTCCATCAGGAAATGTGAACAATGGTTTTTAAAACGCATGAACGAGGAACATGGCATTGGTGGTATTTTCCCGGCCATGGTTAATGTGTATGAATCACTGGTGATTCTCGGTTACCCGAAAAACCATCCGGCCCGGCTCCAGGCCCGTAAGGCTATCGATAACCTGCTGGTCGAGCGCGGTGATTCCGTGTATTGCCAACCGTGTGTTTCACCCGTGTGGGACACCTGCCTGGCATCGCAGGCACTGATCGAGGCCGAAGAAGAAACTTCACCGGAACTGATCAAGGCCATGGACTGGCTGGCCGAACGACAACTGACGGATGAACCCGGTGACTGGCGGTATTACCGCCCCAACCTCCAGGGTGGCGGCTGGGCCTTTCAGTACAGTAACTATCACTACCCGGATCTGGATGATACGTCCATGGTCGGCTGGGCCATGCATCGCACCGGCAAGGGTGTCTATACTGGTGCCATTCAACGTGCAGCAGATTGGATTGCCGGTATGCAATCCAGTAACGGCGGCTTCGGTTCATTCGAGGTCGACAATACCCAGTATTACCTGAACTCCATCCCGTTTGCCGATCACGGGGCCCTGCTGGATCCGCCGACTGCCGACGTTACCGGCCGCTGTATTGCCTTACTGTCACTGGCCGACAAGGACAAATACCAGCCGCAGCTGGACGCCGCGATTAAATACATCAAGCGTGACCAGGAGGAAGACGGTTCCTGGTATGGCCGCTGGGGAACGAATTACATCTACGGTACCTGGTCCGTGCTTACCGGTCTTGAACTTGCGGGTGTGGATCCTTCAGAAGACTTTATTCGTCATGCAGTGGAATGGTTGAAGTCCGTACAGAATGAGGACGGCGGCTGGGGTGAAAGCAACGACAGTTATTACCCGCCGAAACACTGGCGCCTGTTCCCGAGCACACCCTTCCAGACGGCCTGGGCTCTACTTGCCCTGCTCGCAGCGGGTGAAGTGCACTCCGAGGCCGTTACCCGTGGTATCGATTATCTGCTCATACAACAGCGCGTGCATGGCCTGTGGGATGACAGGAATTATACGGCGCCCGGCTTTCCCCGCGTTTTCTATCTCAAGTATCACGGTTATAGCAAGTACTTCCCGTTGTGGGCACTGGCCCGATACCAGAACCTGTTACTGCAAAACCAGCAGTAGGACTGGTCGCGGCCCTGCCGGTCGAGCTTCGCTGTCTGATCTCGCTGACTATCCAGCGTAATATTCCCCTGCTGTGCGGCAAACAGCTGGTTTGCGTGGTGTCCGGCATGGGAGCAACAAATACGAAACTGGCAGTTGAGAAACTGGTGTCCCTCGGTTTCGAACCCGGGGCATTGATCAGCTGGGGCACGGCCGGCGCCATCCAGACGGGCCTGCAACCCGGCGACCTGCTCATACCGGGCAGTGTGCGAACTAGCGATGGTCCTGAATTGAAAACCTGCACTGCAGCCCGTGACCTGCTCAGGGAACTGCTGCAAGGTAATGCAGTCACTGTTCATGATGGCAGCCTGCAGGAAGTTAAAGACATCATCAGCACGGTTGCAGACAAACAGGCACTGGCCAGAAATACCAATGCTGTCGCCGTTGACATGGAATCCACCGAGTTGGGGCGGATTGCCGAAACACGTGGCATTCCGTTCCTGGTGATACGGACAATTGTAGATGCAGCGGACCAGAGCATTCCGGAAGCGGTGACACGAACCATTGATGAGTGCGGGAATGTCAGAATATTCAGCCTCGCAAAAGAACTGTTTTTTAAACCAGCATTGATCATGACCTTGTTTCGGCTTTCCAGAGCAATGCACATGGCCTGTAAAACACTTGAGATGGTAGCGAATAAAACCGATAAGCTCTCGCAAGTGACTGATATCATGCTGGCCAATACCTCCCGCAGTTAACTTGCGATCCGGGACCGGCTGGTTTATAAACACCCGAAATTATTCAAGCTAATCCAGGAAATTTTTAATCATTATGTTGACCCAGGAACAGATAGACCAATTCAAGCGCGACGGTTACGTTATGGTACCCGGCCTCTATACACCCGAAGAAATCCGGCAGATTACGGCCTGGACCGAGGAAGTCACGTCCTGGCCGGAGATACCGGGGAAATACATGATGTACTTTGAGACCAACCGTAACAATCCGGACGAAAGAATCCTCTGCCGCATGGAAGACATCGAACCCTTTCATGAAGGCTTCAGCAAGCTGTTCACCGGCGAGAAGATGCAGGGTGCGGTATCCGATCTGTTTGGCGAGCAAGCCATATTGTTCAAGGACAAGATTAATTTCAAGATGCCCGGCGGTGATGGCTTCAAGGCACACCAGGATGTCCAGGCCGGCTGGGATCGTTACGCCTCATTGCATATTACAGCCATGGTCAGTATTGATGCGTCAACTGTTGAAAACGGTTGCCTTGAAGTCGTTCCCGGTCAGCACAACAAGGGTTTAATCGGAGAAAGCTGGAAACCACTGGACGAAGACGCGCTGGATTACATCAAGCTTCCGACCCGGCCCGGTGATGCCGTGTTTTTTGATTCCTTTGCCCCGCACCGCTCGGAACC
>JBFFIE010000073.1:0-3225 GCA_041556555.1 Gammaproteobacteria bacterium
ATACCTTTAAGCCGATTTTAAGAGCCTGAACTTGGATTTTGCAAATTGAAAATAGAATTGGTCGGGGTGACAGGATTTGAACCTACGACCCCCACGTCCCGAACGTGGTGCTCTACCAGGCTGAGCTACACCCCGACATGACTTAAGTTTACTTATCCTGTTTAATGAGTGACAGGATTTACTCCGCACATCCCTGTGCTCCGCCCTCCGGGCTATCATGCTTCGCATGATATTCAATTTTGCTCCCGGCAAAATTGTGAACCCTACGACCATTGCCTGCGGCAATGTTCTACCAGGCTGAGCGACTATCGAAAATGTGTTCCAGACATTTTCTACCTCCTGCATCCATGCAGTCGCCCCGTCATTTAATATTCTAAAATACCCAGGCGATCAGGAACCAGACCAGCAGGAAGAAACTGAAAAAGCCGCCCAGCATGTACTGGATTTCGCCGATCAAACTATCGCCTGCAGCGATCGCAAACACGATCATAACCACAATCGTGATAAAGAAAGCAATGATCGCGCTCTCTTTCAGACCGAGGCCTTCCTGGAGATTCAGGATCTCGCCGACACTCGGTAACAATAAAACCAGTCCGCCTACCAGGACACACAGCAAAACGAAAATCGCAAAAAAGATGATCAGGGTTTCCTTGCGATCTTTCCTGTCGAGTTCGTTAGTCATGGTTATTAACCCTGGATCTGTTTCACCAGCAGGCGAAACTCGTTGGGGTTTGGTACCCCGGATACTTCAATTTCCGGTTCATCGCCCGCCGTGTAAATTTTAATATCACCCACACCAAACATCCGGTTAAAGAAGGACTGGTACACGTTCACGCTGCGGATCCGGGCAATGTCCACCTCGGTGGTATCCTTGCTCAGCAGTCCCTTGGTTAACACAATATCGTTACCAATCACTTCCAGTTTGGTGGACTTGCACATGAGAAACCACCATAACAGGATCAGTATCCCGACGGCGACCGGCACCAGTAACACGGCCAGTACGAAACCCAGGGGATGGCTCTTGAACATCTTCGGATGTTCTGAGTATTTTAATTCCATTTTATTCTAGTAGGTCCTTTCCACTGCAAACCGGGCGAGGCTTTGCATGGCCCTCAGGTAAGCTGTGTCTTCCAGATTCTCCAATGCGCTGATTGCAAGCTCTGCCTCGCGGTTAGCAAGCGCAGAAGTGTAGGCGATGGCCCCGGTTGATTCAATGGCATCGCGGATGGCCTGGACCTTATCCAGCCCACCATTGGTGATGGCCGCCTTGATGATCCGCACCTCGGATTCATTGCCATGCCACATGGCGTAAAGCAGGGGCAGGGTAGGTTTGCCTTCGGCGAGGTCGTCACCGATGTTTTTGCCAAGTACTTCACTGCTGGCTGCGTAATCGAGGGCGTCATCCACCAGTTGAAACGCGGTGCCGAGGTGCCGGCCGTAAGCACCCAGTGCCTCGACTTCGTCTTCCGGTCGTTCGCTGATTATAGCGGCAAGTTTGCCGGCGGCTTCGAACAACTTAGCGGTCTTGTTGCGGATGACTTCCAGGTAACGCGACTCGGTGGTCTCGGGGTCGTGGCGATTCAGTAATTGCATCACTTCACCCTCGGCAATCACGTTGGTGGTATCCGAGAGGATCTTCAGGACCTGCATGGAATCGGTTTTCACCATCATCTGGAAGGCACGCGAATAGACAAAATCGCCGACCAGGACACTGGCCTCATTGCCCCAGCGCTGGTTGGCGGTTTCCTTGCCGCGGCGCAGGCGGGAGGCGTCCACCACGTCATCATGCAACAGGGTGGCGGTATGGATGAATTCGATGATCGCGGCCAGGTTGATGTGCTGCTCGCCGGGGTAGTTAAAATGCTGGGCAACCAGTAATAATAAGGTCGGGCGCAGGCGCTTGCCGCCGCTGTTGACGATGTAATGCCCGAGCTGGTTGATCAGGGAGACTTCAGAATACAGGGAGGCCCGGATCAAGTCGTCGACTGCCTGCATGTCCTCCGCCACCAGGGCCTTGATGGCCTGGATGTCCGGCGTACCGGTCTCTGATTCAAGCTTTGGCATCGGCATATTGGTCTGAACTATAACCCAATCCGGCAGGAATGGCGCGTTTTGCCAAGTATGGAAGAATATTACCATTTTCAGGGATGAAATCGCTGATTCACGCTTGTATCCAGGGGCCGAATTCCTTAGAATCTGCGCCCTTATCAATGCTCCCGGCCAAGGCCGGTGTTTCCAAGAGGACTATTAATAATGTATGCGGTAATCAAGACCGGCGGCAAACAGTACAAGGTCCAGCCCGGTGACAAGCTCAAGGTGGAAAAACTCGATGCCGCGGAAGGTAAGACCGTCAAGATTTCTGACGTCCTGATGCTGATCGATGGCGATAAGGTTACCGTGGGTACACCGCTAGTAAAGGGCAGCACCGTGTCCGCCAAGGTCGTGTCACACGGCCGCGGTCCGAAGATTAACGTCGTCAAGTTCCGCAGAAGAAAGAATAGTCGCAAACAGATGGGGCATCGCCAGGCCTACACGGAACTGTCGATTACCGATATCAAGAGCAAATAACGGGAAGACTCAGCTATGGCACATAAAAAAGCAGGCGGCAGTACCCGCAACGGCCGCGATTCAGAATCCAAACGACTGGGCATCAAGGCCTTTGGTGGTGAACAGGTCACCGCCGGCAGTATCATCGTCCGCCAGCGCGGTACCAAGTTTCATGCCGGGCCCAATGTTGGCATTGGTCATGATCACACCCTGTTTGCCACCGCGACAGGCAAGGTGGAATACAGGAAGAAGGGCCCGAAGAACCGCACCTTCGTGAGCGTCGTGGCGGAATAGGCTCAGTCATAATATGAAACCCGGAAAACCCCGCCACTGGCGGGGTTTTTTATTGAGAGAAGCCCGGTAAACTCGCACCATGAAATTTGTTGATGAAGCCACGATTACGATAGAGGCCGGTGACGGCGGCAACGGCTGCCTGAGTTTTCGTCGCGAAAAGTTCGTGCCCAAGGGCGGCCCGGACGGCGGAGACGGCGGAGACGGCGGCAACGTCTACCTGAAAGTTGACGCGGGCCTGAACACCCTGGCCGACTTTCGCTATAAACGCCGGTTCCGCGCCGAACGCGGCCAGAACGGGATGGGCGGTGAACGCATCGGTAAGAGCGGTGACGATCTATATATAAATGTACCCCTGGGGACCCTGGTCTATGACGATGATACCGA
>JBFFIE010000074.1:0-3197 GCA_041556555.1 Gammaproteobacteria bacterium
CATTGATGGAAAACTCAAGGGCTGGCTTGACGCTATGGAACAAATGCAAAAAACCGAAGTTAATCTTGTCATTCCCGGTCATGGGCCACCCGCAGACAGCTGGCAGGTCGCCATGGAGGCACAGTCCGCCTATCTCAACATGCTGCTAAATGAAACGCGCGAAGCCATCGCAGAAGGTTGGTTCATGGAAGAAGCTATCGACAGTATTGGCACCGATGCGAAAGACAACTGGCTATTATTCGATGAACATCACCGGGGAAATGTATCGAAGGCATTTGTTGAACTTGAGTGGGAGTAGTTTGAATCAGTCCTCGACCTTGCCCTGGATGTCAGGGACAGACGTCGGGTCATCGGCCTTGAAGTAGCGTTTTTCATGATCCAGGGCCGTCACGTTTTCCATGACACCCTGATCACGCCTGACCAGCTTGGTAAACCCCAGTTCCTTCAGCTTGCTGTTACCAATCGGGATCGCGATTGCCGGGGCAGAAATTACCTTGCAAACCGGGGCCATGGGATCCGTATCACCTAACGGAATTTGTGCAACATAGCAGACCTCGCCCCAGGTCTGAAGGGTTGCATTGACCGTATGATTCACTTCTACGGTACGGTTATTGGCTTCACAGTAATAGTCGTATGATGGCATGCCGTTTACAGGATAGTTCGCTACTGATTTTCATAACATAGCATATGTCAGGCTATATTGTAGTGAACCGGTTCCACATTAGCTGATCCGTGTCAGTGGATCATAACGGAGTCCATAATTTATAACCTTCTGCAACAGGGCATCATAGCTGATGCCTGCTGCCTCGGCTGCACAGGACAATTCCTCACCATAGGCAATGTCAGGGTTGGCATTTGCTTCAAGTACATAGATATCACCCTGTTCTGTAAGGCGCAGATCAATCCTCGCATAACCGGTCATTCCGAGAATTTTATAAACTCGCTTGGAAAGATTGGCAATTTTTTTTCTGGTTTCCTGCGGGATGTTTTTAGCAACTACAGTATCAATGCCATGTTTCTTCTGGTAGGCCCAGTCCCACTTCACTTTGGATGTGGCAATCTTGAGAATATCATCTGAATTTTCACCAAACATCAACTCAATCACCGGATAGGTTTCAAGTCGCGTATTTCCAACTACCGAGATATAAAGTTCACGACCCTCAATATATTCTTCAGCAATAACCGGCGTACCTAGCTGCTCATGAAGATAACTCACCCGCTCGCGAAACTTCTCTTCATTGTAAACGACCGATGCCTGCGAGATCCCATATGAGCCATCCTCTACCAGGGATTTAACAAACAGCGGAAATTTGAGGCGTTTGGGTACAGAGTATTTTTTGTCCAGAGGTAAAACCTGAAACTTCGGGAGCCTGATTCGATGAAAATAAAGCAGTTTCTTACTGAGTGCCTTGTCATGGGCCAGCATTAGTCCCCGCGGATTACAGCCAGTATAGTGTTGTTTTCGCAGTTCAAGATAACTCACCACATGATAATCAAATAATGAATTACCATGAAACTCTTCCAGTAAATTAAATGCAATGTGTGGTTCAAATTCATCAATTGCCTTGCGTACAACACCAATATCATCATAAACACCCAGAGGCCGGACCTCATGGCCCATGTCCTTCAATTCCGATACCACATCATACTCTGTTTTCCACTCGACAATTTCCTTGTCTGAATAACCCTTGAGAGTGTCCGGGGGAATCAGGTCCTCGTGCATCAAGACCAGAATGCGAAGTTTTTTCATATCGCGACCCTGTGCCTGGCCTTGTTGAAATAATTCAGTGTTTGCACGCTCAGGAATATCGCCAGTTCAATTTTCATTTCCTCATCAGGCCTGGTGACATAGAGTTTCAACTCACGACAACGGATGATCATGTCATTGATCACCTGGGCAATGATATAGGGTGGTTCACCGATACCTCTGGCACATAACTGGGATAATGCTGTTCTGTGTTTACGCAGGAAGGCCGAGGCAGTTCTGCGCATACCATTCTCCTCGGGTTTTCTCTGAAACAGTCTTAACAGTTCACTGTCGTATACTTCCGGAACATTAATGCCATACAGGTCACGCTTGTCCTCATAATGTTCCCTCAGTGTCTTTTTATTCGTGGACAATGGTTCAACCCGTTCTCTTGATTTCTTCAGTGCGGGCTTCCTGCTTATGGAGGCCATCAATTCATCCATGTATTCAAGCTTTTTCATGGCCGGCCATCCTGCATAGGTCTTTTGCCATTTTTTTCGCTGCTTTAACCAGACTGCAAAGGTCTCTGCAAAGTCCTCTGCCGGATGACTTTGTGCATACCACCAGTCCAGGTGGAATACATAATTTTTACTCTTGGGGTTAGGAATATAGTGGGTAGGGTAAGGTCGGGTGAATGAGCCAAACAACTGTCTCCAGCGTTTCCTGCGATGCAGTGAATAAGCCGTATTAATGGCATGCCCGGCTTCATGTCTGAGCAGTTGCATGCACCAGTGCGTGTTGCCGCCCTCGACTTCAAACATCTGCCGGTATTCGAGTTTCGCCAGCCTCGGGTGCGCCAGATAAAAAGGGATCGCAATTCCCGGCACCCCGTCCGGTGAGAACCATTCCTCGGATAACCAGCAATGGGGTTTGAAACGTATTCCGCGGGATTTTAACTCATCATAAAGCAGTTCTATCCGATCCTGCAGCAAGGTATCGCTTATCTTCAGCTTCAGATCGCAAAATCTTAAATCAAGCAATTCATCATCGCTATAGGATTGCCAGAAACGCTTGTTTTTTCTGCTTACAGGCATGTCCCTGATATTACCAAAATTTCCAGACGATTATAGCTATTAAGCAATTTGGCCGTTGCTGTCTGAATCTTGTTCCGGAAAAAGTTATAATCACGCATAACCGAAATCTCAACACGAGGATTGAAATAATGTCGACTGCACCTGCCATGCAAATTCATTTGTTTCCATGCCTCAATGACAATTATGCCTTCCTGCTGCATGATCCTGAAAACAGACTCACAGCCGTCATTGATACGCCCGAGGTTAGTGCAATTAATCGGGCATTGAATGAGAAAGGCTGGGAGTTAACCCATATTCTGAATACCCACCACCACTGGGACCATGCCGGTGGTAATCTGGAACTCAAGGAACAGACCGGTTGTATAATTGTCGGTCCCCGGGCCGAGGCCGGAAAAATTCCGGGAATTGATATCGAA
>JBFFIE010000075.1:0-3152 GCA_041556555.1 Gammaproteobacteria bacterium
ATTGACAAGTTGCGCCAGATCCTTGTCGCCGGAAGAAATCAGAACGTCCATTCCTTCCGCTTCGGCCTGTACTGAAAGTGTTCCTATTACATCGTCCGCTTCAACCTTATCGATCATCAGGAGCGGGAACCCCATGGCCTTGATGAGTGTGTGCAATGGTTCAATCTGGACAGCCAACTCCTCGGGCATGTCCGGGCGGTGTGCCTTGTATTCGGGATAAATATCATTGCGAAAGGTTTTCCCCTTGGGATCAAATACAACTGCGAAATGTTCCGGCTGGTAATCATTCAACAGTCGACGCAACATGTTGATCACGCCATAGATAGCACCAGTCTCTTCACCTTGGGCGTTCCTCAGCGCAGGTAACGCATGATAGGCCCTGAACAGGTAGTAAGATCCGTCAACCAGGATCAGCAGTTTTTTCTTCATGATGTTCCGGCAGATAAAAAGAAAGTATGATAGTGCCATTATGAACGATAGAAACAAGTCTGCCCAACCGGTCATCAATGACTCGGATCTCACCAGGGAGTCCTGGAAAGTCTTCCAGATCATGGCTGAATTCGTCGAGGGCTTTGAAAAGCTGGTGGCGATACGTCCGTCAGTTAGTATGTTCGGTTCAGCCCGTTTCAAGGAAGGACACCCATTGTATGCGGCCGGTCAGGAAACCGCGCGCTTACTCTCTGATGCCGGTTTCTCGGTGGTCAGTGGCGGTGGCCCGGGACTAATGGAAGCATTTAACCGGGGTGCCTTTGGCGGTCGTTCGCAAAGCGTAGGCCTTAATATCATGCTGCCACATGAAGAAGCAGCTAATAAATTCCAGGATATTTCGCTGTATTTTCGTCACTTTTTTTCCCGCAAGGTGATGTTTGTCAAATACGCATCAGCCTACGTCGTATTACCCGGAGGATTTGGTACACTGGATGAGCTGGCCGAGATACTGACTCTGGTGCAGACTGGAAAAAGCCGGCGTATTCCGATAATCCTATATAATCGTGATTACTGGCAAGGATTGCTTGACTGGCTGAATGACGTACTGGTGACGCAGGGTATGATCAATCCCGAAGACTTGTCCCTGCTCCAGATAGTGGAGGAACCAGGGGCAGTAGTGGATGCAATTTTTGACTATTACAAGGACAGAAGCATCGAGATGACACCGGAAGAGAGAAGAAGACAACTGGAACTTTAATAGTGATTATGCAGAAAATCTTATATCCGATTCGACTACTTGTTGTTATGTTCATGTTTTTATCTGTTGGCACACCAGTAACCGCCGGTGATACAGAGCCGGAGTTAAAGGATGTACCAGAACCCCCGGATATTCCTCCGGCGATCGAGAGCGGGGAACCGATAGAGCCTGAAGTTACAATCATCAAGAAGCAAGACGCGACGGTATATGAACATCGCATCAATGGCAGATTATACATGGTCAAGATCGTACCCTTGATTGGCAAACCTTATTACCTGGTTGATCAAGATGGTGACGGCTCGCTGGAAACTCGGGTTAACGACATCTATTCAAACATCAATGTACCGCAGTGGGTGATCTTTGAATGGTGAACATACGCGTAATTAGATTTTGCGCTGTATAAATCAATCTAACTCTGAAACTGACACTACGTTTTCGTGTACTCAGTATTTACTTATGGAACATTACAGATAAATGAGATCATGCAGTCTGTTACCGGTAGAGTATTTGATTCCAAATACGGTTTACTTGAAAACCATGCCCGCTATGCCATAAAAAACCAGGTTTTTCCCGGAATTGTCCCGGAGCCTGGTTCGACCGTCCAAGGCGTGATTTACCATGGGATTGATCCAATCTCACTGCAATACCTGGATGCATTCGAAGATGACCTGTATGAACGGCAGACACTTTTGATTTTTGACAAACCAGGTAATGAGTTAACAGCAGAGGTGTATGTCGTCAATAATAAATACCGCTGCCTGCTGGCAGACAAAGCCTGGGACCTTGATAGTTTCCGAAGGACCCATCTGGGCTCCTATCTGGCCTCCTGCCGACGTTTCCATAACAGCATGAGCCGAGAAATTCATGGAACCTAGGAATAATTCAGGTCAACAGCAGGAGTGTGGCCAGACCGAGGAAGGACGCAAAGCCGACAACGTCGGTCACAGTGGTTAGCAGTACACTGCCGGCGATGGCCGGATCAATCCCAAATCGTTTCAGTGCCAGCGGAATGACGGCGCCAGCCAGTGCGGCAACGATCAGGTTGATGACCATGGCTGCACCAATCACAAGTCCCAGCGGCCAGTTTTTAAACCACAGCACCACGATGACGGTTACCACAACAGCCCATACCGACCCGTTTAAGATACCCACCAGACCCTCTTTTAGCATTAATGCCCGTGATGTCGTCTTACCGAGCTGGCCTGTAGCGATTCCGCGAATTGCAATAGTGAGTGTCTGGCTACCGGCAATTCCACCCATGCCAGCTACAATCGGCATCAGTATGGCAAGCGCGACCAGCTGTTCAATAGTGTCTTCAAACTGACCGATTACCCATGCTGCCAGAAATGCTGTGGCGAGATTGATACCCAGCCAGATAGTGCGCCTGCGGGCGCTGGTCAAAACCGGGGCAAACATCTCATCAAAGCCCACGCCGGCCATATTCTTCATGGATTTTTCGGCCTCTTTCTGAATCACATCGACAACATCATCAACGGTAATCCGGCCGAGTAATATATTGTCATCATTGATTACCGCGGCTGAAACCAGATCACGTTGCTCAAATATTTTCGCTACCTCGTTGGCTGGTGTCATGGCAGGGATCCCATCACTTTCCCGCATTAATTCACCGACACTTGTCTCTGGATCATTGCTCAGCAAATCGGACAGGCTGAGTCTCCCCAGATACTTGTTTTCCCTGTCGACTACCATCAGGCTGTCTGTTTGTTCAGGGATGTTTCTCAGTTGTCGCAAATAACGAATAACAACGTCCAGAGTGACATCCGCACGAACGGAGACGATATCAATATTCATCAGACCGCCGGCTGTGTCTTCCGGAAACGACAATACCGAAGCAAGATGCTGACGGCGTTGCTCGTCCATGGTGAGCAGGACAGTGTCTTTTAAATCATCCGGTAGTTCCTGAATAATGTCGGCCACATCATCGGTATCAAGGCCCTTGGTCACC
>JBFFIE010000076.1:0-3047 GCA_041556555.1 Gammaproteobacteria bacterium
TGCGACTTTTTCCCCTAGTATGTTTGCAAAAGTCGGGGACGACCGTAACCTGTATGGCGGTTACTGGGATAAAAATCCTGCAGGCATCTATCCGCCAGAAACGCAAAATGCCAATGAGATCGATAGTGGTGCTGAAATTACTGTTACCGCTCAAACAGGTGCCATCACCAGCAATTACTCTGATATGGGAAAAGACGCTACCCAGGGTATTGAAGATACAACTGTTCAGGTTTCGCAATTCTTCATTTACGTAAGTTAAAGAGCCAGGCAATCCAAGGACAAGTATGCCGCCTTTATTCAGCCTTTCCCTTGCGAGTGAAAAGAACTCTTTTGTAAAGAACCTGTTTGCCTGCAAGCTTGACGGCTCTTGAATCCCGACAAAAATCACGTCGTAGGTATCCTTTGTTTTATTAAGTAACAGCCTGCCATCAACATGGTGTATCTCTACTCTTCTGTCATTCAGTTCAGAATCAGTGAGAGGTGTGGAGTATTTTCGTATTAAATCAAGAAGCAAAGGATCGAGTTCTGCATATTCAATGGCTTCAATTGATGGGTGTTTTAGTGCCTCGCTGATCATGCCGCCTGCCCCTCCACTCAGGATAAGGATGTTTTCCGGTTCAGGATGGGCAAGAAGCGGGAGATGAACAAACTCTTCAAGTGATGGTATGTCCGGGACAGGTGTTATGAGGTTTGGAATACCGTCAAGAAAGAAACTGTATTGGCCCTCGTTTTCTATAACGCATATATTGCCGTATTGGGAGTTCTGATAATGAACGACATTCTGTTTTTTCCATTGTGCTTTAATTGAATGCTGGTGCAACTTGTCAGCCAGACCGGCATAAAGTGAATAGCCTGAAAATATGATAAGTACACTCAAGACAGCCAGAACTGTTTTTTGAAATAATCCTTTCCGCCAGGAGGGAGCCAGCAAAACAAGGCATGCTGCAAAGTTCAGCAACACAAGTCCGGTGACTGCCTGAAAACTATTAAAATAGGGAATCAGGAGATAGGTGCAGGCAATTCCGCCGATAATTGTGCCCACGGTTTCATACACATAAACCCTGCCGACAGAAGAAGCACGCGGGCCGGAAAACCGGGAATAAATCCGGCAACTGTAGGTAAATAATGCGCCTTGAAATATGCTTACGGCAGAGAGGATAAGAAGCGAGGAGAATAACATTGGTAAAAATCCGATGCTTTCACCAATGGAAATACCTATTGCAACTTTCAGGATGCGTGTCAGGTATATTGCTATGAACAGCGACAAGGAAAAAAGAATTGTAATAACAGTAAATGTTTCAAGCGCATATTTAGATCTCTCGGCCCTCCTGCCAAGAACGTACGATCCAAAAGCCCCAAGAATAAGCCAGTTGGCCAGAATAATGCCGATGCTGAGTTCATTGCCTGAATAAACAATCAGAAGCTCTCTTAAAAGGACTATCTGGGCAACCAGTCCGCTAAATCCCTTTAGCAATAAAGCTGCAGAAAAGTGCTTCTTCATTAATGGTGTGGCCATAAGAGTGGCAATTGGATTAGCAGGTAGACAAGTGTGGCAGAATCGATATCAGTGTTCTTCATTCACTCAATAACTTACCACTAACTGTCGGGTAGTGGTTGCCAAGCGGGCAGGAAAGAAGATAAAGGGACAGATGCATATTTCAAACAGCATCAGACAATGTATCCAGACCCATTTGTATTTCGTTGATGATTCTGACATAGGATGGATTGCGAAAACGCTGCTCAGCTGCCTTCCTTCAAATGGCGCCTTAAAAGGCTATCAGGCGCTGGTAAGCCAGGCGCTCGTTCTCGAAATGTGTGAAACCGTGCCCTTCATCAGGATAGACAAAATACTCAACAGTACGTCCCATCCTGCGCATGCGTTGCACCATCCAGTCGGATTGTGCTTTGGGTACCCGAATGTCATTGGCTCCCTGATGAACTTGCAAGGAAATCATGATCCGGTCAACGTGATAAAACGGCGACAATGTCTGATTCCTCACCAGGTCATCACGAGGATCAAATCCGAGTTTAGCAAACAGATGACTGCAGGTGCCGCGGCCAGCTGTCAACAAAAGTGGCCAGTTCTGTGAATCCGAAGAAATCCGCAGCTGCACGGAATATGTCCGGGTATTGCGTTATCAGTGACATTAGTAAAGGGTGTCTAGTAAAGGGTGTCAGAGCACATTTTCTCCTGATATAACCGGCAAACATGCTCTGACAATCTTGCCCCGCAGGGTGTTTGCCCGCGTCCTGACCCTGAAGGAACTCCCGCGCATGGCCTATTACGGCTACCTGGTGCTCTATAACCTGGTTTACGTGTTGCCGCTGCTCGCGATCGTCCTGGCCTTTACCCTGACGCCCGGTGCAAGCAAGCTCACCGAGCGCCAGGGACGGGTGCTGAAGCTGCTCTCCGGCCTGATGATGCCGGGCTTCGGGATCGTCATGCTGGTCGCTCCGGACCGGCTGTCGAGCCTCTGGACCGGGGTCGTGCTGCTGGCCGGGGCGCTGGCGCTGACGGCCGTCGCCGCACGGTTGACCCGCACGCCGTCGGCCACGCGGAGCGGGCCTTGATCGGGAAACAAGGGCGGAGTAGTTGCGGAAGCTTTTGCGTCGGGTTACGCCCTTCGGGCTAACCCGACCTACGGGTGTGGGTGCTTCAGGGAAATCGAGGTCAGGCTTGATTGATCAGTACATATATCTAGGGTGTAAACGGGCAGGGCACAAGTTCACCTGATACCTGGCATGCGGTTACCCTGATCCTGCCTTCCCCGGTAAGGGAATGAGCATCGGCACGCGTGCCTGGTAATCCCGGTACTGGTCACCGAGCGTTACCAGCAGGTCGCGTTCCTCCAGCAGGGTGCCAGCGGCGATCCATGTGCTCCACAGCACATTGAATAACAGGCGGTCCGCGGTGAGGTCGGGGCAGGACCAGATCATCACCAGGACGCAGAAGTACTGGGGGTGTCTGACCCATCGATAGGGGCCGCGCTCGGAGAAGGAAGTCACTGGCTGTGATTTGCCGCGCAGATGGTATCGGATGGCCCGCA
>JBFFIE010000077.1:0-3008 GCA_041556555.1 Gammaproteobacteria bacterium
GTCGAGTTTTATACCGGTGATATGTTGCCGGCTGCTTATAAAAACACGGCGTTTGTCGCCCAGCACGGTTCCTGGAACCGCAGCACGCCGATCGGTTACCGCCTGATGCATGTTGATTTTAATGACAAGGGCGAGGTGACAAGTCACCGGGTCTTTATCGAAGGCTGGTTGCAAAACAACGAAGCCTGGGGACGGCCGGTCGACATCCTGCAATTGCCGGATGGCTCGCTGCTGGTGTCCGATGATTACCAGGGCGTGATCTACCGGATTTATTACAAGGGCTGACTCGGCTTTGAAAATATCCAAAAGGGGACGACTTGAGTTCAGGACTGTATTGTATATTTAATCAGTCAAAGATTTTTATAACAATCCATCAGGATTCAAGTTTATTTAAACCAGCAAACTGCTATGAATACCACCGTTATTGGTGACCGCAAGGCGGTAAAGCGAAATTGTCCACTCTGTGGAAGGGACTCGGACACCGCAATGAATAACAAGTATTCGGATCAGATGTGGGTTATGAAATCCTGTCCGGTATGTGCGTTGGTTTATCTGCAATATGCGCCAGTCTATGAAGAACTGGTAGAAGACTTTGCCTGGGAAGTAACTGCAACTTCCAGGGGGATTGAGCGCAAGAAAAAACACCCCATCAAAACCTGGCTCAGCAAGCACACGCGCTGGCGTCTGCATCTTTTCAAGCGCAACCGTATCGAAGATATCATCACGCGTTACGCCTCAGATGGCAATGTAATCGATATCGGTTGCGGTAAAGGCACTCAATTAAAACAGTTACCGGATCAGTTTGTGCCATTTGGTATCGAGATCTCAAAAAACGAGGCCAGTTTTGCCACGGAATATGTTAGTCAGCGCGGAGGAAAAATCGTAAATGCATCCGCGCTGGATGGTTTGCGGGAATTCCCGGAAAATTTTGCCAACTGTATCGTTATGCGTTCCTACCTGGAACACGAGGCCAACCCAAAGAATGTCATGGAAGAAATTTACCGAATTTTAAAACCAGGTGGCGTGGTCATCATCAAGGTACCAAACTTTGCCTGCTTCAATCGTATGCTGCTTGGTTCTTACTGGTCCGGTTTTCGATTTCCTGATCATCTGAATTATTTCACTCCGCAAACGCTTCTGCGCATATGCAAGGATGCCGGTCTGGGTATTCTCACGTTTGGAATCATGGATCGATTATCATTACGCGATAATATGTGGCTTGTTGCAGGTAAGAGTGGATGATTTCAGTTGATACGTTAATGGATTTCATTACACTGCTCTGAGTTTGAAAAAACAAAAAGATTTTGGAGGGTAATATGCCGGAACTTGACCAGGACAAGATCGAGGAAATGAAGGAAAGCTTCGATTACTTTGACACGGATAAAAATGGACAGATCGATTTCAAGGAGTTTGTGCAACTCATGGACGCATTGGATTCAGAGATGTCCAATGAGGAAATGGAGGTCGGCTTTGATATCATCGATTCAGACAACAATGGGGCGATTGATTTCGATGAATTCATGGACTGGTGGAGCGAACTCTAAGCTAACGCTCATTTGATAATACCGGTCACTGTTTTGCTCAGTGCCTGTCCCAGCTCGGCATGTTGTTCTGCATCCAGATGTATCCCGTCCTTTGCACTGGTCTTGATGACCGCGGCCGCATCAAAGAAATGTGTGTTGTTTTCTAGACTGACCTTTTTTAATTCCTCGGCCAGTCCGGCAAAGCGTTTTCCCGCACCTTCGAATTTTTCCTTCATGTCATTCACTGGTGCCGTGATCGTGGGCGGTGCGACTACCAGGATATCCGGAACCAGCATCCCGGGTTCGATCGGCGCCTGGCGGATGATGCCGATCAGTTTTGCTGTACCCTGTGCCGAGAGCCAGGCATTGTTGTTATGAGACCGTTGAAAGTCATTGATGCCCAGCATCAGGATCACCACGGCGAGCGGGGAATGCATTTCAACCACCTGGGCCAGTCCCTGGGAGCCGTCACGGCCGGGCTTTAACGGATCTTCCCACACCGTGCGCCGGCCATTGAGGCAGTTCTCGATGACCCGCACATCCTCACCCTGCTCATTTAATACGGTCTCAAGTACACCCGGCCAGCGCCTGGCAAACGGCAAGCGTTGCCGGGTGCCGGGAATGATGCCCCAGCTTAAACTGTCTGCGTATACGAGGATTTGTTTCATATTTTTTATTGATTCTTGGTAACGTCTGACCTTATGGACAAATGTCCAATGCCCCCGGGTTAGGTATATATGCCCGATATAATATTGTCGTAATCGCCCTATATTGTTTACAGAAAGAGATTACTTATGACTCATTATAAATCCGGGAACCCGAGATGAATACCACACCCTATGAGCCGGCATTCCGCTATATCCACTTTTTCCTGATTATTTTCGGCCTGGCCAGTTACTTCACCGGCGAGCTGGCCGAGGAATATGAGACGATCGGCTACTGGATCCATTCGGGACTGGGTTTCGCCCTGGCCCTGGCGATTATTGCCCGCATAATCTATGGCTTCTCAGACTCCGAACAACTGGGTTTTGCAAGCTGGGGCAGGAAGATCCAGGTCTACCGGAAAACGGTCACTGAGGATTTGAAGATTATATTTGGTCTGGCCCTCCCGGACAGGGGTCTGCATGAAGGAATCGCTGGGGTGGTGCAGCTCTTCGGCCTGGTTGTGTTTACCTGGATGAGTGTGACCGGCATCATGATCTTCCTGATTGAAATGCACTATGTGGGTCTGGACGAAGAACTCTTCGAGGAACTGCATGAATTCGGTGAGGTCCTGATCCCGGTGTTTCTAATCACGCATATCGGCGCGGTGATACTGCATTACCTGAAAGGTGATAAACTACTGACGAAGATAAATCCATTCACAAGTTAGCCGGTTTTGATAACAAGACATAAAACGAATTACCTGTCCATTGTTGTTTTGGCCTGCGCTTCCGGGTTTTTCCTGTATGACATTGTGACGGATATTGCCCGTTCGACGGATAA
>JBFFIE010000078.1:0-2915 GCA_041556555.1 Gammaproteobacteria bacterium
GGCGATAAGGTCGGTTTCAAGGTGGAGGACACCAGTACCGGCAAAAACCTGTTCTATGCCCCGGGTCTGGGCGAGGTTGAGCCGCAGGTACTGGACTATATGGCGAATGCCGATGTCATTCTGGTCGACGGAACCGTCTGGACCAATAACGAAATGGCCAAGGAAGGGATCAGTGACAAGCTGGCCAGCGAGATGGGACACCTGGACCAGTCCAGTGAAAAAGGTATGCTGAGCCTCATCAAACCATTGGAGAAACCCAGGAAAATCCTGATACATATCAATAACACCAACCCGATACTTGATGAAGATTCTCCAGAACGCAAGGAACTCGATGCGGCCGGGATAGAGGTTTCATACGACGGGATGGATATCATTATTTAAGAGGAGATATGGCGCCGTGAGCAGTGAAAACAAGAAACCCTGGACACGCGAGGAATTCGAACAGAAATTGCGTGCTAAGGAAAAGTATTACCACATCAATCACGAATTTCATATCCTGATGAACACTGGCAAGCTGGACAAAAAGGCAATCCAGGGCTGGGTTGCCAACCGTTTTTATTACCAGACCACCATTCCCATCAAGGATGCTGCTATCATGTCCAACTGCCCCGACCGTGATGTGCGCCGACATTGGGTCCAGCGCATCATTGACCATGACGGTACCCAGGGCAATGAGGGCGGCATTGAGGCCTGGCTGCAATTGGCCGAGGCCGTCGGCCTTACCCGGGAAGAAACCCTGTCCAATGAACATGTGTTGCCGGGGGTGAAATTCGCCATTGACGCCTACCTGAATTTTGCCCGGCGCGCGAGCTGGCAAGAGGCCGCCAGTTCTTCCCTGACGGAGTTATTTGCACCGAAGATTCACCAGAAACGCCTGGATAAATGGCCGGAATATTACCCGTGGATCGATGAAAAAGGTTATAACTATTTCCGGAAGCGCCTGAGCGAGGCCCGGCGTGACGTACAGCACGGGCTGGACATCACCCTGGATTATTACAAGACCCGTGAACAACAGGAATATGCATTGTCTGTCCTGCAATTCAAGCTGGATATTCTCTGGACCATGCTGGATTGCATGTGGATGGCGTATATTGAAAACAAACCACCGTACCACAATATATAGAGAGCATGACTGAGCAATACACAGCGAATGACATCCCGCAAATCGCACCGACGTTCCGCTTTCAATGGGAACAGGCCCAGGATTGTTTTGTCGTACTTTATCCGGAAGGTATGGTCAAACTCAGTAACAGCGCCGGTGAAATCATGAAACGATGTAACGGAGAAACAACCGTAAGCGGTATTCTTGAAGACCTGCACGAGACCTTTCCCGATGCAGACCTGGACGCAGACGTCTACAAATTTTTGGAGGTGGCCCATGGCAATGGCTGGATCAGAAAAAAGTAAGCTGACAAAACCCCTGTGGTTATTGGCAGAGTTGACCTATCGCTGTCCGTTACAGTGTCCTTATTGCTCCAATCCCGTTGATATTGCGAAATACAAGGAAGAACTGACGACCGAGGACTGGTTCCGTGTGATGCAGCAGGCCCGGGCAATGGGCGCGACCCAGCTGGGTTTCTCCGGTGGTGAACCGCTGGTGCGAAAAGACCTGGAGGAATTAATCGCCGAGGCCCGCCGGCTGGGTTTTTATACCAACCTGATCACTTCCGGGGTCGGCATGGACGAAGCACGGGTCAAGGCCTTCAAGGAAGCCGGACTGGACCACATCCAGATCAGTTTCCAGGCCAGCAATGAGGAATTAAACAACTACATCGGCGGCAGCAAGAGCTTCAAACACAAGCTGGAGATGGCGCGGGTGGTCAAGAAATACGAATACCCGATGGTGTTGAACATCGTCTTGCATCGTAAAAACATCGATCAAATTCGTGATATTCTCGATATGACCGTGGATCTGAATGCCGATTACGTCGAGCTGGCCAGTACCCAGTACTACGGCTGGTCACGCATCAATGTCGACCAATTACTGCCCACCCGTAAACAACTGGATCATGCCGAGAAGGTTGCGAAAGAGTACCAGGAAAAGATGAAAGGCAAGATGAAGGTCATCTATGTCATCCCGGATTACTTTGAAAACCGTCCCAAGAAATGCATGAACGGCTGGGGCAACATCTTTTTAACCATCGCCCCGGACGGCACGGCCCTGCCCTGTCACGCAGCCGGACAATTGCCCGGCCTGGAATTCCCGACTGTGCGCGATCACAGCGTTGAATGGATCTGGAATGATTCACCCGACTTTAACAAGTTCCGCGGCCTGGACTGGATGGTGGAACCCTGCCGCTCCTGTCCCGAGAAGGAAAAGGACCTGGGCGGTTGTCGTTGCCAGGCCTACATGCTCACGGGTGACGCCCGTAACGCCGATCCGGTTTGTGACAAATCACCCTATCATCAGAAACTGCACGATGATGTCGAACGTATTGGTAAACTGGCTGAGGACAAGTCGTATAATGAAAAACCGCTGGTATTCAGAAATATGAAGAACTCCAAGCGGGAAATGGAAAAAAATAAAGAGCCGGCGACCAGCTAGGCTGGATTTCCAGAATTGATCACATGCCAAGCCACATCCAGGGCCTGGCGATTTTCCTTTACATCATGCACGCGGAATATCCGCACGCCGGCCACTAATCCCAGGACGGTGGTGGCGCAGGTCGCTGCCACCAGTTCATCCGGCCTCGTCCCTTCACAAATTGATCCCATGAAGCGTTTGCGGCTGGCGCCGAGCAATATAGGATAACCGGTAGCAACAAACGCTCCCAGATTAGCCATTAGTACCAGGTTATGCTCGCGGCTCTTGCCAAAGCCGATGCCGGGATCGAGAATAATATTGGTTTTATCGACGCCGGCAGCGATGGCGGCCTCAGCCCGCTCGAGCAGAAAGGCCTTGATCTCTTCGACCA
>JBFFIE010000079.1:0-2854 GCA_041556555.1 Gammaproteobacteria bacterium
ATATCTTCTTCGGCAGCTGCCTTGATTTCATCCAGGACATAAGGATGACAACGAATAGCGCCCTGACCGAATATCATCATGCTCCTTGTGAGTATATTAGCTCCCTCAACTGTGATCCCAATCGGCAGGCAATCATAGATATTGGCAATATAATTTTTCTCTCCAAGCATTATCCCTTTGCCACCATGCACATCCATGGCATCGTTAATCACAGTCCGCGTTGATTCTGTAAGATGATATTTTACAACAGCCGACAGTACCGATGGTTTTTCTCCTTCATCAAGTGCTGTCAGCACCAGCGTCCTGGCTGAATCCATCAGGTAAGTCAATCCGGCAATACGTGCAAGCCGTTCCTGGACGCCTTCAAATTCACCAATAGACACATTGAATTGTTGCCTGACACGGGCATAGGCGCCACTGGTATTGCTGGCCAGCTTTGCGACACCGACACTCAACGCCGGTAGCGAGATACTGCGACCATCAGAAAGGCATTCCATTAACATTCGCCAACCCTGGCCAACGCGCTCCTTGCCTCCAATGACCCAGTCCATGGGAATAAACACATCTTCGCCGGAAGTGGGTCCATTTTGAAATGGCACATTCAAGGGTTTATGGCGGTTACCAATATGAATGCCTGGATGATTGGTGGGGATCAGTGCCAGGGTTATACCGGGTTCATCATCTTCACCGACAAGGTGATTCGGATCGTAGAGTTTAAAGGCCAGGCCCAGGAGCGTGGCAATTGGCGCGAGAGTGATATAGCGCTTGTTCCAGGTCAGACGAATTCCAAGAACATCTTTTTTGCCGTCATGTTCGCCGTAACAGACGACACCATGATCAGTCATACTGGCCGCATCGCTACCTGCTTCCGGTGATGTCAGGGCAAAGCATGGGATATCAGTCCCATCAGCCAGCCGTGGCAGGTAATACTCTTTTTGCTGCTCAGTGCCATATTCCATGAGCAACATGCCAGGACCCAGGGAATTGGGTACCATAACGCTGACTGCCGCTGTAACACTCCGGGTCGCAAATTTCATAACTACAGCGGAATGTGCCTGTGCAGAGAAACCCAGCCCGCCATATTGTTTCGGGATAATCATTGCAAAAATACGATTTCTGGCAAGATAATCCCAGACTTCTGGTTGCAAATCTAAATCCTTATGGGTGACTTTCCAGTCATCGATCATGTTACAGGCTTCCCGGACCGGACCATCAATAAATTGTCGTTCTTCATCTGTCAGAACCGGTGCAGGGTAATTAAGCAACTTTTCCCAATCCGGTTTGCCACTGAAAAGATCCCTGTCCCACCATACAGTGCCGGCTTCCAATGCAATCTTTTCAGTAAGTGACATTGTGGGTAATTGTTGCTTGTAAAGAGCAAATATCGGTTTGGTAAGAAGGTTCCTTCTTATGAATGGCACTAGCAAGGGCACGAAAAAGAGGATATAAATTGTCCAGGGGATTACCCTGGTTATCATTCCGGAATCAAACAGAAATGTTGATACCAATAACAGGATGAAATATCCCAGGGCCCAGATGATTAATGGTAATCTCAGGTAGGAAAACGCAATAAAAATTATCAACGTACCTGTGAGAAGAAATGTCAGCATTCCGGGCATCCCTTATATAAATTCATGATTCCTGTTTTTCCCTGGTATTGATATCTTGGGTTGAATCAAAAACATTTTCCTTCTCATCCCAGGGCAAAGATCGATAGGATTGAAGTTCATCGATCTGGAACAAAGGGTACTTGATGATTTCAAAATAAGGAGAGTAATCAAAATCCTTGGGCGTCAGCAATTTTGTGTTCCGTATAAAAAGTTTCAGACTGCCATCTTCTTCCCTTCCTACAACAGGCAATATCGGGTACTGAATGCTTCCAAAGGCCTCTGCGAGCAGATACGAACAGACATTTTTTGTGGGTTGCTTGGCATTGAAATTAAACAGTGAAGAACGCCAGCGTCTGGGCAAGATGGAAAACGGGAAAAAGAACCTCGCCAGATCGAGTATATGCCGGACATCATAATCATAACCAAGCTGGTTGACAGCAAATGCGATCACCCTGTACCGATCCTCCATGGAGGCAATCCTGGGCCGGCAAATTCGTATGTGCTCTTTCTTGTAAACACTGACCGGCCTGACGATTGTGCCCATACCGAGCAATGATTCCAATAGCAACATTTCATTGTGCCCTCCCGTGAAATGCTCGGCGATCTTGTTTTGTAATGCACCATCCTTGATTTCATCAATACGTCCTATGTAAAGAGCAGAATGGGTCCAGGGACTGATAGTGATAGTCTTAATGATGCGACTGATCCTGGAACGTCCTTCAATCAGCAAAACATCACCGACCCGCAATTCCTCGCACATGCGGTCATAGCCGGTAAGCGGTACATCGTGATATGACTCGCCGATTTCCTCGTTGAGCCACTTAACTATCTTTTTGAAGAGATATTTTCTCATTAATCCATTACCTGTATCAGCTGAACTTCCGTTTACAAGCTGTTATTTAATCAGGTTATTTCATTCTACTCTCAAGCCTGTCCTTCTCAAGGTATAGCCAAACAAACTCTGTGCAGACAAATCAAAAAAATACTGCAAAGCAACATATTATTTGACCGGGATTAAAATTAATGGTTTCTATTTATTATTTATAAATCAATTGCATAGATGGTGCTGATTAAAAGTGAGTTGTTGCAATGAGATTGGCAAAAACCATCCCTGTAGTCGATTATCGGTTCATGACCTGGAATACAAAGTTTTTATTCTTTACCGATTATTGCTACCAGGGAAAATATTCTGCCATGAGATCAGTGTAGCCTCTTGGTGCGGTATATTGGCCTGATTTCCGGGA
>JBFFIE010000080.1:0-2791 GCA_041556555.1 Gammaproteobacteria bacterium
ATGGAAGACGATTTGCCAAGCACTCTGTCAAAACACCGGTACCGGCCGCAGTTTCAAGAATTGTGGCACTATCAGCAACCGACACACGACTGGTAAGATCTTCCGCATAGTCAGAAAAGATCAATGGAACCAGATACTCATGATATGTACCCGGTATTGAGCCCTTAAATATATTTTCAGTTGCCATATAAACTCTTTTCTCCTTCCGGGCGGGTCTTGAACCGGCGATGGACCCAGAGGTAATCCACCGGGTTGTCGCGAACCTGTTGCTCCAGCAACTGATTAATGCGCGTGGTGTCTTTCACGATGTCGTCAGATGGAAAATTTTCCAGTGCCTTTTCAAATTTTACCCGGTATCCCTGATAATCCGGCAGGCGTTCCTGAACAATTGGCACCACCGGCGTATTGTATTTAGCAGCCAACCGTGAAGTTGCCGTGATAGTTGCGGTCTGGATACCGAAGAACGGAACAAAGATGGAATAGCGCATGCCAAAGTTCTGATCAGGGATGTAATACAAGGGAATGTTGTCCCGCAGGGCCTTGTACATACTGCGCATATCTTCATGAGGGATGGCCTTGCCGCAGATATTGGCGCGGTTACCGCCTATGAATTCCTCCATCAATGGATTATTGTGCTTGCGGTATACGGGATACATTTGCGTATGCAAATACATGATACGTCCGGCAATATCCAGCGTAGTGAAATGACCGGCCAGTAAAATTGCCCCCCTGCCCCGGGAAAGAACCTTTTGCAGGTTTTCCAGACCCTCGATAATTGCGAGCCGTTCTATCTGTTTATCACTCCACCAGGCTGCAATTCCAAAGTCAAAAGGGGCCCTGCCCAGTGACTCGAAATGCCGGTCCAGCATTTCCCGGCGTTGCTCATCAGACCATTCCGGGAAACAAAGCCGCATGTTGGTCTCCGCGATCCGGACACGTTTCTTGCCGAAACGTTTTACCAGCTTGCCCAGCAGACTGCCCAGCTTCATCTGCCAACGAAAAGGAAACAGGGAGGCCAGGTGTATCAAGCCGATAAAACACCAGATAGGCCAGAAGCGTGGCTGTAAATATTTCATTTGTATGTATTCAGTTGTTGTCCTTGATAGCCTGATAACAGGCCAGCGCAGTTTTTCTGGCTTCATCATGATCAACAATAGGACCGGGATAGGTTTTACCCAGTTGAATTTTTGCCTGTTTCATTCTATCAGCCGGGGCATTCCAGGGCTGGTGGATGTATTTTTTTTCCAGTTGCGCCAGTTCCGGTAGCCATCGCCTGACGTAATCACCCTCTGGATCAAAACGTTCACCCTGCCGGACCGGATTGAAGATCCGGAAATATGGCGCCGCATCTGCGCCGCTACCGGCCACCCATTGCCATCCCAGGGTATTGTTTGCGAGGTCCGCATCCACCAACGTATCCCAAAACCAGCGCGCACCTTGCAGCCAGTGGATCAACAGGTCCTTGACCAGAAATGAGCCTACGATCATACGGACCCGGTTATGCATCCAGCCGGTTTTCCAGAGCTGGCGCATGCCGGCATCAACTATGGGATACCCTGTCTTTCCATGCTGCCAGGATTCGAGTAAACGCCTGTTTTTTTTCCAGGGAAAGGCAGCAAATTTGCTGTACATGGGTTTGTCAGTAGTCTCCGGAAAATGATACAGCAGGTGATGTGCAAACTCCCTCCAGATCAATTGCCTCAACCAGGCGTCAGCAGCCTTGCCTGGGCTAAGGCGTCCCTGTTTGTTTTCATGCCTCACTACAGAATGCCAAATCTGGCGCGGCCCGATCTGGCCAAAATGCAGAAACGGCGACAAACGCGAAACGCCGTCGATGGCCGGATAATCACGGTCTTTCGGATAACCCTGGATTGGTCCGTCGAGGAATTTTGCAAGATAATCTTTTGCCGTACATTTCCGCGGATCCCAGAACTTATCAATACCTTTATACCACTTGATCTTGGGGATCAAATCGAGATCCCTGATCGATAAAGATTCGGGCCACTTGCCGGGTGACGCCAGTTTCTTAACTGATGTCCCGACTGGTGCGGGAATTTCAAGAGTCTGGTAATGTCTCCAGAAAGGCGTATAGACCTTGAAGGGATTGCCCTGCTTGTTTTGAACCTGATGTGGTTCATATAACAGGTTGGCGTTATAGCTCTCGACATCAATCCCGTTTTTCCTGAGTATCTTTTTAATCCGGGTATCACGCTTGATAGCAGCCGATTCGTAACTGCGGTTCCAGAAAACACTGTCAACTGAAGTATGACTGATGATTTTTTCTAGCGTTTCCAGACAGGGACCCCTCGAGATAACCAGACGCGAGCCAAGATCCTGAAGCTCCTTTTCAAGTGATTTTAAAGCATGATGTAACCAGTAACGGCTGGCACTACCGGGTGACCACATGCCCTCTTCATCCGGTGACCAGATATACAATGGAATGATCGCCTTACCAGATTTTATGGCAGTAGCCAATGCAGGATTATCGCCAAGACGGAGATCCTGCCTGAACCAGACAATGACTGTGGTACTCATGAATACAGGGGCTTATTTCTTTTTGATTATCAGGGTTGCTAATGCGGGTAACAATAAACTTGCCCCCAACATGTTAACAAAAAACATAAACATTAACAGAATTCCCATATCGGCCTGAAATTTCAGGGGTGAAAATATCCAGGTCATGACTCCGATTGTGAGCGTGATAGCAGTAAAGAATACAGCAGAACCGGATGTGGCCAGGGTCATCTCGTAGGCACGGGACATGGACAGACCCTCATCAAGGAATGAAGCA
>JBFFIE010000081.1:0-2563 GCA_041556555.1 Gammaproteobacteria bacterium
ATCAAGAAGTTAGAACTGCTGCTTGAAGACGAGTATCAATTTATAAATAAGATAAGGAAATCTGGAAAATTGGCTCCCCGGGACGGGCTCGACCCGCCGACCGAGTGATTACAAGTCACCCGCTCTGTCAAGTCCTTCGAAATATCTTGCCGGTTACTACGGCGACCTTTGCCGCTGCGCGGTGGCAGTAAGGCTCACGTAGTCCTTATTGTTTGATATATCTGGGTCCTGTGTGTCGTGGAGATCGACATTGGCATCGTTAATAATGACCGCACCATCTTGTACATCTTCCTTAAGGCGCACAGTCGCGAACACAAAGATCGGCACCGTACCCGTGGGTTCGATATCACCCAAAGGGCACCAGAGAACGTTGTTGCCTAAAACGTCACAACCAAGTGGCACTAAACCTAAGCTTCCCTCTGCATCTACCACTGCTTTCACGAATTCGATTTCGGGGGGGAAGAAATCCCGCAAGGTTACATCCTCCGAAACACCCGGCCCATCATTGCGGATATTGTACTCGTAGCTGAACGTCTCGCCGGCGGCCACCTGACCAGAGAAGGGTCCAAAGACCTGTATCCACAGATTTGCCGTATCGGCCGCCGCGGCTGACCTGCTTTCGACCAAAGCGATTAGCGACAGCGCGAGTACACCAAACAAGAATCCTGGGGAATTGATACTAGAAGTGATTGCTCTCATTATTATTTTCTCCCAATATTGTTATTATTTTTCCCAATATCTGGGATCCTAAATATACGACAATACCCCGGCTCCCGCCACTGCTGACGATGGGCATCGCTAAACGACCATTCCGATTAGTGGCTCCCCGGGACGGGCTCGAACCGCCGACCTAGTGATTAACAGTCACCCGCTCTACCAACTGAGCTACCGGGGAACAATAAAAAGTTTAGTGTTTAGCGTATTACGTCCAATTTAAAACCCTAAACTTTAACAGGGCAGGTATGGTACTGACCCGGCCTGATCCGGTCAACCGGATATACTCTCTAGGCCAGGGCGACCTTCATCCGCTCCATACCGTTTTTAAGGTTGTCCATGCTGGTAGCGAATGAAATCCGAATACAACCGGGGGCCCCAAAGGCGGAACCCGGGACTACGGCAAGCTGGGCCTTTACCAGCAGGAATTCTGCAAACTGCACATCGTCATTAACCCCATCCAGACGGTTTATTACCTCTTCCATATTGGGGAAGATATAAAAGGTTCCTTCCGAGGCTGGACAACGGACCCCTTCAATGCTGTTCAATTCCTTGTGCAGGTAATCATGGCGCTGTTTGAATACCTTGCTGCTTTCCTCAATGTAGGATTGATCGCCTTCCAGGGCCGCAACCGCTGCCACCTGGGCAATGGACGTCGGGTTGGACGTGCTTTGTGACTGGATGTTTTTCATGGCCTTGACCAGGGGTTCCGGCCCAGCCAGATAACCAATACGCCAACCGGTCATTGAGTAGGCCTTGGAAACGCCATTAAAGACGATGGTCTGGTCATACAAGGACGGACAAGCATTCACAATGTTTGTGAACTGGGGTTGTCCCCAGAGGATGTGTTCATAAATATCATCTGTGGCGATAAGGATTTCAGAATACTCTTCCAGTGCCTCACCAATCATTTTCAGTTCTTCCGCTGAATAACAGGCCCCGGTCGGGTTCGACGGACTGTTGATGATCATCATCCGGGTTTTGTCAGTGATCGCGCCGCTTAACTGGGCCTTGTTGATCTTGAAATTATTCTCAATGGTGGTCTTGATGATCACGGGTTCGCCGCCGGCCAGGCGCACCATATCCGGGTAGGATGTCCAGTAAGGGGCCGGGATGATAACTTCATCGCCGGGGTTAATGGCCGCCTGAAACAGGTTATAGAGGCTGTGCTTGCAGCCACAGGACACCAGGATCTGATTGTCCTGGTATTCGAGGTTGTTTTCGCGCTTGAATTTATTGATGATGGCCTTTCTGAGTTCGGGCATACCGGCCACGTCGGTATACTTGGTAAAGCCCTTGTTTAATGCCTCGATGGCCGCATCCTTGATGTGTTCCGGGGTATCAAAGTCCGGTTCACCGGCACTGAAGCTGATGATGTCCTCACCGGCGGCGCGCAACTGGGCAGCGCGGGCGGAAACGGCCAGCGTGGCTGATGGTTTGATGGTGGCTACGCGTTGAGCGAGCTTAATAGTCAATGTATTTCCCCAAATTTCAAAGGCGGTGCAAAAGCCGTGTAATATACTGCAAACGTCGATGACAAAAAATACCCATGCAGAAAGAATTTAAGTTACGAGCGGACTACAAGCCTGCCGGTGACCAGCCGGAAGCCATAGAATCACTGGTCAGTGGGCTCAGGGATGGCCTGGCTCACCAGACCTTGCTCGGGGTCACCGGCTCCGGCAAGACTTACACCATTGCCAATGTCATCCAGCAGATGCAGCGCAGTGCCATGGTGCTGGCGCCCAACAAGACACTGGCCGCACAACTTTATGGCGAAATGCGTGAGTTCTTTCCGGAAAACGCCGTCGAGTACTTCGTATCCTATTATGACTATTACCAGCCCGAGGCC
>JBFFIE010000082.1:0-2558 GCA_041556555.1 Gammaproteobacteria bacterium
GTCTCCGGAATAACGGATGGTGCCAATGCCGGTAAAGCTGCCGTTGGCAAACTGGCCTGAGTAAACGATGCCATTGGTACTTTCGTAACGCCCCTGACCATGGAACAGGCCGTTTTCGAATTCACCCCGGTAGATATCGCCATTGGGCCAGCGCATGCGGCCCTGGCCGTGAATGACACCGTGTTGCATCTCGCCATCGTAGATCGCACCGTCCGGAACGATGGCAACCGGTTGTGGTAACTGGAAATTGAGGTGCAGCAGGGTGGCCAGTATGATGGTGCCAGTGATACTGCCGACGATAAATGCGACGAGGGTTTTCATGCCCGACTTGTACCGGGAGTGCTGCTGCTAAGGATATTCACTGTTTCATCTTACTGAATAATCTCAGGCATAGCAGCCATTTACCCGCGCGCTGTGCACAATTTTCTTCTATTCTATTTCACACGAAAGCCGGTCATTGCTTCTCCAAACAAAGCGGAGAGTAATGACCGGCTTTAAGCTATGAAATTACTAATTGCTACTGGCTACAACGATATCCGCCCTGGTTGAATCAATGATCTCAAGCAGTTCCTGGCTTTCCCGGGCCGGGACGTTATGCCTGGCAAGAATTTCCTTGAAGACGGTGACCATCCGATCCCACTCCCGCTCTGTGATATTCAAGTGTACGTGAGATTCCTTCATACCACGTCCTTGATACTGACAAGGTCCTCCGGTTGCCTGACAGACCATCGCCGTCACATGGTACTTCAGATAAGGTGCCGGAACATGCTTCCTCGCTGCATCAATGGCAGGGTTTTCATTAAGAACAGGATCGGGAACAAGCGCATCAAGGAAATCATTGACCACAACTGAGATAGGCATCAAGCCTCCGAGTCGCTCATACAAGGATTGTTGCCCTTGTGCTGCATCCTCTTCAGCTATCGCTGTTTGTAAACTCACTGTTAACATGGCTATGGAAACGAGAACAGCCTGGAAATATTTTTTATAAGTGAACATTGGTATTACCTCCTGATCAGTAATGTTGGTTTAAAAAATCGATTAAACATGTATTCAACTGACAGTAAATTTCTTGTCCTGATCCCTCAGCAAAAACAAAGTGAAACATGCGGCAAGCATCGGCCATGCTGCAAAAAACAGCAGATTCGGGCCGTCGAAAGGAGAAAAATATTGCTTGTATGTTGCCAGCGTTGAAATGGCATGGAATATTAATACTGCACCGTAGGTATATTTCTTTTGAATACCAACCAGAAACAGTAGCAATATCACTATTTCTATTGCACCAATTACAAATATTCCACCTGATTCCAAACCACCTATTTGATAAAAACTCGCAAAGATTTTTGAGGCATGTGCCGGATTAACGAACTTGTCGATAGTCCACACAAACATAACCAGGAAAACGCTTGCCCGAAGCAGCAAGAGTGACAGCTGGAGTTTTTCAGTATCATTATTCATCGTACCCTCCTATATATGTATGTTTAACGAAAAATTTATAATTCAATAACATCGCAAGTTTACTATTGTGATTATGCTGCATTGGGATTTTCAATTGCTGCTGACAGGTTACTGTCAGCTGTTTTAACGGAGGTTTCTCGAAAGACTGTTCTCTGTCTAACAAAACGTTCGTGCAATCGATAAGCGATCATCA
Source organism: Gammaproteobacteria bacterium (assembly GCA_041556555.1). Classification (GTDB taxonomy): domain Bacteria; phylum Pseudomonadota; class Gammaproteobacteria; order Eutrophobiales; family Eutrophobiaceae; genus SZUA-592. Next base: position 1,649 of record JBFFIE010000082.1, read on the forward strand.
GACCGTAACAAATTGAACCGGCTGTCAAACCTAGCCAGATACCCAGGCATCCATAATCAAAAAGAAAAGCCAGAGACAAACCGCCCAGGAAACTGACACCCCAATAAGCTATCAGGGAAAATAACATTGGTATCCGGGTGTCCTTGAAACCACGAAGAATACCTGCACCTACACAAGCAATATTTGTAAAGGGTTGGGCAATCGCCAGTACGGTGAGGAACAATATGCTTTGTGCCAGCAATTGAGGGGTTAAGTCTTCACCAATAAATGCCCTGGTAATATCTGCAGCAAAACCTGTCAGCCCGGCTAAGATAAGCAGCCCTGCAGTGATACAGATCGCAATTGCGGTACGGGTGGTCTGCAGGATAAGTTGCGAATCTTTTGCTCCTGCCGCATAACCAATTCTCACCGTTGCTGCCTGGGCAAAACCCATGGGCACAGCGAAAACAACACCGGCCATTCGCAAGGTTACTGTATGTGCAGCCAGTGCCTCGGTGCCGAACACACCCATGATCACGGTTGAAACCAGAAACACGCCCATCATTCCAAGATTGGTCAGTCCAATAGGCACACCTATATGAAGAATCTCGCGGATATGATTGGTCTTTACCCGGACAATACGGCTTAACAGATAATAGCGTTTAAATTTCCGGTCACGGGTCGCATAAAGCATTACCGCACAGAGCATGAATAACGCTGATACAAATGATGACAGACCTGCACCAGTAAGGCCCATTGGCTCCAGTCCAAAATGACCGAACATAAATACATAATTTCCCAATGCATTAATCGGCATTGCACACGCTGTCACTAGAAGAATGAATTTTGTTTTGCCATGTGCTGCCAGGAAATGATGCATCACATTAAGTGCTAACATGGCAATAAAAGTTAATGCCATCGTGTGTGCGTA
>JBFFIE010000083.1:0-2356 GCA_041556555.1 Gammaproteobacteria bacterium
CGTGATGCCTTCGCCCAGAACGCATCCGGCCTTGGCCCGCGAAAAAACGGTATTCAAAGAGTCAAGACAGGCCTTTATTCTTTGTTTCAGGGTCTCGGTATTAAAAGCCTCAATGTCTTCATCCGGAAAATCAAGACCACTCTCAAGCATGGTGCGGATTGTTATGATCTCTTTTTGCAAGGCCGCGACCGCTATTGAGAATTCTCCGGCCAGGGAACGAATCGCGCTTCGGGCTGCCTGGCTGGACACGGCGTTTACCAGATCTGCGACCGCTTCGGCCTGTACTAGATCGATCTTGTCATTGAGAAAGGCACGCTGGGTAAATTCCCCCGGCCTCGCCAGCCTTGCGCCAAGCACGATCACCCGATCAAGAATAGCTTCAAGGACAATTCGACTCCCGTGGGCATAGAGCTCCAGGGTATCCTCACCGGTATAGGAAGCAGGTCCGGGGAAAAAGATGGCTATGCCATTATCAATGGGCTGGCTTTGTGCATCATGAAATGGGGTGTAATGTGCGGTTCTGGGTTTCAGGGCCTTGCCCAATAGTTCGGGAATAATTGTCTTGACCCCGGGCCCGGAGACACGGACAACACCGATACCTCCCTTCCCTGGCGGTGTGGCAATGGCGGCGATGGTATCAGCTGAGCTCACCCTGGGCGATAAACAAATCGGTTACCCGGAACGCGGCTTCTGGCTGGCGCGCTCGATGCTGCGCATGATCAACCATTGTTGGGCTATAGACAAAATGTTATTAACAACCCAGTACAGCACTAGGCCTGACGGGAAGAAGGCAAAGAATACTGTAAAGACGAACGGCAAGGACATCATGACCTTTTCCTGAACCGGATCCATGGGTGCAGGGTTGAGTTTCTGCTGAATAAACATGGTGATGCCCATGACTACCGGCAAGACAAAATAAGGATCCGGTGTGGACAGGTCCTTCAACCAAAAGATGAACCCGGACTGTCTTAATTCAACGCTTTCCAGTAATACCCAGTAGAGCGCAATAAATACCGGGATCTGAACAAGAATTGGAAAACAGCCACCCAGTGGATTGATCTTTTCTTCCTTATAGAGATCCATCATGGCCTTGTTCAAACGGGCACGGTCATTCTTGTAACGCTCCTTGATGGACATCAGTCGGGGCTGCACCCTGCGCATATTTGCCATTGATCGGTAACCGGCAGCTGACAGGTAATAAAAAAGTAATTTCAGCATCAGCGTCACCAGGATAATCGCCCAGCCCCAGTTATTGGTGTATTTATGAAACTCTTGCAGACACCAGAACAGCGGTTTTGCGATAAACCAGAGCATGCCGTAATCAACTGTCAACTCAAGATTGGGCGCAATCTTTTCCAGCCGTGATTGGATCTTGGGACCAAGGTACAGGTTTTCCGAAAAGGTCCCGGAGTAACCGGCCGCGATCGTTTGTTGGGGAGAATACATGCCAATCACATATCGCTGTTGCTGAAGCCCGCTCTGCACAGGATCAAGATAATTGGTGTAATACTGGTATGGCTGATCTGGCATCCCGGGCACCAGGGCGGTGACAAAGTAATGCTGGATCATGGCGGCCCATCCGCCGGAGATGGAACGTGACAGTTTCTCCTCGGCGATATCGTCCAGCGAGATTTTTTCATAGCGGTTTTCTTCACTCGAGAGAACCGCGCCCGTGTAAGTGTAGATCATGCCACGACCCCTGCCCGGTGCGGGTGATCGCTGGAGCTGATTGTAGACCCGCCCTGCCCAGTCACTGCCGCTGTTATTTTGCACCTCATATCTAACGCGGATCAGGTATTCATTACGGTGGAATTCGTAGATCTTCTTTACCTGTAAGCCACTGGCCGACTGCCACAATAATGGTACTTCCAGCACATCCTGACCTGGTTCCAGTTGGTAAGCAGAATCCAGGGAAGTAAAGGTGGCGGTATGCGTCGGCGCCTCAACCTTGCTCAACAGCCCGCCCTGGGCAATATAAACCAGCGAGCTGTCGTTGCTTAACAAGCGAACCGGTTGATTCGGCTGGTCAAGTGATTGTGGGTACTCCAGTAGATCCGTCTGCACGATGGTTCCACCCTTGGTGCTAATCAAAAGCCGCAGCAGATCCGTCTGCACCTCAATCGTTTCTCCTTTCTCCCTGTTCTCGACAGCGATCACAGGCTCTGAGGCCTCTTCTTCTATCTCCGGCAAGTCTGCTGGCTTGGCCGGTGCTGTTGTTTGTTCCTGGTCCCTCGCCTCTTCAATGGTTTGTAATGATCCATAATCGCGTTGCCAGGCATCCCAGAGCAACATGATTACCAGGCTCAACGCCACTACCAGGATTAATCTTGTCTTTTCCATCAGTTGTTCCCTAGGC
>JBFFIE010000084.1:0-2192 GCA_041556555.1 Gammaproteobacteria bacterium
AACAGATAGATGATGTTGATCCGGAAAATATTCCCGGTTATACGCCACCGCCCGCCGTAAACTAGACACACAGAACTCTTTCTTGAACACACCCGGTAAAGCCATTACAGAAGATTCTGTTTCTACGCCCAGGGATTTTATTGAATGGGCTATGGACCGGTTTGGCAAATCCGGGATTTTTTATGGTCACGGCACAGACAATGCACTGGACGAAGCGGCCTTTCTGGTCTTACGAACGCTGGGATTGGGTTTCGATGCAGATGAAAAACAACTGGGCCAGACGCTTAATCAAAGTCAAAGGAAATTACTCCTGTCCCGCATAGAAGAGCGTATCAAAACCCGAAAACCGGCAGCCTATCTGCTGGGTGAGGCCTGGTTTGCCGGGTTGAAATTTCATGTCAATGAGCATGTCCTGATTCCGCGATCACCGCTCGCCGAGTTGATTGAGGAACAGTTTCAGCCCTGGTGTAATCCTGAGCAAATCAATACCGTGCTGGATATCGGCACGGGCTGTGGCTGCATTGCCATTGCCACGGCAAAGTTCCTGCCCGGCGCGAATGTGGATGCGGTTGATATTTCAGCAAAGGCGCTCTCGGTGGCGAGAAAGAATGTTGAGTACCACGATTTGTGTGAACGGGTTTCATTGATTGAAAGTGATGTGTTCAGTGAACTTGGCGGCAAGACCTATGATTTGATAATTGCCAATCCTCCTTATGTGGATGATCAGGATATGGTCACATTAGCGGAGGAATATCGCCATGAACCGGCACTGGGATTGTATGCGGGTCCTGACGGGCTGGATATCGTTCATCAACTGTTGAAAAACGCAGCGCATCATCTGAATGCCAGGGGCATCTTAATCGTCGAAGTAGGCAACAGTCAGTATGCTCTCGAGGAGGCTTACCCTGACGTGCCGTTTCTCTGGCTTGATTTTGAACATGGTGGAGAGGGTGTCTTTCTGCTTGAGAGAAAAGACCTTCTGCCCCTGTCTGACGAAGAATAAGCTGTCATGGAACCTATAATGTTAACTGGCTTCTAATATATAAAGATATCTTTATATATTGAGTTTTTAATGCCAATGCTAAAGCAACGCTCGTATCGGTTTTTTTATTTTCTAGCTGCATCAGCCTTCCTGATTATAGTGATTCCGCTCCCGGCGGAAGAGAGCTACTGGGACCCGGTAACCCGGGACCAGGCGCTGGCAATTATCGAAGCCTCGACTGCTGATACGGCGCCTGATCTCAGGGAGAGGGATTTCCGGGGCCAGAATTTGTCGGGTATGGATTTCAAGGGCGCAGATCTGTTTTACAGCCATATGCGGGGAGTCAACCTGTCAAATTCGAACCTTGAAAATGCCAGCCTGAATCTCACCATTATGTCAGGATCAAACCTTGATGGCGCCAACTTGCATAATGCCAAAATGAACAATACCGAGCTGGGTGATGCAAGTCTTAAAAACGCCGATCTCAGCAGTGCGGAATTCATTGCCAAGGCCAAGGGCGCAGATTTGCGGGGCGCTGATCTGACTGCACTCAGGGGGGGTGCCAATATGAGTAATCAGTCCATGGGCATGTTGCGCACCATACTGGATTATGCCAACCTGAATGATGCCAAGCTTGAGAATGCTGACCTTGCATACTGCACGATGAAATTCGCTGATTTGCAGGGGGCCGACCTCAGGGGGGCTGATTTGACCTGGTGTGATCTGAGTAAAACCAACTTCACTGGTGCCGATCTGACGGCAGCCAACCTCACTAAGGCAAAACTCACTGGCACCGTATTCCGGGACATCAAGGGGCTAGATATGATCAAGGGGCTAGATACCACGCGCGACCTGGATCAGGCTGTGTTTGATTAACAGAAAAAACGAATGAAAAAAACAACGAGGGCGGGGACTGATTTGCAGGAAGTCGCCGGTAATGGTCTTCTTGATCGACGTCTCTTTCTCAAGACCGGGTTTGGGCTTGGGGCTGCTACATTACTGGCGCCTGTCGTGATGAAGAATCTGGAAGCAGCACCGGAAGCTGCCCCAGTTAATACAGCCAGTCCACCTTGGATGCACACACCCGGCGCCGGTTATTCAACCTACGGCATGCCGTCAAAGTTTGAAGACGGTGTGGTTCGTTTTCCCTCTGCCAATCCTGCCGTACCGGGAAACGGGGTGTCCTGGACACCTCTGCATCTACTGGAAG
>JBFFIE010000085.1:0-2178 GCA_041556555.1 Gammaproteobacteria bacterium
ACACGGCCCGGCGCGAAAAGCGGTACAGAAACCAGGTGGTGAGATATATGACAATCAGGACACCGGCCAGAGGAATGGTACCGAATAATAATGCGAGTTCACCCACGCTCTCACCATCGAATTCCAGGTACAGTTTCCTGCCATGACGCTCAGAAACATGAATGATATACACATCAACACTATCACCGGACAATTTGTGAATGCCTTCTTGCAAGTTCCGGATTTTTCCGGGGACAGCATCTCTGCCGGCCAGATAACCTTTCATGTTATATGTGTCAGGCCTCGGAAAATCATTATTGTCTGCATAGCGGCCCCAGAAATGTTCCGCCTCGCTGTTCAAGGCACTGCTGATCAGAACATCACTCAGAACAAATCGTGCAGCATAGATACCCAGGATTGCCGCAACTGCAATCAGTCCTGCCTGGATAACAAAGGCTTTCCACAGTCTATGCCCCAGCCCACCCTGTCTAGTCATGGTCTTCGAGCTTGAATCCCGTGTTCTGGATGGTATGCATCAGTTGTTTTTCGAAAGGTTTGTCGATGACTTTGCGGAGGTTATACATATGGCTGCGCAGAGTGTCACTGTCTGGCAGGATATCGCCCCATATCTGCCTTTCGATCTCTCGACGGCTGACAACCTTTGGTGAAGCGCGCATGAGAATCGCCAGGATTTTGAGTCCGATGGGTGTCAGTTTCAATTCTGTTCCGGAACGGATCACCCGCATACTGCTGGTATCAAAACTCAGGTCGGCAACACGCAGCACTTCCTGGGTTACCTCACCCCGATTACGGCGCACCAGGGCGCGAAGCCGGGCTTCAAGCTCCAGTATCTCAAAGGGCTTCACCAGGTAATCGTCGGCCCCGGCCTCAAGTCCCCCAATCTTCTCCTGCAGGGTATCGCGCGCAGTCAGAATTAACAGCGGGGTTGTCTTCCTGGCCTGATCGCGCAATTTCTTCAATAAATCAATGCCGTCCATACCGGGCAGCATCAGATCCAGAATGATAGCGTCATATTCATTACTTACCGCAAGGTGCAGGCCGGTCACCCCGTCCGAGGCATAATCTATAATAAAATCGCGGCGTTCGAGATACTCGCAGACCATATCCGCGATATCCCGGTGATCTTCAATTAACAAAATGTTGTATTTCATGGCCACGGCAGATTGCATCAATCCATAGTTACTGGCAACAGCATTATCATGCCGGATGTGATAGTCATGTGAATTCAAGGGATTCTTCAGGCGTGGCGAAGGCCATGTTAAACTTCAAGACTCACATGCAGCATATCGAAACGCCCTGGTAGCTCAGTGGATAGAGCAACCGCCTCCTAAGCGGTAGGTCGCAGGTTCGACTCCTGCTCAGGGCGCCAGTTTCTTCCCGCGATCCGGCAGGCAATCAAAGCCTGCGTCACGCTGATTGATCAGGAAGATGCTACTGCGTGAAACACTATTGCCTGCATCGGTGCGGATATCTCACCCTCGCCGAACTCATCAAGTAAATCTGCTTCGACAGTTTCAACAGCTTCAGACAAACCGCGTTCAGCGAGTTGTGCTGCCAGAGGCGACCCGGCCGCCAGCGCAAGTGCGACGTTTCTTGCTGAATCAACGCGGCTCTGCTTCTTTACTACGTCAACGCCTATATTACGGAAACCGGCTTCTTGCAGCTGTCCCTTGATAATTTCAACGTCATGGTAGCCATAGGGCAATTTGAGAAAATCAGGCGGATTGGCCTGGTCAAGTTTGATTACTGATTCATGGACTGCCCTGGAAAAATAATTCTTGTCCAGCGAATCCCAGACATTAAATATAAACTCACCTCCCGGTTTCAGAACACGGTATACCTCTCGATAAGCCTGGATCAAATCCGGGAAAAACATAACGCCAAACTGGCATAAAACTACATCGAACGAGTCATCGTTATAGTGAAGATCAATCGCATTAGCCAAATCAAATGAAATATTGCTGCGTCCAGCTAAATTCTCTCGGGCAATATCCAGCATCGTTGAATTTAAATCAGTTGCAATTATTTTCACCCCTGATGGAAGACGATTTGCCAAGCACTCTGTCAAAACACCGGTACCGGCCGCAGTTTCAAGAATTGTGGCACTATCAGCAACCGACACACGACTGGTAAGATCTTCCGCATAGTCAGAAAAGATCAATGGAACCAGATACTCAT
>JBFFIE010000086.1:0-2083 GCA_041556555.1 Gammaproteobacteria bacterium
GCTCAGGAATATTTGACGATTCCGGATACAGCGGCTATCGTTAAAGAAATTTTGGGTAAAAAACCGTGACTTACAAGGCCAATATAAAGAAAGACTATAAACCGGAAATCCGCTATGTCCGGTCCCAGGCACAGCGTCCCGGCAAACGGGGCCACTGGCTGCTGGCATCGGTGCTGATCGCCATAACCGGGGCAGTACTGTTACGGATGGGCGGACATGATGTCGAGGCTGATGTTATCCAGCCAAGCGCCGAGGCCGAACCGGCCACTGCCGTTGAAGTCACAGTGAAAGAAGACACCAGGGAAGATAGCGGCTTCCTGTATCAGACGATTGCCTATATTGATGAGGACCCGGTTCCCGGGATTGACTCTTTAAACAGAAAAACTGTGGATATCAGCCAAACCCTGCCGCTGCCGGCCAAGCAAGAATCCACAGAAGACCTACCGCTTGAGTTGCCAGTTGTGGAAGATAAGCCGGCCGAGGATCGACACATCATAAAATCCGGTGACAGCCTTTCCCTGATTTTCGACAAATTGCACCTTGGCCCACAACAGGTCTTCAAAATAATTTCCGTCGGTAAACCAGTGACCATACTCAAACGACTGACGCCCGGCAATGAAATGCGCATCACCCATAAGGATGGCGAGGTGATATCACTGGAATACGAAATCGACCTGCTTAATACGCTGAAGGTCAGTTTGAATGATGACAAGTATGTTGCGGAAACCCTGAAGACAAGACTGGATACCACGGTAAGTATGCGCAGTGGTGTAATTTCGGACTCGCTGTTTCTGAGCGCGCAGCGTGCCGGCCTGTCTGACAACCTCACCATGCAACTGGTGCATCTCTATGGCTGGGACATTGACTTTGTGCTCGACATCCGCGAGGGCGATCAGTTTTATGTGATCTACGAGGAAAAATTCAAGGACGGCGTCAAGGTTAAGGAGGGGCCGATTCTTGCCGCAGAGTTTGTTAATCGCAATACACCATTCCGCGCTTTCCGCTATACGCATATCAATGGCCGCACTGATTATTACAATGAGAAAGGTTACAGCATGCGCAAGGCCTTTCTGCGCACGCCCGTTAATTTCTCACGTATCAGCTCCGGCTTTTCCCTGAAACGCAGGCATCCGATTCTCAATACCTTTCGCTCACATAAAGGCGTAGATTATGCAGCACCGACCGGCACGCCGATCAAGACCACCGGTGACGGGGTCATCTCTCATTCAGGATACAAGGGTGGTTATGGTCGGGCAGTCATCATCCGTCATGGCAGCCAGTATGAAACTCTTTACGGCCACATGTCCCGGATTGCCCGTGGCATGCATCCGGGTAAACGGGTCAAGCAGGGTCAGATCATAGGTTATGTCGGCAGCTCCGGTCTTGCCACCGGACCTCACCTGCATTACGAGTTCAGATTGAATGGCGTCCATCGTAATCCCCTGACGGTGAAATTGCCCAAGGCAATGAGTATTCCAGAAACAGAAATGCCGATTTTCATGGCATCGACACAACCTCTGTACGCCCAACTGGATGTGTTGACCGGGCGTTCCTCCGAGACCGGTCCTGATGCTCCTCCTGTTGTTGCCCTGATTGAAAAATCAGAAGAAGACCAGCCTGAGGCTGAATAACCTCTTTAACACACTTTAAACAGTGCTCTACATAGGCCTGATATCAGGAACCAGTATGGATGGCATCGATGCCGCGCTGGTTGATTTCAGCGACGATGGCCAGAAGCTTGTGGATTACCAGCAGCAGCCCCTGACCAGTGAACTTCGCAATGAGTTGAAGGCAATCAACAAGAACAGCACGATTGACCATGTCAGCAAACTGGACGTACAACTCGGAGAGCTGTTTGCAGATGCGAGTCTTGGTCTCATCAAACAAAACGGCATAACAGCCGGGAAAGTGTCCGCGATTGGTAGTCACGGCCAGACCGTGTTGCACAGGCCCGAGAAACCTTTCCCTGGTACGTTGCAAATCGGCGATGGCAACATCATTGCCTGCCGGACGGGCATTACCACAGTCACAGACTTCAGACGTATGGACCTGGCCGCAGGCGGCCAGGGTGCTCCGCTGGCAC
>JBFFIE010000087.1:0-2081 GCA_041556555.1 Gammaproteobacteria bacterium
GCCTCAAAATTTCTATTTTGAGACGCATTTGCAAGCACCTCGACTGCTGTATCCGCCAGCAGCATGCCATCCGCCAGGATCTTTACAGACACCCCCCTTTCTGCTGCATTCCTGAGTTCCCTGAGAATTACCCGTGCCACCGGATCATCTCCGAGTATGAATGTCTGGATGCGAATTGAATTTTGCGCTTCACGGATCAGGGACAACCTGTGGTGAAGTGCGATCCTTCCATTTGGAAGCAGTGCAATACGATGAATGGAATTGTGATACTGCAAACCATTTTCGTCGGCCATGGTTCTCTCCAGCCAGCCAGAACGCTGCGGCTGTAAACTGCAAGCACCCTGGAAAACAAGTGCAATTATCAAGAACAACAGTGCTGCGCCCCGGTGCTTCTGATACTCAGAGATCTTGGTTCTGCAGGTTTCCATACTGATTCTCCCCGCTTCGTTAAATGCCTGTGTGGCTTATACATTCGGGAGTCTAGGTAGGGTCTGGTATCTGAGGTAGCTACAAGCTATTTACAATTCGCTTACAAATCACTTACAAAATAAGGGTTTTTCCTTTAAATTTAATAAGTTGTAGGTAAATCAGGGAGGATTTCAAAGACCAGGTACCAGGACTTAATAACCAGCACGTCAGGCCCGTCTTCGCTGCTGTATCAGCCTGCTCAAGCCGATATACTGCCTTGCATGATGATGGAAGAGCTAATCCGCAATGAATTTTCACTGGATGACAAGCTGATTTACCTCAATCATGCGGCCGTGGCGCCCTGGCCCAGACGTACAGCAGATGCAGTTAAACAGTTTGCCGAGGAAAATATCCGCTTCGGTGCCAGTCACTACCCGGAGTGGGTAGAAAAAGAGGCACAACTGCGGGAACAAATCAAAGGGCTGATCAATGCCCCCTCAAGCGATGACATTGCCCTGCTGAAAAACACATCCGAAGCCTTGTCAGTAGTCGCCTTTGGTCTGGACTGGAAAAGCGGTGACAACGTCGTCAGCAGTGACCAGGAATTTCCATCAAACCGGATCCCCTGGCAGGCCCAGGCGGATAAAGGCGTTGAATATCGGGCTGTCGATATCCAGGATACTGTTGATCCGGAAGCAGCACTGATGGCCGCTTGTGACTCAAACACAAGAGTTCTGGCAATCAGCTCAGTACAATACGGCAGTGGTATTCGCATAAACCTTGAGCGTCTGGGCAAGTTTACCCGCAAACAGGGAATTCTTTTCTGCGTCGACGCCATTCAAAGCATTGGCGCCCATAGTTTTGATGTCCAAGCCATGAACGCCGATTTTGCCATGGCTGACGCCCATAAATGGATGCTTGGGCCCGAGGGTATTGCCCTCTTCTATTGTGCTGATCACATCCGCGAGAAACTCAAGTTGCATGAGTACGGTTGGCATATGGTGAAAGACGCCGGTGACTACGACAAAAAGTCCTGGGAAATTGCGCCCTCCTCCCGCCGCTTTGAGTGCGGCAGTGCCAACATGCTGGGTATCCATGCCCTCTCCGCGAGCCTGTCCCTGTTTGAAGAACTGGGGATGAACAGGATTGAAGACCGGATAACAGAACAGTCCGCCCAGCTTATGAATGAACTGGGCAAACACGCGCAGATTGAACTCGTGACACCCCGAGACAAGGGCCGCTATGCCGGGATAGTGACCTTCCGGATAGCACAAGCCGATTCTCAGGCTTTGCATCACCAGCTGTTGTCAAAGCGGGTGATCTGTGCCCAGCGATTTGGCGGGATCCGGTTTTCACCGCACTTCTATACCGGCCATGAAAAAATCAAGAAAGCACTTGAGATACTATATTCAAGTATATAATTTAAATAGTTTTTTTTGCGTCTTTAAACAAAGTAAAAAAGTTATTTGTAGTCGCTTCCGCTAATTTTTCAAAGGATTCGCCGCGGAGCTCTGAGAGAAATTTCGCAACGTAATGAACATAGCCGGGCTGGTTCATCTTGCCCCGATAAGGCGTCGGAGTCAGATAAGGTGAATCGGTTTCCACCAGCAGACGCTCCAGCGGTATTTTTTGTGCGACATCCTGGACTTCTTTTGCATTCTTGAATGTCACAA
>JBFFIE010000088.1:0-2064 GCA_041556555.1 Gammaproteobacteria bacterium
ACGGTGTTGATTAATCAGATTACGCGCTTCATCTATAGCATGGGTAAAATAGGGCTGCCAGCCGGCAGCCTGTATGCGATCCAGTAAGCCTTCTACCCCGTCACTCTTCCCAAACCATATCATGTCGCGCGGTTGAGCAGCGGCTTCCATGATTGCCTCCTTGAAATATTGTTATATTTTATCGGTTGGCCTTCATGGCCAAATACCGATCACCTTATGTCAGGGGGCCTTGTGACCATTACCCATCCGACGGCGCTTCTTCTTCTAAGCTCTCTGTGGCGCTATTACATTTATAGTTAATGCTCTGTAACAGATTCATTACAGAAGGTACTCAACAAACGGCGTATTTTTGATATTAGCACATGGCAATTGTAATGGAAGTGATACAAGCTGCTCAATTCTTAAACACTAAGTCACTGAATTAAATAAAGTAGTTTATGTTTCATAGATAAGCTACTGATCGATATTATGAAACGAACCAGCGATAATATTATTGCACGAGCATATAAAAAACCTCCAATCTGGACCGGATTGGGGCCCTATTTTGGCAGTCCGGCAATGTCCTACTCTCAAACAGCAGGTTTCCTCTCGGTGATTTGAAGAGACGATTACTAGGTCAGATCCCTTGGTATGGGTGTGGTAAACATCCGAAGTAAAGTTCCTTTTCCAAGTCGCTGCCGGATGACAGACAGCATGTTATACCCCAATATTGCGGCCGACAAAGACAACGTATTGGCCAGTACGTGGTATATATCCGCATGCTGAAATGCGGCTCGCAGGCCTGCCATAACACCACCATACTCACCCCTTCCCTCAAAAGCCCTTTCAATACAGATGATGACAAACACGCCAAAGGCATAGAGGATGGTCCGCAAAACAACATCTACCCAGGCGGGCCGGGTTCTCACCCAGTTTCCCAGAGGAACATGCTCCAGTACCAGCACAACCTTGGATAGAATCAAAACACCAACCAGTGCTTTCGACATATCGTGAAATTCGATGTGGTACTCAGCGAGAATAAGCTGCTTTATTGTGAGTAATGCAACCAGCCAGCAGCCAAAATACACTGCTAACAATCCCACCGCCTTGAGCTCATGGAGCAGTTTTTCTTTTAGGCCCATACTCCTTCACACATTCCATGACTACTTCGGCAGGCCTTTGAACATTTCATTGACCGCATATTTTATTCTCAACTTTGCCATTTCAGGTTCCAGGTTTTTGTATTCCGCTATTGCAACAGATACCCAGGTTACAAACTCAGTCTCCGGATCAATTAATAGCACGATTAATCCAGCCTGCGGAACATTCTCCAGGGTCTCAAAATCTGTTTCAGGGTCTTGTTTCGCTTGAAGGGCATCCATATCGAAGCCCAGGGCATAAGCAACCAGCATATCCGGATCAATATTATCTTCTGTCATTCCCCGATTTTGTAACGCATTGTTGATTTGAAATGTAATCTCTGCATCAGCATCGAACTGAGGTGGTTCCCATCGGCCCTGTGGATCTCTGACTATTCCTACCGCACCCAGCCAGGCATAAGTTTTGTAACCACTGAAGTTTACTTTGGGATCGGCTTCGGAGTGGATTTGAATGTCATCTTTGGGAAACGTACTGCAACCGGCAATAAAGACGGCCAGAATTATTGCAGGCAGGATACGCTTATTCATGTTTTACCTCTCTTAACAGTTAACAGTGAGACAATAACCCGTTATTGAAATAATTGCATGACTGTAGCCCAGCATTATCAGGTACAGCTATTATGGCATTATCTGGCACGACTACAGGGAGGTATGCGGTAGACAATGTCTGGAACTTTTTGTCGAGGTAGACTGCGTCGGGAACACGCAGTCGAGTGTCCTTATCCTTAAATTTCACTGCCACTGAAAAGAAAAACCCCTGATGCAAAACATCAGGGGTTTATATTTAGAAGCCTGGCAGTGTCCTACTCTCGCACAGGGACAGCCCTGCACTACCATCGGCGCTAAGCGGTTTCACTTCCGAGTTCGGGATGGGATCGGGTGGTTCACACTCGCTATGGCTGCCAGGCAAACTGGCGTTGTTTGC
>JBFFIE010000089.1:0-2061 GCA_041556555.1 Gammaproteobacteria bacterium
AAGATGCAGGGTGCGGTATCCGATCTGTTTGGCGAGCAAGCCATATTGTTCAAGGACAAGATTAATTTCAAGATGCCCGGCGGTGATGGCTTCAAGGCACACCAGGATGTCCAGGCCGGCTGGGACCGTTACGCCTCCTTGCATATCACAACCATGGTCAGTATTGACGCGTCAACTGTTGAAAACGGTTGCCTTGAAGTCGTTCCCGGTCAGCACAACAAGGGTTTGATCGGAGAAAGCTGGAAACCACTGGACGAAGACGCGCTGGATTACATCAAGCTTCCGACCCGGCCCGGTGATGCCGTGTTTTTTGATTCCTTTGCCCCGCACCGCTCGGAACCCAATAACACCAATCGCGCAAGGCGTGTTCTCTATGTTACTTATAACCGTTTATCGGAAGGTGATCATCGTCGCCAGTACTACGATGACAAGCGCCTGAGCTATCCGCCAGACTGTGAGAGGGAACCCGACAAGGAATACGTCTTCCGGGTGTAATGTCAGATCCTGATCGCCCCGGGATTTTTGCTTTAACTATCCCCCAGGTCACAAATCCGGACAGCTTTCATACCCTGCCATGAGAAGATCATTAACAGGTGCCTTTGAAGTATTGTTGAGTCGCTGGGTTGATTTCGCTAGAAAATACCGCCTGCTGATCGTGCTCACTATTTTTGCAGGTGCCTTTTTCTGCCTGCGATACACCATTGATAACATCAGCATGAACACGGATACCCGTGACATGCTGTCGCCAAAACTGGAGTGGCGGAATTTTGCCCTCCAGGTAGATGAAAAGTTCCCCCAGTACAATGACCTGATACTAGTCGTGGTAGAAGCCGGGACTGCGGATGAAGCCAGCGATGCCGGCAGTATTCTTTACGAACAATTGCTCCTGGAAGATAAATTCTTCAAGAGTGTTTACTACCCATCCGGACTGCCCTTCTTCAAACAATCGGCCTTTCTCTATCTCGACACGACCGAGTTACAGGACCTGGCCGATAACCTGGCAGCGGTTCAACCTTTCCTGGCAAGGCTGACAGAAGACCAATCATTGCGGGGCCTGTTTACCATGATGGCCGAAGCTATCGAGGCAAAACTGGATGGCGATGAGATTGACATAGAACCGCTGCTCAAGGATATCAACAGCGCCCTGCTTGCAATTAAAAATAATGAACATTATCGCCTGTCCTGGCAACGACTGATGGGCGGCTTAGACGAGGATCGATCGGTTTACCGGGAATTCATCGTCCTGCAACCCAACCTCGATTACGGTGGTGCCTTTCCCGCCAGGGATTCCATCGACAGGATTCATCGGCTGGCCGATGAATATCAGTTAAACCAGCAAAACCACATTAACGTCCGCCTGACCGGCAATGTCACCATGTCCTACGAGGAAATGATCAGTGTGTCCCGGGGAATGGAGATATCGGTCATTATTGCCCTGTGCCTGGTCGCGGTGGTCCTTGTTGTCGGCCTGCGTTCCGTGTGGATGGTACTTGCCACGCTGGTTACTCTGGTGAATGGCCTTATTTATACGGCCGGTTTTGCCACGGCAACCGTGGGTGAACTGAACCTGATCTCCGTGGCGTTTGCCGTGCTCTATATCGGCCTGGGTGTCGACTTTGCCATTCATTACTGCCTGCGTTACCGCGAGCATATGCTGCGTGGTGAAAACAACCTCGAGGCCATGGAAAACACGGCCGTGGATCTGGGCAAGGCACTGGCGCTTTGTGCACTCACCACCGCCATCGGCTTTTATGCCTTCATCCCGACTGATTACGTCGGTGTCGCCGAACTGGGCTGGATCTCCGGATCCAGCATGTTTATCAGTTTCTTCATTACCCTGACACTGATACCGGCGTTATTAAGCTATCATCCGCAAATCAATGCGGAAAAACGCCTGCGTAACGGGAAATTTATCCGCTATTTATATCATTTCCCGGCTACTCATGCAGTGACGATACTTGTCATCACTGGATTGCTTGTCTTAGCGTCCTTGTTTTTTGTTTCCAGGTTAAATTTTGATGATAACACCCTTAACCTGCAACCAAGAAAAAACCCTTCTGT
>JBFFIE010000090.1:0-1805 GCA_041556555.1 Gammaproteobacteria bacterium
CTTGTGACCTCGGGAAACACCCAGTCAAAACAGACCATAATACCAATTCTGATCGGGCCTATTCTGTTCACTTGCAGGGGTATATTGCCCTCATCAAACCATTTTTTTTCTTCATTAAATAAATGCAGCTTTCGATACACATGTTCAACACCACGCGGGCCAATCAGAAGGGCGCTATTAAAGTACTTATCACGTGCTTTCTCTGTAAAACCGGTAACAATACGGAAACTTTGCTTTTTGCACAGCGCGGTCAATGCATCCACGGTTACTGACCGACCGGGATCTTCTGCGAGAGTCTTTACTTCATCCTTGTTCCTGAAGTAATAACCTGTGAAAGCCAATTCAGGTAAAACGATTAGATCTGCATCGGCACTGCCGAGTTTTTTGACTACCTTGTTGAGATTATGACTGACTTTTCCAAACAGGGGCCGGTACTGATAATATCCTACTCTCATATTATGTTAGTGTTTTGTTTTTCCGGGTCGTTTCCATTTTTTTACTACTTTTTGTTCTGTACGACTGATGGCGAGAGCATCTTCTTCAACATCCCGACACACTGTCGTTCCAGCGGCTATGGTTGCGCCATTCTTGACGGTCACAGGCGCCACCAACTGGGTATCTGAACCAATAAATACATTATCGCCTATGATTGTCTTGTGCTTGTTTGCACCATCATAGTTACAGGTGATAGTTCCCGCACCTATGTTAACGTTCATACCAACCTCGGAATCACCAACATAGCTCAGATGATTGATTTTAGTGCCATGACCTATTGTTGATTTCTTCAATTCAACAAAATTGCCGACATGCACATGATCCTCAAGTACAGCATCCGGCCTTATTCGCGAAAAGGGACCAATTTGACAGGCATTTCCAATCACTGCATTTTCTATAACACAATTGGCCTTTATCTCAACATCATCTCCAATAACCGTGTCCTTTATGATGCAATTGGGTCCAATCCGGACATTTTTGCCTATCCTGTTCCTGCCCTCCAGAAGCACGTTAATATCAATCTCAACATCCTGACCTACTTCCAGATCTCCACGCAAATCAAATCTTGCCGGATCGAATATCGTCACACCCTGACGCATCAGTTCATGTGACTGTATCAACTGGTAATATCGTTCCATCTGCGACAACTGGGCCCGATCATTCACTCCGTAAATCTCTATTTCCGAACCAGGCTGCAGGGTTTCGATCTGGCTGCCTTCTGAAACAGCAATCTCGATAATATCGGTCAGATAATATTCTTTCTGCGCATTATCATTACCAAGTTTCTTTAACCAGGGCTTCAACAGTGATGCTTTTACCACCATAAACCCGGTGTTGATCTCATTAATCGCTTTTTCCTCCGGTGTGGCATCCTTTTCCTCCACGATTCGCAACATCCTGCCATTTTCGTCGCGAATGATTCGACCATAGCCCCTTGGCTCATCAAGAAAAGCGGTAAGCAAACTGAAACCCGATAATCGGCCGGTTTCTACCAGCGCTTTCAGTGTGTCATTTGTTATCAGTGGAACATCACCGTAAAGAACCAGAACCAGGTTATCATCGTCTATGTTCGGGATGACCTGTTGCACGGCATGCCCGGTTCCCAGTTGCTCAGCCTGTTCTACCCATTCAACATCCAATGCCGGGAGTGATTCATATACTTCATTACCGCCGTAGCCATAAACAATATAAATGCTATCAGGATTGAGCGTCCTCGCTCCGTGGTAGACGTGAGTAAGTAATGGTTTGCCCGCAAGTTCATGCAAAACCTTAGGCTTGTCGGAATACATACGTGTACCCTGTCCTGCGGC
>JBFFIE010000091.1:0-1571 GCA_041556555.1 Gammaproteobacteria bacterium
AGTCGCGCCGCCGTGTTGTTTTCCATGGATGACAGTTCAGGGTGGCGATGAAAGTGCTCGAACAAGGCGCCGAGATGATTGTCATAATCGGCCTTAACTGAATCCGACAGCTCGTCTGCATGCGAGATTTGGGTCAAAGTCAGGGTTGTCAGAATACATATGAGAAATATATCTTTTAAAGCGAAAGGCATTGGTTATCCTTATACATGAGCAAACAAAGGTTGCCAGACTATCAGAGGTGTCCGGTGACCGGAAGAAGAAAAAAAAATTTGATACTGATTTGGTTTTTTCATGCCGAAACATCTATGCTTAGACCAACTATGCAAAAGAAGAAATTATCACTTGTCGTTTTTTAGAGAACTCAAACGTAGAAATGTATTCAAGGTCGGTATCGCTTACGCGGTAACGACCTGGGTTTTATTGCAGCTGACCGATACCATTAGCGAGATCCTGGCCCTGCCGGAATGGGCGCCAAAACTGATACTGGTCATGTTACTGGTAGGTTTTGTACCGGCCCTGATACTGGCCTGGGCATTCGAGCTGACACCCGAAGGAATCAAGCTGGAAAAAGATGTTCCCAGGCAATCCTCCATTACACCCAGGACGGGTCGGAAACTGGATTACCTGATCATTATTTCACTTGGCCTGTCACTGGGATATTTTATCTGGGAATCACGTTTCGAACAGAAAACCGCTGAATACGAGTCCGCCATCGCGGCACAACCCGCTGAGGTGGAACCCGTTGCTGAACCTGAACCTGAACCTGAACCGGTGGTGGAACCAGACCTGGTGGTGGATGCAAACTCCATTGCAGTGTTGCCTTTTGCCAACCGCAGTGCTGATACGAATGACATCTATTTCACGGACGGTATTCACGACGACCTTTTAACCCAATTATCAAAGATTGATGCGTTCAGCGTGATCTCCAGAACCTCTGTGATGGAATACAGGGGCACCACCAAGAACCTGCGACAGATTGCCCGGGAATTGAGCGTGGCGAACATCATGGAGGGCTCAGTGCAGCGTGCCGGTGAGCGGGTGCGTATCAATGTTCAGTTGATTGATGCAAAGACCGACGAACACCTGTGGGCGGAGATATATGACCGGGAGCTGACCACCAGCAACCTTTTTGATATACAGTCGGAAATTGCCCAATCCATAGCAACCGCACTGAAAGCAACACTGACGGACTCAGAACTGGCGGACGTGGCAAACGTGCCCACCGACAATGTGGCAGCCTATGACCTTTACCTGCAGTCAAAACGCTTTTTGCAGAATGAGACCCACCAGGGCTACCAGACATCGATCGAACTGCTGACTGAAGCCATTAAACTGGACCCGAATTTCAAACATGCCTGGACAGGTCTTGCCCTTGCCCACATGACAAACTACTGGTTATATGGCGGCGATATCAAGGACCGGGACCTGGCGCTTGAAGCCATAGAGCGAGCGCGTGAGATCGACAACAACTTTGCCGAGTTGCTTGGTGTTGATGGAATTTATTGGTATTGGGGCTTCCTGGATTATGAACGCGCCCTTTATAAACAGGACAAGGCAATCGAAATGATTCC
>JBFFIE010000092.1:0-1506 GCA_041556555.1 Gammaproteobacteria bacterium
AAAAACCCTGACTTAAATCAACGTTGAATTATCTGGATTACCTACTAGACTTAGTACATCAGTTCAAAAGTGGTTTCCAATTATGTCCAAAGTATCTGAAATACTAAAAAACAAAGGCGATATGGTATTGTCGGTTGAGTCCGGCGAGAGTGTCTTTGATGCAATCTGTCTTATGTCCGAACTCAATATTGGCGCGGTCCTGGTGCAGGATAACGACACTATATCCGGCATATTTACCGAGCGGGATTACCTTCAGAAAATCGCACTGAAATCATTATCATCAAAAGAAACCAAGATTAGCGACGTCATGACCAAACCGGTCATCTCGGCGGAGCCCGATGATTCTGTCCAGAAATGTATGGAAATCATGACGACCTGTCGTTGCCGCCATCTGCCTATCGTCAACAAAGGCAAACTACTGGGTATCGTCTCGATCGGCGACCTGGTGAAACGTCTGCTGGATGACAAACAAACCGAAGTCAAAAAGCTCAGCGAGTACATTACCGGCACCTATTAAGGCCCGCATTTACGGACCGGCCCATCCTTTTAGGTCGATTTATCTACTCTGTCCTGCCTTGTTTGGCTGCTTTTTCCTGCAGCATTTTTAAAGCCTGGTCTATCTCAATTTTGGCACGATCGCTGATGGCTGAAATCTTGTGCTGCTGCTTCAGGGTTTCCTCCACTTTTGAAAAAAGCGCCTCCATGGACGCCGCCGCGTGAGCATTGTCCGGCAATGCATGGGAATCAAACAGGTCGATCCATTGCTCGGATTGCCGGCCAAACTTGATGACCTGGTTAAATTCGCGTTGGGGTTCCTCCCCTCCCCTGATGAAACCGATCAGGCTGGCGATCAGCGATATCGGCAACAGCAACAGATCGCGAAATCCGTCCGCCATCAGCTTGAGCTGAAAAACCACCGTATTGCGCACAAGTTCGCCCCGTTTTGAATTGCTTGTCTCGCTCATGGCAGACTCCGTGTTCACTGGGCCACAGCTTATACCCTGCCCCGGAATATTTGAATAGCCCCAAAGTCACTTTGATGACAGGTCGTACCCGCATGAAATTGACACTGTGTTAGCCTAGTAAACATGAAACTGTCACAGGGATTTCCACCACTGGCAAGCAGCGCAGCCCATACATTGATACTGGGCTCGATGCCCGGTGCGGCCTCGCTTGAAGCCCGGCAGTATTATGCTTTTCCGCGTAATGCGTTCTGGAAGATCATGGGGGACTTATTCGATGCGGGACCGCAACGGGATTATCGGGAACGTATGGAAAAACTCGCGCAAAACCATATTGCCCTGTGGGATGTAATCGCCGCCTGCCACCGGCCCGGCAGTCTTGATTCGGCTATCCGTGAAGCCGACCTGGTGACCAACGACTTCGGCAGCTTCCTGCAACAGTATTCGGGTATCAGCCGGATTTGCTTCAACGGCCAGAAGGCCGCCAGCCTGTTCATGAGGAAGGTGCACCCTGTTCTGGAAGGACATTACCAATACCTGACAC